>JBOHNC010000330.1:0-45515 GCA_050730415.1 Planctomycetota bacterium
CCGCCGTTCCACGCCATCCAACCGGTTCGCCGGGCGGGGGCGTGGGGGGCCTGGAAACGACGGCGGCGCGTCTGCGGGGACCTCCCGAACATTCCATTTCTTTCGGACGTTTCTGTAATCACAGAAACATCCGGTTCAAAAAAAGGGCCCGCAGCCGGGTTGGTTTGGCACCGCCACAGCTGGGCTTGGTGACGGCTCACCACACCTGCGGCGGGCCGGAGCGGCGATCGTCACGACGACCGGCGCAGGATGCCCGGGATTTTGGCGCCGAGCTTGAGAAATTTGATGGCGTAGGCGCTGGGCAGCGAGCGGACCTGCGAGTACCAGGTGGACATGGTCTCGAAGAAGTCGAGCATCGCGCCGACGCGTTCGCGGGTGTATTTTTCGGCCGGGCCGGCTTTTTCGGCGTCGGCCATGCATTCTTTGAGGAGCGCCAGGGTCGGATCGAGTTCACGCTTTTTGCGTTCTTCGATAACGAGGCGGAACATTTCCCAGACGTCCTTCAGGCTTTCAAAGTGATCGCGGCGGTCGCCGAGCACGCTGGTGACGCGGACGATCCCCCACCCTTGCAGTTCCTTCAGGCTGGTGGAAACATTGGAGCGGGCGACCGAAAGCGTTTCGACGATGGCTTCGGCGTGAAGGGGTTTGTCGGAGAGAAACAGCAGCGCGTGGACTTGGGCGACGGTGCGGTTGATGCCCCAGCGGGAACCCATTTCGCCCCAGTGGAGGATGAATTTCTGCTGGACGGGGGTGAGGGCGGGCATGGCGGGAACCTCGAAGCAGGGATGAAGGATGAAGGATGAAGGATGAAGCCTGAAGAATGAAGGAAAACGAGGAAGAACGTCCCTCATGGGGCAGGTTTCGGGTCCGAGCGCTACAGGCGCTTCGGATCTTTCTGTCATTACAGAACATACCGTATGAAAGGACGAGGCGCAACTGGTTTTTGGGAAATTCGCAAACGAGCAGGGGGTGAGGCGGCTTGACGCGCGAGTCTTTCTCGCGCCTCTTCCTCTTCGCACGGCTGGGTAGAATCCATGCATTTTTCGCAGGGCGGCGACGGTTCCGCGCGATGGAGGGACGGCGAGGTCATGATCGCCTTGGGTCGCGCGGAAGAACGTTTTGGGTAGGTCGTGGCGCGGTGGCTGCGCCACGACCTACCATTCCGTGGGTTCCACCCACGGCTACCTATAGGCGGCCCCGTACGGGGCCAAGAAAAAGACACGGAAGCGAAGGTTTATGCAGAGCCACCTGAGCCCTATTCCCGCAACACGGTTTTGGGCGCGTCAGCGTGGTTTGGCTTCGTCCCAGGCGCCGTCGGCAGGCAGATTGTCGGGCACCGCGTCGTCGGGCGGGCGGGACGGGCGCGAGTGGCTTCTGACTTGGACGGCGCGCCGCCAGGCGCGCTGCGCCCCTTCGCCGAGAAGCACCGCAAGCACCACCACCAGTAGGCCGAGGGCAAGGTCGAAAGCCAGCGCCGACCCATTCCAGTCGGTTTTCGTGAACAGCGCGGTGCGGTGGTAGTCGGCCGTCGTGACGGGCGCGGGCGGGCCCTGGGATGTCACCACGCCGCTGTACCAGACGGTGCGGAAGGTCTGCGGGTAGCCCATGGTTTCGACGCGACCCCAGCCTTCGGGCATCGAACCGTTCCACGCCACCTGCGCGGGCTGATCCGTTTGGAGAATGGCCCAGGCGACGGCAACGGCCCAGGCCAGCGCAATCGCCATCCCATGTCGGCGGGTCCAGCGGGCAACTTGGCTTGGGAGGCTGGTGGGATTCATGGCTTGGGGGCCTCGTCCCAATGAGTGGGAACTTCGACTTGATCAAAGGGGTCGGCGCGGGGGCGGGGGCGCATGAGGCGCAGGAGCAGTGCTGTGGCGGCGCGCTGGAGGCCTTCGCCCAGGATCGCGGCCAGCAGGATGGCGCTCAGGCCAATGAGAATGTCGGCCAGCAGGGCGCCCAAGTCCCAGGCCGGCGTGGCGATTTGAGCCTGCGCGCGGTAGTCGAAGACCGGCTCCATCGGGCCGCCGTTAACCGACTGTTCCGAGTAGGCCCAGTTGGTGCCATTAACATAGGTGACGGTGCGACAGGTGCGCGGGTAGCCCCACATCGCCTGCACCGCCCAGCCGTTCATGGTCGGCGGCGGCAGCATGCGGGCGGTGGTGTTCCACTGCAAACTGAGGAACACGATGGCCACCGGCAGCACGGCGAGCGTCGCAACGTAGTGCTTGAGGGTCCAGGCAAACGCGCGTTGGCTCAGGGGAATGCGAGTCATGGTCTGGGGCCTCATCCCAGTGCGCGGGGACAGCGACCGAGTCGAAGAGATCTAGGGGCGGGCGGAAGAGACACGGCCCCTGCACAGGATATCCGCCGCCACTGAGGGGCGCAACAAAAGAAACGCTGCACCGGCGCGCAGAGCTATACTGATGGCGGTTGGCCGCGGGGCGGTGGTGATTGGCACAGGGAGGGTACGGTCATGCGGCGGAACAACGGCGCGGTGCGCGCGATCTGGCGCGGGGCGATGGCGGGCATTGGCGGAGCGGCCTGTTTGCTGGCCGGCTGCGGCGAGCCGACGGCGGGCGGCGGCGGCGGCGGTGGAACGGGCGGCGGACCGCCGGTGACGATCACGGGGCTGGTGGCGGGGCCGGGGGAGGCACCGTTCGCGGCGTGGGCGCCGGCGTTTGAAAAGTTGCATCCGCAGATTCAGATCGGCGACGAGACGCCGGGATCGCACGGGCCGAAACCGTTCACCAACGGGGAGGTCGATTTCATTTTGTCGGACGCGCCGCCGACGGGGGCGCAGCGGATCACGCAGGCGTCGGCGCGGCACGCGGAGGTGCTCGCGGTGCCCCTGGCGGTGCAGGCGATTTCGCCGGTGTACGATGTGCCGGGCGTGACGGCGGCGCTCAATTTCACGCCGGAGGTGCTGGCGGGGATCTTCTTGGGGACGATCACGCACTGGAACGATCCGGCGCTGGCGGCGGCCAATCCCGGCGTGGCATTGCCGAACCTGGAGATCGTGCCGGTGCATCGCTCGGATGCTTGCGGCGCGACGGCTCGGTTCACGGCGTTTTTGACCGGCGCGAGTGAGGATTGGAAGCGGAAGGTGGGCGCCAATTCCTATGTGTCGTGGCCGGTGGGCGTGGACGCCAAGGGCGACGAGGGCGTGGCGCTGGTCGTCGGAAAAACGCCCGGAACGATCGGCTATGTGGGGCTGCACACGGCGGTGGCGGAGCACCTGACCTGCGGCCACGTACGAAACGCGGCGGGTAAATTTGTGGCGGCGGATATGGCGTCGCTTTCAGCCGCGGCGGCGGCGGCGGAGGGGCAACCTGCCGGCGGGTGGATCGTCGATCCGCCGGGCGATGGGAGCTACCCGCTGTGCGCCTATGTGTGGTTGGTGCTGCCGGACCGGCTGCCCGGCGTGGGGCGGGAGAAGGCGCTCAGCGATTTTGCGGTGTATGCGCTGACCGATGGGCAGGCGGAATTGGAGCGAATGGGCTATGCGCCCTTGCCGGCGCAGACGGCGGAGGGGGCGATCAATACGGTGCGAGCAGTGAACGTGGAATGAACGAGAAGTGAACGAAGCATGAAGATTGAAGGGGCTCTGTGGAAACCATGCATGGAACGTAGGGCGGTGACGGTTCCGCGCGATGGAATGGTATTGACGCGCTGATTGTTTGGGGTCGCGCGGAAGCGCGTTTTGGAAGGGTCGTGGCGAGGCTTCGCCTTGCCACGACCTTCCAACCGTGGGTCATTCGACCCACGGCTACCTATAGGCGGCCCCTTGCGGGGCCAAGAAAAGATTATGAAAGCGAAGTTTTCTACAAAGCCGGATGAAGGATGAGGGAATATGCGCGGGCGCGCTAGAGGAAGAGGAATCCAAGAAGCCGCGCTGGCGCGCGTCGCTCCCAGGGGGGCGCGGGGATATCAGGGGCCACGGGGATACCGTTGAGCGCGCATCGCTTTGAAGGACCGACCTGCCGGTGACGGGGCCTGCTGTGGCTGCAATTGGAGAGTTGCAGAAATTTCGTTATAGGCCCGGGCGGCTGTTTTAGTCAGAAAGCTCGATTTCCCAGAGGAAATCGCCGCGTTTGGGGTTGTCGGTTTCGCCGCAGTAGAGCGTATTGCCGACGGCGATGAGATCGTGGGTGCGAAAACAGGTGGTGCCGGCGGGGACACGGCTATCGGCGCCCTTTTTCGAACCGGCGTTGCCGCCTTCGGTGGCTTTGATGTGGCCGAGATTTTCGAAGCGGCCGGTTTCACGGTCGAAGGAACAAAGCTGGGTGTCGTCGTCGATGCCGCCAGCGCCGAAGAGCAGGCCTTTGGGTCCGACGGTGAGGCCGGGCATGCGGTTGGAGGCGAAGGGGCGGCCCAGATAAGCGACTTCGGCGGTTTTGGGGTTGAGGCGGTAGAGTTCGGCGATTTCGGATGTGATATACAGCGAGCCGTCGCCGGCGTTGAGCATCATATCGACCGGGCCGGCATTTTTGTACATGAGGCTGTGGCATTGCAGCGGCAGGCCGTGTTTGAAAAAGTTCACCGAATTGGAAACGGGATCGTAGCGGAAGAATTTGTGATCGAAGCCCCAGGTGCCCCAGTAGCCGCCGGCGTCGTCGATGGCGGACAGGTGAGTGATCGACTGCATATATTGGAGGTACTTCACTTTTTTCTCGCGGATCGAATAAGCGAAGAATTCGAAAACGGGATAGGTGAAGCCGTAGATCATTTCGCGTTCGGGATCGAGCGAAATAGTCTGGATGTAGTCGTGTTGTTTGGGGATGCAGAGCAGTTCGAATTTTTTGGTGTTGAGGTCGTAGGAGAAGACTTTGCCGCCGGGGCCTTTGAGGCGGTCGGGGATGTCGTGCAGGCAACTGGTGGCGCCGTAGACTTTGCCGTCTTTGCCGACGGCCAGCGAGCGGTGGCACTTGATTTCGAATTCGTCGCGACCGAACTGGGCGTAGCCGAGGCTTTGGAATTCCTTGGTGGCGGGATCGAAAGTGTGGAGTACGTCGTTGCTGAAGTTGGTGGTGCCGCAGAGTAATTTTTTGGCGGTGGGGTGGAACTGGAGGCAGGTGAAGGCGTAGTAATTTTTCTTCATGTCGGCGTTGCGTTTGATGAAATCGACGCCGGCGTCGAGATCGTTGTGCGCGGAGCGTTCGTAGAGGTTGAAATAGCGGGGCGTAATTTTTTTGACGCGCATGGACGGGCGGCTCCTGGCAAGCGGGGGTGGATCGATTTCAAAGAGGGGGATGCGTGGGATTGTGACGCAGCCATTATACCGCGAACCATCGGGTGGCGGGAAGTCGGCACGCGGCAGGGGCGTGGTGGCGGCCGGGCGGCGGCGAGCGGATTGGACGATTGTTAAATTTGGGTGAGGGCGGTGTGAGCGTGGGGTATGAGAGGCGACCGGCGGCGGATCGGCGATAAGATGAATTGCGGGGGACAGGGGAGAACTGTATGGGACGCGAACCGCTCGACAATTTGCCGGCGCTTTGGAATCAGGTGCTCAATGAGGTCCCGATGCGTGCTGCGGTGGCGCGGCCGACGCCGGAGGGGGAGCTGGAGGAGGTTCCCTTTCTGGGGATCGAAGCGCTGGCGCGGGTGGTGGCGCGGGACATGGACCGGCGCGAGGTCGGGCCAATCGTGGCGACGGCGATGCCGCAGTCGCTGCCGTTCGTGGTGCTGGCGATTGCGACCTGGAAATCGGGGCGGACGCTGCTGCCGCTGAATCCGCGGATGGCGCGGGCGGAGTTGCAGGCGATTCTCGCCGATGCGGGAGCGAAACAGGGCTATTATTTCGAGCCGGTCAAAGCGGTGCTGGACGGGCTGATCGAACAGATCGCGATCGAGCCGGTGGTGGCGCAGATGCAGGCGGATTTGCAGAAGCTCGCGGCGCAATACGGCGTGAAGGCCGGTTCGAATCCGGGCGTGATGCTGATGACGATGGCGCGGGGGGTGCTGAATGCGCGCGTGCCCTACAAAGACAAGACCGACTTGGCCGACAAACCGGCGGTGCTGCTATATACATCGGGGACCTCGGGAACACCGAAAGGCGTGGAGCTGTCGCACCGCAATCTGGCGGCGAACATCAATGGCGTGAAGGAAGCGCTGCACATTGACAAGGACATTCGGTCGCTGGGGATTCTACCGGTGTTTCACAGCTTCGGTCTGACGGCGGGGATGCTGCTGCCCTTGATGGTCGGCGCGTGCTACGTGCCGCTGCCGACGACCGACCCGCATGAAATTCTGGCGGGGATGAAATCGGCGCGGATCAACTGCTTGAAGCTGGTGCCGAGTCTGGCCCGGTTGCTCAGCCGGATGCAGACCAAGGCCAAGCTGCCGATTGAGCTGCGGATTGCCGCGAGCGGCGGAGAAAAAATGCTGCCGGAAATTGCGCAGGCGTTCGAAGCGGCGTTCGGGATTCCGCTGCTGGAAGGGTACGGGCTGACCGAGACCAGTCCGGTGGTGAGTTTCAACACCTATGAAAATCATCGGGCGGGGTCGGTGGGGCGGCCGCTGCCAGGGGTGGAAATCGCCATCGTCGATCCGGAGTCGAAGGCGGCGCTGTCGGTCGGGCAGGAAGGCGAGGTCTGTGTGAAGGGCGCGAATGTGATGCTGGGGTACCACGGCCGGCCCGAGGAAACCAAGGTCGCGGTGGACGCGATGGGGCGGTTCCACACCGGCGACCGGGGGATGTTGGATCAGGACGGCTATTTGTTCATCACGGGGCGGCTGAAGGAAATGATCATCGTCGGCGGGGAAAACGTGTGGCCGGCGGAAGTGGAAAACGTGTTGATCAAACATCCCGACGTGGCCGAAGCGGGGGTGGTGGGGGTGCAGAGCAACCGTTCGGGCGAACAGGTCATGGCTTGCGTCACGCTGAAAGACGGGCACCAGGCGGAGGCGGGGGCGCTGCAGGCGTTTTGCCGGGAGCATCTGGCGGGATTCAAGGTGCCGAAGCAGATCAAGATCGTGGACAAGATGCCGCACACGCCGACGGGGAAGGTATTGCGCCGGGAACTGAAGGGGGAGTTCGAGGTGGGGGAGTAGGAAGACTCACCACAGAGGCACAGAGAAGAATTGGTTTTTGGGGAAGCGGAAGATAGAGAAAAAGAAAAAGGGCGCCAGGCGCTGAAAGACGGCGCGGGATGGCGCGTGAAAATCCCGGCGCGGTGGGTTGAAAATAAAAACTAAATCCAAGAAGCCGCGCTGGCGCGCGGCGCTCCAGGGGGCGCAAGGCAAGCCCCCAGGGGAGCGGTGGACTTGGGGTGATTAGGGGACATAGTCGATTTCGAACGGCGGAAGACCTGTGGGGATGGGATTGGTGGTGATTTCGGCGTCGTTCGAGGTGGTGGTGTCGTAGATGCGGATGCCGGGGTTGACGCCGGTACGGTCGCCAACGTAAAGCTGTTTGCCGTCGGGGGTGAGGGCAAGGCCGGACAGGTTGAAGCCGCTGACGGCGACAACATCGGTGCCGGAAGGCGTCAGGGTGGTCGGGTTGAAACGCTGTACTTTCAAGTTGTAGGAAAAGTCGTTGTAGAGCACATAGCCCTGGGTGGCGCTGTCGACGACGAAATCGTCGAAGTCGCCGTTGAGGGAAGTTTCGAGCAGCATCGCGCCGTCGTCGGTGTTGCTGGTGGGGTCGATCATTTCGATGGCGCCGTCGGCGACGCCGAAACTGCCGGAGCAGACGGTGGCGATGCGGTCGAGCGACGGGATGTAGCGCAGGTCGCCGGAGGGGTTGGCGTAGGTCAGTTGGATCGAGCCGGTCAGGGTGTCGGTGGCCGTGTCGATGACCGCGATATAGCTGTGGCCGACGGGGGTGTAGTAGTTGGCGCGGTCGAGGCGTTCGACGGTGACGTAGAGCGTGGCGTTGTGAATACAGGCGCCGGCCATTTCGACGATGCCGTCGGTATCGGCCGGTTCGGTGCCGGGGTCGGGATTGAGCAGGGAACTGAGGTTGATGGTGCCCAGTTGCGCACCGTTGGAGGGATTGACGATCAGGATGGTGTTCTGTTCGTAGCGGGTGATGTAGGCTTTGGTGAGGCTGACGAATTCGATGTCCTGGGGATTGCTGGCGGGTCCGCCGGGATCGTTGGTGGTGAACTGGTTGATGACGGCGTAGCCCTGGGTGGGATCGACGACAGTGATGTTATTTTCGCCGGTGCGGTTGATGACCCAGACCAGGCCGTTGTAGACGCGGGCGACGGCGTCGGAATCGATGGCGGCGATATTGGATGCGGCGGCGTGCGTGGAGGCATCCACGGTGGCATAGGAGCCGCTGGTGTAGTCGGTGGTGACGACGAACATCTTGTTGCCGCCCGAACCGGGCGCACCGTAGCTTTTTTTCTTGATGGAACAGGCCGCGCCCGGCAGGGCGTACAGAACAACCAGGCAGAGGACGAGGGCGCTCAGGCGCAGCACGAACGATCGATCCATGAAGAGACTCCTTTTCAGAATTTGACTTCGACCGTGCCAAACCAACTGCGGCCGGGCAACGGGTAGTCGGCCACGTCGGTGATACGGTTATCGGTCAGGTTTTTGACTTCCAAGGTGCAGGTGACGCCGGGTTGGTCATGCAAGGCGGTGGAGTACTGCAGGCCGGCGTTCAGAAGGGTGCGGGCGGCGACGGGATAGAGGTTGGCCGGATCGCGGAAAGTTTCGCCGGTGTAGGCGCATTCAAACCATCCACCGAGTCGCAGCGGGGCATCGGGCGGCGTGGATTCAAAGAAATTTTCCAGCCGCAAAAACCAACTGTCCTGCGGTTGATTGGGCAGCAGGTTGCCGCGCAGGTAGGCGGTGTCGGAGTCGTTGCGCGGATCCTGGTGGGTGTAGCTGAACTGCAACGCGGGGCGGCAACCGCCGACCGGCCGGGCGGTGTCCCAGCGCAGGTCGAATTCATGGCCGACATTGAGCGCGGCGCCGACGTTGGCAGCCTGGGAGGTGTTCTGGGAGTTGCGGACGAGGGCGATCAGATTGTCGGTGTAGAGGTAGAAGAAATCGTATTGGAGTTCGACCCGGCCGAGGCGATCGGGCAGCGTCGGCAGCCAATGGAAGCCGAGGTCGAAGGTGTCGGAGCGTTCGGGCGCGAGACCGGGCGCGCCGACGATGGTGCCCTGGTCGCCAAAGAGTTCATAGAAATCGGGAACGCGGTTGAAGCGGCCGACGTTGGCCTTGACTTCGAAGCTGTCGTCAGGTGCGTACAGGAATCCGAGTGAGGGATTGAGGAACTGCTGGGTGGCGTCGTTGGCGCCGCGCAGGCCGGGGGTGAGGATGCGCGGATCGCCGGCCATGTGGTTGAAGAACACTTCGCCGCGGAGGGTCGGGACGAGCCGTAGGCGGCCGTCCAGCCACCAGAGTTCCGCTTGCAAGACGCCGGTGAGGCTGTCGCGCTTTTCGACCGGCTCGTGGGTGAGCTGGGGCCGCATCGCAATCGCCTGGGATTCTTCATGACGGGCTTCCCCGAAGGCGGACAGAAACAGACGGCGATCGAGGAGTTCCCAACCGGCATGGGCGTGCGCGCCAAAACTCCAGGTTTCGGTCAGATCGTCGGTGGGTGAAAGCGCCAATTCGGCGAAGGGGTCGGTGAACTGGAGCTCTTCGTAGAGCATGTTCACGCCGATGACCGGCGCAGGCGCGGCGTCGGGATCGCTGGCGGTGCTTTCGGGCGCGGTGGCCTCCAGATTGACGAGTCCGCGGCCGGTGCGCAGGTGGGCGTGGCGGGCTTGAACGGCTTCGAGACCCGGCAAGCCCTGGCGTTTGTCGAAGGCATCGACGCGGAGGCTCCAGCGCCAATCGCGGGGCAGGGCGCCGTCAAAGCGGGTGAAGAAATCCTGGCTGACGAGCGCGTTGTTGACGCGGCGGTCGGTGTGATCGTCGTCGGGATTGAGTGGCGTGCCGTTGTCGTTGAGGTAGGTGAAGCCGCCGCCGGACTGGAGGCGGTGGTAGAAGAACAGCATGCCGGTGCCGTCGTCGGCGGTGCCGCCGGTCATGGCGTCGAACTTCCAGGTGTCGAAGGATCCGCCGGTGACCGAGACGAGGCCGAAGGGTCGGCCGTGCTGCGCGGGATCGGGGCGGCGGGTGATCAGATTGATGACGCCGCCAATGCCGGCGGCGCCGAACTGCGCGGGCGCGGCGCCGCGGTAGACGTCGATCTGCTGAATCACATCCATGGGGATGTCTTCGAGGTTGGTCAGGCCGGAGGCGGCGCTGTTGAGCGGGACGCCATCCCAGAAGATTTCCACCTGTGCCGGCGTGGAACCGCGGATGGACACGGTGGAATAGGAGCCCAGGCCGCCCAGGCGCCGGACGGTGACGCCGGGGGTTTTTTCCAATTCGGAGGCGACGGAATCGAGGGTCTCGGTGGCGTGAGGCAGCTGGATGGCAGTCACGAACCGGGTGGGGTTGCCGGGTGCGGCGGGAATTTCCTGGCGGTGGCCTTCGACGTAGATCACGGTGGCCTGGTCATCGTTGGCGGGCGCGGGCGCAGGTGCGGGGGTGGGTGGTGGCGGGAGGGGGGTCGCGGTCGGGGAGGAGGCCGCCTTTGGAAAGGACGCGAACATGGCTGGAGGCTGAGCCGGCGCTGCGGGTGCAGGCGGCGCCGGCGACGCAGGTTGCGGCGCGGGCGACTGCGCGGCGAGCAAGCCGTGCAGGCACAGGCACAGGCACAAGGTGGCGGCCAACCGCTGCACGAGGCAACCGTGCGGTCGGGGGGGGCGAGCATGATGGGCGGGACGAAGGCAGTCGGACACGGGGAACACTCACCGCCCCGTTGGTTCGACGGCGCCGGCTGCGAGCATTCGACGAAGACCTGCGAGACAGGATGCAAAGCGGGCGGAGGGACGGCGAGTGCATCATCCAGCGCGGGCGGGACACAGGGCGAATGGTTCAGGAAGCGCGCGGAGGAAGCAAACGCCGTCAGACACGGCCAGCCTGCGTCCTTGGTTCGAGGACTCGGCAAATGTACCTGCGCGCACCGGTTGAAAACCGTTGCGCAGCAGGGTCCAAGCAGGTCTTCTGGCTTCCGGATCGTCCCAAGGCTTGCACCTTCCCAGACCGCAGAGACGGTCCAGTGGATGTTTGAAGCCTCGGTCCCCGGTTACAGCGGCGACCACCGCGGCGGAATTGCACCGCCTTCCCTATTCAGAACGGAACCATCCGTTCACTTGGCACCACCTCAACATACTTCGTGAAACGGCCGGCGTCAACTGGCGGGCGCGTATTTTTGGCGGGCGGGCTCGAATGTGCCGTCCGAAAATCGTATAATGACCGCATTGTTTTCAACCGCTCCGCGATCCCCTTTTTACAGGCCAGTCGATGCACGCTGGAATTTCCCCTCTGCCTGGCTCCAATGACCCCATCCGATCCGAACTCTGCCATGCCGGCCGGCCCTGGTATGAGACGGCCTTCGGCGCCGACTATGCAGCGCGCTACGCGCACCGCGACGACGCGCAGGCCGAGGCGGAGATTCATTTTCTGCTGACCACGCTGCAACTGCCGGCCGACGCGCGGGTGCTCGATCTGTGCTGCGGTTCCGGGCGTCATCTGCGGGTCATGCTGACGCACGGGCTGAAGGCGGAAGGGCTGGACCTGTCGGCCGACCTGCTGGCGCTGGCGCTGGCCGACGGTCTGCCGGTGACGCGCGCGGACATGCGGGCGATCCCCCACCCTACCGGTCAGTTTGCGGCGGTCTTCAATCTGTTCACCTCGTTCGGCTACTTCGACGACGCGGAGAATCGAGGTGCGCTGAACGAAATGGCGCGGGTGCTGGCGCCCGGCGGGCGGCTGGTGCTGGACGTGCTCAACCCGGTTGCGACGCTCACGACGCTGGCGCCGCGCAGCGAAAAGGCGATCCGCTGGTGCACTGAAACGGAAAGTGGCGAGGCGCCGGGAGCGGGCGGCGCCGGGCGCGCGGCGCGGCTGATCGAGCTGCGGCGCTACGATCCGGTCGCGCGACGGCTGGCCAAGATCGTGCAGGTCTGGTCCCCCGACGGCACGCGGGCGCACAAAGAATATCTGGAATCGGTGCGGGTGTATTTTGCCGACGAATGGCCGGCGCTGCTGGCTGGCGCAGGGCTGCGACCGGTTGCGATGTACGGCACGCTGGAAGGCCGGCGCTTCGAGGAGCTGACCTCGCCAAGGCAGGTGGTGCTGGCGGAAAAACCGGTCTAAGCGGCTTAAACAATGTAACATAAATTGGGTCAAAAAATACAGAGTGCACGCAACGCGTGCAAGAGTTTAATGGCGCCGGCTACGCCGGCATTTTTTAGCCACGGGCCCTAGGCCCGTGCCACCTGGGAGAGGGGCATTTCCTGGGCGGATTCATTCGGCGACAAATTCAGGGTACTTCGGATGAAGCGCTTAAAGTCAGGCCATCAGCCCGATTGATTTCAAATAGGCAATGTCGGCGACGACCTGGCGGTCGAGGGCTTCGCCTTCGAGTGTTTCGTATTCGCAGTGGAGCGAAGCCGGGCCGTGGAAGCCAACCTGTTCCAGGGTTTCCTTGAGCGCCAGCCAGTCCACCTGCCCCTGGCCGATGGGCAGGAGTCGGACTTCGACGGAGCGCTCGCGGCCGGCGCCTTTGGCGACCTTGGCGAGATCCTTCACCGCGATCAGGGCGAGGTGTTCGCGGGCCAGGGCGAAGGCCAGCGGCAGTGGTTCGCCGCAGACCGACAGGTGGCCGGGGTCCAGATAGGCGCCGATTTCCTTCGGATCGTAGCCCTGCAAAAGCAGGCGCAGCGTGCCGGCGTTCGGCGCAACGTACAGGCCGGAGTGGGTGTGGACGTTGGCGCGCACGCCGGTGCCGCGGGCGACTTTCGCGAATCCATCCAGCAATCCGCGCGCGCGGTCAAACTGCGCGGGGAACGGGCGCTTGGGGTCGAAGACGAAGTAGCCGAGCTTGATGTTGGGCACGCCGGCGTCGGCGCAGGCGTAGAAAAGTTTGGTGGCCTGATCGGAAGCGGCATCGGTCAGGTTGGTGACGGCGGTGACCAGGGGGACTTTCAAGCCCTCGGCCTGGAAAAGTGCGACCAGCCGTTTCAGTTCGGTCTTGACGTTGTCGGGGTGCACCGGATGGCCGGGGCGGACCGCCAGATCGACGCCGGACAGACCGAACTGGCGGATTTTGGCGGCGAGTCCGGCGGGGTCAAGCCGGCCGAACATCTTCGAAAACATGATCCATTCCATGGGTCGTTCCTTGGGGGGGCGGGTGGAGTCGGGACGAAATCATTTCACGACGGCGATCTCGACGGGTTCGGAAAGGGTGGCCGGCGGCGAGGTGAGGCTCGAGGAGGCCGGCGGGAAATAATGGATCCGCAGCGTGTACTCGCCGCGGCCGTCAGGGAAGAGGGAGTCGATGGCGGCGACGGTGGTGACGAGGAGTTCCTCCTCGGGATCGACGGTCTGGTCGAGGGCAAGATCGGAAACGGCATGGATGCGCCCGTCAGCACCACGGCGGTCGACCGATTCGGCGACCAAGGGGAAACTCAGAACCTGTTTTCTTCCGCGGAGGACTTCGAGCAGGTAATGCCGGGCATTGCTGCCGGCGCCGGAGAGGACGATCGGCCCGGTGCCGGTGTTGAGCAGCGCAAATTCAATTTTCACGCGACTGGTTTTTTCGGCAATCACCAACGGGGGATGCACCCAGTCGATGCGCATGCGGCGAGTCCCGGCGGGGAGCGGTTCTTCGACGGCCGCCGGCGGAGAAATCGGACGGCGGATGCTTACCTCAGGCACCGGGCGGGTCTGCGCGGTCACCAGGTACAGGACCACGATCACGAACAGGCCGCCAATCCAAACCACCGCGCCGGGCAGGGGGAAGCGGCGGGAAGGCGGCGGCGGCGGTAGAGGCTCCGCGCGGGCGCGCAGATCGGCGTCGATCTGTTGCGAGATTTTGCGCCAGCCGTCGGCGGGCGGTTGGAGGTCGCCTTCGGTGACGGCGGCCACCTGACGCCAGAAATGGCGGTCGGCTTCAGCGCGGGATGGTTCATCCGCCATGGGCGTCCTCCTGTCGGGCGGCGCGCCGCCTTCTCACCGAATCCACGGCGTTCTCGAGGCTGGAACCGTGCGTGCCGTGCTGTTCCGGCGGGTCGCTTGCCGCGCCGGATGGCGAATCCGGGTGGGCGGCCGCGGCAGAATCCCTCGCAGGGGCCGGGACGGCTGAAGCGGAATTCGCCCCGAGGTCCTTGGCGGGGCCGGTCACGCGCACATCGCCTTCGAGATATCTGCCCAGCCGCCGGCGCAGGGTTTGCTCGGCGTTGAACAGACGGCTTTTAACGGTGCCGACGGGAACGCCCAGAATCTGGGCGATGTCGGTGTGCTTCAGGTCTTCGAATTGGGCCAGGATCACGCATAGGCGTTGCGGTTCGGGCAGGCCGTCCACCTCGGCGCGGACGATCCGGCGCAGTTCATCTTTTTCGACCGAGAGGGTCGGCGAGGCGTGCGATTCGCGCGCGGCGGGGTCGTCGCCGGCGTGAGGATCGGGCGCGGTTTTTTCGTGGCGGTTGCGAGCCAGCGCCTGGTTGGAGAATGCGAGGTTCTTGGCGATCTGGAAAATGTAGGTGGAAACTTTGCTATCGCCGCGGTAGAAGGCGGCCGACTTCCAGAGGCGCAGGAAGGTTTCCTGCAGGAGGTCTTCGGACTGCGTGCGATCCCAAGTCAGGCGGAAGAAGAAGGAGATCAGGGGCTTGGCGTAGGCCCCGTATAATTGCTCGAGCGCGGCCTTGTCGCCGGCTTTCACCGCTTGCATCCGTTCGCGATCGAGGGAATCGTTGAACACAGGTTAACCGTTCATGGGCAGCTACGCGCGGCGACAGTTTCTGATCCGGCCCGGCGCGCTGGGCGACGCGCTGCTCACGGTGCCGCTGCTGACGCGGCTGGCGCTGAACAATCCCGGGCAGGAAGTCCAATGGTACCAAAGCCCGTGGACCTGCGAACTGCCTTGGGCCCGGATTCTGCCGCTGGAATGCGCGCAGGTGCAGGTCCGGAATTTTGAATCGCCGGAGATCGCGGCGCTGTATTCCGAGAATCTGGAAAAAGTGGAACGCCAACTCTCCGGCATGGAGGGCGGCGATGTGATTGACGTCAGCAGCCAGGCCCACGAAACCATTGCGAAAATCGTCGCCCACCTCTCCACCTTCACCTTTTATCATTGGATCCTCGCACCGATGGTGCGAATGCAGCAACCGCCTCACGCGGCCGAACGCCTGTGCCAGGTGCAGTTCAATCCGCAGGCCCCGGTGAGACGCCATGACCCGCCAAACCGGGGCGAACTGCCAGTCGATCTTCAGCGCGAATGGCTGCGCAATCCGGTGCCGGTGGCCGCGCGCGACGAGCATTGCACACTGATCCATCCGGGTGCGGGCAGCCGGAAAAAGCAGTTGCCGATCGAGCACTGGATCGAAATGGCGAAACGACAACGCGCGACCGGGCGGCGGGTGCGGTATTTGCTGGGGCCAGCGGAACTCGAACGTGGGATGCGACCGATGATCGAGGCACTGGATCCGGGCGCGACCATCGCGACGCCGGAGTTGAAACTTTTGCCGGACTTGGTGGGCGCGGCCGGCGAATTCTGGGGGCACGACAGCGGGCCTTCGCACCTGGCCGGGATGATGGGGTTGCCGACGCATGTATTTTTCGGGCCGACCAATCCGGAGGTCTGGCGACCGCTGGGGCCTCGGGTGACGGTGTACCGGTTCTAAACGATGGTGCCGGCGCTTGTTTGAAGAAGAGTGTGCGCGGCGCGCGCAAGAGCCGGCAGGATGCCGGCACCACAAGCAGACTGGGAACGAAAGAACGATCCAAGACGCCGCACTGGAGCGCGGCGCTCCCAGGGGGGCGAGTGGGACTATAATGGGGTGCAAGACGCTCCCGGATTGTGCTATGCTTCCTCCATATCTTCGACGGTTCTCCGTTGCCGACCGGCCTGCGACCGCCGGCGGGCGGCCTTTGGTTTTGCACGGCGTCAGCGCCACTGTCCATCGCGGGAGGTGCGCAGTTTGAGCGACCGCTCCGACTCCCGCCCGGCTGCACCAGCCGGTTCGCCGCCGCCAGACGATGCGCCGCCGGCCGGTGCGAACTCAACCGCTGACACCTCGCGCACGCCGGCGCCCGGTCAACCGCCTGCGCTGGCCAAACGATCAGGCATCCGGCCCGGCGTGGGATCGCCCAACGACCCGCCGCCGGTAGCCATCAGCGCCGGGGAGGTCGCGGCGCTGCGGGCGAGCGCGCCGCCGCCGGCCGACACCGCGTCGGCGCTGAACCAGGAATTTGCGGCCGCCCAAACACGGAAACTCGCTGCCGCCTGCGACACTGCTACGGCAGCCGCCGACACCGCCGAGGGCGGAAACGGCGCGGCCCTGGACACACCGCGGTCGGCCAGCGAGTCGCAGCGGATCCGCGTGCAGACGGTGGAGCGCATCCTGCCACCCAAGGCGACGGTGCGCAAGCATCCGGGCGCCGAAGCGCCGGATGCGGTCCCCGACGAAAAGCTGGTGCTGCGTTCGATGGACGGCGACAACGCGGCCTTCGAGGAACTCTACCACCGTCACCTGAGCAAAGCGATTCTGGCGGCGTACTCGATCCTGGGCCAGACCGAAAAGGCGCAGGACATCGCGCAGGAGGCGTTCATCGAGGCGGCCAAGCAACTGGCCGACCTGCGCGAGCCGGAAGCCTTCGCGACCTGGGTGCGCGGGATCGCGCGGCACATGGCGATCGCAGTGGTGCGCAAGGAATCGCGGCGGTTGAAGGTGATCCGCGACCACCAGGATGAACTGCGCGAGTCGCCGCGCGACGACCAGCCCGACCAGGCGGCCGAGCGGGACGAGCGCATCCGCCTGATCCGCCGGGCGATCGGCATGGTCCCGGCGAACTACCGTGAAATCCTGTTGGCGAAGTACGTCGAGAAAATGTCCTACGACGAGATTGCTTCGACCTTCGATATTTCCCGCGCCGCGGTGGACAAGCGCCTGACCCGCGGCAAGCAGTTGATGCGCAAAATCATGGAAGACTTGATGGGCGAAGGAGGAGGACTGGCATGACCACGCCAAATCGCGAACAGGACAAACGGCTGATGCGAATCGCATTGCAGCGGCTGCCGGAATCGCACCGCGAAATCGTGCAGGCGCTGTACACCCAGAAATTGACCGCGGAGGAACTGGCCGGGCACCTCGGCCTGTCGCCGGCCACGGTCGCTTCCCGGCTGAAAGAAGGCACGGCGTTGCTCAAGCAGATCATGCAGGAACTGCGCGCCGAGGCTCAGGAATGACCGCCATGCGTGAACCCAACCCACTGCCCCCCACCTCCGAATCGGGACGATTTCTGGCGCCTGACGCCGCCGAGGAGGCGAGCATCAACGATGTCGATGTGTTGCTCAGCCGCGCCGCCGACGGGGAACTCACGGCCGACGAAGAAAAGTTGCTCAAGAAATACGTCGCCGAAGACCCGCGCAAACTGTCCGGGCTGCGCAAAGCCATCAAGCTGTCGCAGGACCTCGATGAAGTGCTGGGCGAAATGGACCTTGCCGGAGACATGCACCGCGAGAAGGAACTGCCGAAGCTCCAGCCGACCGCGCCGACCTTCGAACTGATTCCGTTCCTGCGCTGGTGGATGCTCGGCACCACCGTGCTCTTCTGGCTGGGCGTCGGAGCATACCGATTCATCATTCTGTACGCGGGGCAGGGGACGATCACAGTCTACCCACCGTATACGGACCGCTGGCCGTACATGATCGCGGCGTGGGCGCTGACGCTGTGCGGGCTGGCCTGCGTGTTTTTCGCCGGGCGGCTGGCGGCGATCGACGGAAAAATGATGGCGCGGTTGACCGGCGGCGGATTCCGGTTTTCACGGGGTGAATGTCTGGTCATGCAGACCATCGGCATCGCGCTGGCGGTGCTGGGCTGCGTCGTGTGGTATCTGGTGCTGCTGCCGATTCAACCGAATCTGTGGATTTTTTGACTCACGACAGGGATCGGATGGCGACAGGAATCCCAGGCATGGCCCACGACGACTACACGCCCTGGGACCTGCCGGAGCAGGTGGCAGAGACGCTCCCGGATGACAAACGCCGCTGGGTGCGCGAACTAAAGGCGAGGCGAAGGTTGTATCAGGCTGTGGCGCTGCTTTCCCTCGTCGCCTGGCTCGGATACGTACTTTTCCTGCTGATCGCCGAGACTTACGCTGAATCGGCCGCACCTGCGCCCGGCTCGGGTGCGGGGGCAAGTATGGGCGCCGGACTTAATGAATTCTTCGGAATCGTGTATTCGATCCTATTTGCTGGCATTGGGATTGGTTCCACCCTCGGGGCAACACTGCAACTGGCGAAAAATACTGCATTGCGAATCACCGGTTACATTTTCGGCATCGGGGCAAACCTATTGGGAATCCTGATCACGGATTGGTACGTGTTCCAGCCCCGGCCAGCAGCATCGCAAGTCAGCACGGCCGCCGTATGGGCGGGCTGGATAATCATAGCCTTGGCGTGCTTCAGCATCCTGGCAACGGCGGTGCTGATGATCGCCAATCTGAAGCTGCGCCCCTATTTGCGGCGCGAGGAAACGGCGCCGCCAGTGCCGCCGCCGGCAGACGAACCGCCCGTTTCGGAGAAGTGGTGACGCGATTTCGAAGGTGTCCGAGCCGCGCTATTCGCCGCCGGCTTCGACTTCCTCGGCCTGGCCGAGCAGTACCTTGAGGTATTCGGCGGCCTTGGGCAGCATGACTTCGCCGTCGCATTCGGCTTCGTCGCTGAGCACCGACAGGTAGCCGTTGAATTCAATATCGTCGAGGAACACGATGGCGTTGTCCATCGGGATGAAGCCGGCGCCCAGCGCGGCGGGGATCACCTGCAAGCGGCCTTCGGTGTATTCCAAATCGTGGACATGCACCGCCTTGATGAAATTGGAGACGTTGTCGAAGGATTCCTCGACCGATTCCAAGTTGCGCACCGGGTCGGCGGGATCCCACAGGATGTTGAGCTTGTCGGAGGAGACCTGCTTGAGGACTTCGCGGGCGTACTTGGTGTGGCCGAAAGACTGGGAGGTTTCCAGCAGCAGTTGCGCGCGGCAGTTGCCTTCGGCGTATTCGGCGACTTCGACCAGCGAGTCGCAGACGAGATCGATCACGCCGGCGGGCTCGACATCTTCCGGCAGCCAGCCGCCGAAAATGCGGACGTAGGGAATGCCAAGGTGGTCGGCGATGCGCAGGTAGGCCTTGCAGTTTTCCATCTGCTCGGAGCGTTCGCGCGCGTCCATGAAGGCGATTTCAATCGGCGTGGCGAGGATGGCCAAGGCGAGATCGGCGTCGTCGAAGCGCTTGCGGATGTCCTGGAGCTTGGCTTCCGGGGTGCCGAGTTCGACGCCGTGGCCGTGCTTTTCGCCGGCGGCGACTTCGACGCCTTCGAACTTGTGGGTGGACATGCCGTCGAGAATCGCGGGGATGCTCCAGTCCGGGCACAGGGTGGTGGAGAAACAGGTCTTGAAACGAGCCGCCATGGGAAGGCCTCCTTGCGTGACGATCGCAGTGGAAATCGATGGGTGCGTGATGCGCGGCGAGCGCCGCTACGGATCCCTGCACTTGGAGGTGTGCGGAATGGGTAGAAGCGCCAGCCGATCGCGGGCGGAAAGGCCGCCCCGCGGCGATCGCATCAGGCGCTGCGTGTCCGAAACCGCCAAAGGTTCCGGCCACGAATGGAACAATGTATCCTGAAATGGACTCCGTCAAGACAGCGGTTTACGATTTTTTTTCGCCCGCGAGGGGAAAAACCCGGAAATTCCCACTCGACAGCCCGCAATTCGCCGGTTTTAGCGCGGAACGGCGGCAAGAAAGGGATTTTGCTATAAAATGATACAGACCCACGGTCCCGGTCGTCGTTTTACACCCATTTCCAAGGTACGTCCTTATGCCTCCCGGATCGCTCGTCGTCGTCGGTTCCACCAACATGGATATCGGCATTCGCATTCCGCACCTGCCCAAGCGCGGGCAGACGGTGGTCGGCTCGGAACTGACGAAAAACCTCGGCGGCAAAGGTGCCAACCAGGCGATCGCCGCGGCGCGGGCCGGCGCCAAAGTCTCCTTCCTGACCGGTCTCGGCAACGACGATTTCGCCGGCGAGTGCAAAAAGCTGCTCAAGCAGGAAAACATCGACCTGCGTTTCGCGGTGTCCTTTCCTGAAGTGCCCTCGGGCATGGCGATGATCATGCTTTCGGAAGGCGGCGAAAATATGATCGCCGTGGCGGCTGGATCGAACGGCCACTTGCAGCCGAAACATCTGCATGAACTCACGGCGGTCCTCAAGCGCTCCGGCGTGGCTCTGACGCAATTGGAAGTGCCGCTGGCGGTGGTGGGCTGCCTGGCCGGGCTGTGCCGCCAAGTGGGCGCGAAGCTGATTTTGAATCCCGCGCCCTGCCCGCCGAAGGGGCTGTCGAGCGACCTGCTGGAGAAAGTGAACTACTTGACGCCCAACCGCGGGGAGTTCGCCCAGTTGGCCGGCTGCGATATTCTGTCCGACGCCGGCAAACGCTGGGTCATGCGCTGGCTGAGCAAACCCGGGCACGACGCCTTGATCGTGACGATGGGCAAGAGCGGCGCGGTAGTCTGGGAACGCGGCGCGGACAAGCCCAAGCAGATTCATGGACTGAAAGTAAACGCGGTGGATACCGTCGGCGCGGGCGACTGTTTCAACGGGTATCTTGCCGCCAATCTGGCGCAGGGCAAATCGCTGCTGGACGCCTGCCAGATCGCCAATCACGCGGCGGCGATCTCGGTCACGCGGCGCGGAATCCTGACGGCGATTCCCACGGTGGCGGAAGTGACCTAGCCGCTGCCGGCAACGATTTTTTTACCCTGAAGTATTGCGCAATGGTGGAGATTCTACGGAGTCGCTGCGCACCTCATGTTGGATTGCGTTCTCGCCACTGGCCAGGGGCTTGGCCGAAACGATGGCGAAAGACACGGTAGAAATGACTAAGGTCGCCGAATCCGGCGGAGAACGCCGCGCCGGCGATGGAATGTTCGGGGCGGGCGAGCAGCTCCGCGGCGTGGCTGAGACGCAGGTCGGTCAGGACCTCCAGAAATGTACGGCCGCCCTGTTGCGCCGCGAAAAGTTGCGTGAATCGGCGGCGCGACAGGCCGGCGGCTTCGGCGGCTTCATCCAGCGTCCACGGTTCAAAAAAAGTTTCCGCCAGTCGCGCAGCAACCGCCGCTACACGGGCCTCGGCCGCCGATCCGGCGCTCCTGTTAGTATCGTCCGGAGCCGCCGTGGCGCTGGGCAACCGCGCGAGGTCCACCAGGAGGCGCTCGGCATCGGCCCGCATCGCCAGGCCGCAGCCGAAGCCGGCGCGGACCTGTTCGGCCAGGAGCCGGCGAAAAATCTGTTCGCAGCCGTGAACCAGGTGAGCGTCCGGGCGTAGGACCGGATCGGCGCGAGCAACCAGCGCCTGCCATGCTTCGGCACGGCCGGCGTCGGCCGCAATCCAGGCGGCGTCGATGCAGAGAATGAACAGGGTGGCCGGCGCGAGGTCCTCGAAGCGGTGGCGCAGCCCACGCGGGAGGGCCATCATGGCGCCGGCGGGCAGGGCGGGATTGGAGGTGGGTGCGGAATCGCGCGCGGTCGGGCCCGACCTACGGACCGTGATCGCGCCGGCTCGCACGAAGACGATCTTGTGGAACGGTTCTGCCCGATCAGCCATGTGGAAGGCGGGAGCGTGCAGACTCTCCGCGATCACCACGCCCCAGGCGGGCATTTTTACTTCTACAGGTCGGCGGACGGGCAGGGGCATGGGGAGCGCTCCGGATGCACCCTTGGAATTATATCGGATTGCCCAATCTGCCAATCCAGATTTCCTGCTCAGCCAAGCCCCCGAACCGCGAATCAGGTAGAGTGATGGCGGTTTGGTTGGAAACCTTTGCGCAGGAGAGCCCCGCATGTCCGCCCCCGAAACCACCGCCACCGAAACCGAAACACCCGCGGCCCCCGCTGGCGTGGCGGTGCAGCCGTTCGCGACCGCCGCCAACGGCTGGAGCGTCTTTCTGATGGCCGACCGTCTGCGCCGCGCGGCGTACATTCAGAAGACCTTGCTGCGCGCGCTGACCGGCTGGTTCGTCGTCGCGCCGCGCTACGAAACGAAGTACGCGCTCGGCGCGCATGTCTGGGACCACGCCGAACATGTCACCTGGCTGCGGGAACGGCTCCAAAACCTGCGCGGCGGCCATCCCGATGCGAGCCTCGAACCGACCTTCCGGCTGGCCATCGACCGGGTGCTGCATGCGCCGTCCACCGAAGCCTTCATCGCCGGCGCCTACCTGGAACTGCTGCCGGCGCTGATCGATTTCTACAGCGCCACAGGGGTCGGCTGCGATCGCGCCGCCAACGCCGCCGACGCCAAACTGGTCCGGCGCATCCTGCCCGAACTCGAAGCGCAGGTTGCGTGGGCTCGCACCGAGCTGGCTGAATCCGCCGCCACCACCGCTCCTGTCATGGCCTGGCGCAACGAACTGCGTCGGCTGTTCGCCGCCGCCGGCGGTCTGGATGGCACCGGGGCTCGGGAAAACCTGCCGCGCGCGGTCGAAACACCGGCGACGCCGTTCGCCTTGCCGGGGCGGATCGGCTTTGACGAGCGCATCTCCGACCGGGCACTCACGCCGCACAAGGACAAGCTGAAACTCCCCTACCCCGACGCGCTGCGCGAACAGTTTCGCGTGTTTTTCAACGAAGCCTACGCGGCGGCGATGCTGGCCAGCATCCTATTCGACAGCTTCGAGCAGCAGGTGCCGTGGGATTTCGTGCACGACTTCTCGCGCCACTTCTGGGACGAATGCCGGCACTCGGAGTTCGGCAATCTGCGGCTGCGGGAGATGGGCTCCGAGCCCGACCGCTGCGACCAGGTGCTGTATGGGTACTCGATGCAGATGCCCTTCCTGCACCGGCTGTGCTATTTGACGATGGTGCTCGAAGCGTTCTACATGCCGCGCAAGAAGCCGCGGTTCGAAGAGTACGGCACGGCCGGGGATCTGCGCAGCCAGTTGTTCGCCGACCACGACTGGTCGGACGAGGCCAATCACGTGCGCTGGGGCAAGCGGCACCTGACGGCCCTGCTGGACGAAGACGCACGGGACATCGACCAGTTGAAGGGCGAAATCATGGCGATTCTGGAGCGGGTGACGGGGAAGAAGGTGGAGTCGCTGTCGCCGTTCTGAGGCTTCTTGTATGGAGTGCGGCGTCAAGCCGCGCCTGAGAAAGGCGGCGGACACCTTCGTGTCATTCCCCGCCGCCGCACTCCATTCCCAGAACCTACGCTTGGGGCTGGTCGCCGGGCTTTTTCTCGCCGGCTTTGGCGACGGCTTCGGCTTCGGCGCGGGCGGCTTGTTCGAGCACCAGCGAGCCGGCCGGCTTGAATTCTTCGCCGTCGAATTCGACCAGTTCGAACAGGACCATGTGAGCGTTGTCGCCCAGGCGGGTGCCGAAGTAGCGGTTGCGCTTGATGCCCGCGCCGATTTCATTTTCATGCTTGATCAGGCGGATCTGTTCGGGGAGCTTGAAAATGCGGGTGTAGCCGCCGTTGCGCTTGGCGAACTTGGGCGACACGTGTTCGAAGATGTGCTTGACGATGCGCTTGGCGGTGACGGTGCTGCCCAGCAGGGAAATGGCCATGCGGCGGTGATGCAGCGTGCCTTTTTTACCGAGGGTGATGAGCTTCTCCACCAGCGGGCGGGCGGCCTTGGCTTTCGCCATGGTCGTCTTGATCTGGTAGGACTTGCCGTAGTGCCGGAATTCCTTGCCGGTCTTCAGCTTCTTGCCCAGCTTGGCCTTCGCGTCGATCGCGGTGGGGCTCCAAGTGAACACCGCCATGGCCAGGTTGCGCACGAGCGCCCGGTAGTGGTCCTTGGTGCGGTTCAAATGGTTGGTGAAAACGCCGTGTTTCATGATCTGATTCCTTGGTCCCGGTTCCCGATCAGGCGGTGAAGCCCGTCGCCACCGCAGCCGGCACCGCCGACTCGCTGGCGAATCCCAGCCCGAGTTCCTCGAGCTTCTTCTTGACCTCGCGCAGCGAACCGCGCCCGAAGTTGCGGATTTTGAGCATGTCCGATTCGGTGCGCTGGACCAGCTCGCCGATCGATTTGACGTTTTCGGAATTCAAGCAGTTCTGCGCGCGCACGGACAGATCCAGCTTGGAGACCGGCCACGAAAGCATTTCCTCGAAGGCCTTCTGCTGCGCATCAACCTGGCGGTCTTCGACCTTGACTTCGGTCTGAACCGGGGCCAGTTCGGCGTCGCCGGCGGCGCCCAGCTCCATCAGCTTGACGAACGGATTGAAGTGCTTGCGCAGAATCGTGGCGGCTTCCACCAGGGCGTCCTCAGGCGTGATCACGCCGTTGGTGTAGACCTGCAGGATGAGCTTGTCGAAGTCGGTGCGCTGGCCGACGCGGGCGGCCTCGGTGGTGTAACGCACCAGCGTGACCGGGGAGAACTTGCTGGCGATGGGAATGGTGCCGATGGCCTGGTCGGGACGGATGTTGTCCTCGGCGGAAGCGTACCCGCGGCCCTTCTGCGCAGTCAGTTCGAGGCGCAGCTTGACGTTGCCGGTCAGGTTCGCCAGGACGAGGTCCTTGTTGACGATTTCAAAATGGGTCGGATCGGGAATGGCATGGCCGGCGGTGAGCGGGCCTTCGCCGGATTTCTCGATCACCAGATTGATCGATTCGTCGACGTGGATTTTCAGCAGCAGATTCTTGATGTTGAGGACGATGTCGGGCATGTCCTCGTAGACACCGGGGATGGCGGTGTATTCATGCAGAATGGGTTCGGTCTTCTGCGCACCCTTTTCGTCGGTGTGCGTGATGGTGGCCTTCACAGAGGTCGCCGCGCAGCCTTCGAGGCTGCTGCGCAGGACCCGGCGCATGCTGTTGCCGACGGTGTCGCCGTAGCCGCGCTCAAAAGGCACGATGGTGAACTTGGCGTAGTTCGCCCGGCCCGCTTCGTGCTCGATGCCGATCCGACCGGGCAATTCAAATCCGCGCCAACGAATTCGCATGTTGATTCTCCTGCTAGGCGGCTGTGGTTCACGGTGCGATGGGCACCTTCTATCCACAGGCCGGACATGAATCCGAAAATCGATTGTTACTTGGACATCAGTTCGATGATCTTGGCAATGTCCACCTGGAATTCCATTTCGTCCACATTGGGTTTGTTGAGGACCTTGATCGAAGCCGTTTCGCCGTCGCCGTCGACCTGCAACCAGGAAGGCAGCTTCTGCGAGCGGGTGACGGCCAGCGCGTTGGCGGCCAGTTTCTTGCTTTTGTCGCGGGCCGCCAGCGTGATCGTCATTTCGGGTTCGACCAGGAAAGAGGCCACGTCCACTTTTTTGTCGTTGACGCGAATGTGGCCGTGGGACACCATCTGGCGGGCGGCCTGGCGGGAAACCGCAAAGCCGGCGCGGTAGACGACGTTGTCGAGGCGGCTTTCGGCGATCAGCACCAGCGCGGTGGCGGTGTTGCCCTTGGTGCGGGCGGCCGCCTCCATGTAGCGCCGGAACTGACGCTCGAGAATACCGTAGATCTGCTTGAGTTTCTGCTTCTCGGCCAAGCCCTCGGCGTAGGCGGAGGTCTTGGAGGAGCGCTTCTTGGTGGAGGTCAACTCCCGGCCCGGATGCGCCGCCCAGCGATCGACCTTGTCGAAGATTGCAACGCCGAAGCGCTTGCAGATTTTTACCTTCGGCCCCAGATACCTGCCCATATGGCCCATCCCCGTGTGCTGGCGGGCGCTCCGGCCGGCGGCGAGTTTGCGGCTCGCCGTCCCGGTGCTCCCCCCGATTCCTACCGCCTGCGATGCTCCGCGCTCCCCGGCAATTCAGGGAACGCTACCGGAAGCGGGCGAAAGGCCGGCAGCCGAAGCTGCGAAACCGATCGCGCCGCCGGGCTTCAGGATCGCGCTGAAGCCCTGGTCAGTTCATCAAACCTACACTCTCCGACGCTTGCGCGGCCGGCAGCCGTTGTGCGGCAGCGGCGTGACATCTTCGATGGCGCGAATATTCAGGCCGCCATTCATCAGACCACGGATGGCGCTTTCACGCCCGCTGCCCGGCCCCTTGACGCGGACTTCGACGTCCTTCATGCCCAGCTTGGAGGCCTTTTCGGCGACGACTTCGGCAGCGCGCTGCGCCGAAAAGGGCATGCCCTTTTTGGATCCCTTGAAGCCGACGGTGCCGGCCGAGTCCCACACCAGCACGTCACCGGTGTTGTCGGTGATGGTCACGATGGTGTTGTTGAAGGTCGACTGGACGTGAGCGACGCCGCGCGACACGCTCCGTTTGACTTTCTTTTTGCGATAGGTCTTTGCCATGGGTCTCGATCCTTCTTCTCTTCTACGAACCAGATTCAATGTCGGTTTTCAGCCGTTCCCAAATTCAAATGCTTTTGACGCTCGATTCGCCTTTCGATTTTCACCTCAGGCCGGTCAGGCCGTTACATGGCCTTGACGGATTTCTTGACCGCGACGGTTTTCTTCTTGCCCTTGCGGGTGCGCGCGTTGGTGCGGGTGCGCTGGCCGCGGACGGGGAGATTCTTGATGTGGCGCGAGCCGCGGTAGGACTGAATTTTCTTCAGCCGCTGGATGTCCATGTTGACCTTGTGGCGGAGCGCGCCTTCGACGAGGTACTCCTTGTCCAGCAGCGCGGAGACGTGCTGAAGGTCGGCGTCGGTCAGGTTGTTGGCGCGCAGATTCGGGTCGATATTGCATTTCTTGCAGATATCGGCGGCGATCTTCGGCCCGATGCCGTAGATGTACTGCAGCGCGAAGGCCACTTTTTTATTGGGAATATCGACACCGGCGATACGAGGCACGTTTGAATCCTTTCGAACGATGAGCCGCGAAGCGGCGCGCTGCGTGAAGCGCGCCGCAGTCGCAAAGCAAACCTGAACTTATCCCTGACGCTGCTTGTGCTTGGGATTGGCACAGACCACGCGCAAGACCCCCTTGCGGCGGACGATTTTGCACTTGTCGCAACGGCGCTTGACGGAAGGCCGAACTTTCATGGGTCACCTCAAATCTACTTTGGTTCCGCGGCGTCTTGAAACACTGCACCCCAGCCGTGAACGGAACCCCACGGTGCACAGTGCAGTTAGAAGCGAAGAATTTTACTGGTAGTTCTGCAAACTCCAAGCCGTTAGAAAAAATAATTTTGAACTTTTTTGGCAATTTTCCCGGATTTTTCGCGCGCCGGCGGTTCGCCCAAGGAAGTCTTCGCTACACCCCCACGCGAGACGACCCTGTTTTCAAACGTTTGCAAGATTTCAAAAACACCTTTTTACAGGTTGGAGAACTCAGGCTCAGGTCGCCTGATCCTTGTCTTTGTCCTTCATGATGCCGCGCCAGATGATGCGGCCCTTGGTGAGGTCGTAGGGGCTCATTTCGACTGTCACCACGTCGCCGGGGAGAACCGGTATATAGTGCATTCGCATTTTACCCGAAAGGTGCGCTAGAACCGTGTGGCCGCTTTCCAGGCGCACCCTGAATTGCGCGTTCGGCAGCGCTTCGTCCACGGTGGCGGTCAGGCGAATCGGTTCTTCTTTCGGCATACGCGGTCGGTTCCAGGAGGCATCGGGAAAAGGCAACAGCCCAATACATTACAGGGAAGTCATGATTTCACAACCGTTTTCGCCGATTGCGACGGTGTGTTCGAAGTGACAGCTCAAGCTGCCATCGGCGGTGTACACCGGCCACTCGCCGCGGCCGTTGCGTGTGCCCGGACCGCCGACGTTGATCATCGGTTCAATCGCCAGAACCATGCCAGCATACAGCCGCGGCGATGCGCCGGGGAGAAAATCTTTCAGCGTTGCGTAGTTGGGCACCTGCGGTGGTTCCCACAGGCTGAGCCCCACGCCGTGGCCGGTGTATTCGCGCACCACGGAAAAACGGGCGGCTTCGGCGTACTGCTGCACGGCGCGGCCGATGTCGGCGACCACCCCGCCGGCTTTGGCGGCGGCGATGCCCTTCATCAAAGAGGCCTCACCGACTTCCAGCAGCCGCGCGGCTTCGGCGGAGATTTTTCCCACCGGATAGGTCCAGGCGCTGTCGCCGATGAAACCGTCCACCACGGCGCCGATATCGATCGAAATGATCTGACCTTCGCGCAGCGGCGTGTCGGACGGTTCGCCATGCACGATCATGTCGTCGGGGGACATGCAGGTAATGGCGGGGAAGGGCGTCTTGGGATCGTTGGCCGGAATGATGCCCTTCCAGGCAGGGCGGCCGCCGGCTTGCAGGACGTGCGCTTCGACCATTTGGTCAAGCTGCCGGGTGGTGACACCAGGCACGACCGATTTTTTCATCAGCGCGTGGCACTCGGCGACCAAGCGGCCGGCGGCGCGGATTTTCAGAATCTGATCTTTGGAGTAGCGTCGCGCAGGTTTGGCCGAATTCAGCATGGCAAAAAACTCAGTTGGCGCCGGCAGGCGCTCCCGAAACCTGGCCGCCCGCGCCGGGGGCCTGCTTGATTCGTCCGCCACGGCCCATGAAGCCCTGCAGCCGCTGGTGAACCAGATAGCTGTCGATGCGCATGACCATGTCCAGCGACACGCCGATGGCGATCAGCAGCGTAGTGCCGCCGAAGAAACTGGAGACGTTGTATTCGATGCCCAGCACCTGCGGCATGATGTGCGGCAACAGCGCAATGATGCTGATGAACCCGGAGCCGGCAAACGTGAGCCGATTGATGACCTTGCGCAGGTAGTCGGCGGTTTCGGCGCCGGGGCGGATGCCGGGAATATACACGCCCTGCTGCTTCAAGTTTTCGGCCTGTTCATTGGGATCGAACTGGATCATCTGATAGAAAAACGAGAAGAAGAATATGAGCAATGTGTAGGTCATGTAGTAGGCGAAGCCGGCGCTGTTGGGCATGAGAAAGCTGAACAGGTGCTGGAGGAAGTTGTTCGGGAGCGCGGCGGCAAACATGGGCAGGCTCAGGAGCGCCTGCGCGAAGATGATGGCCATGACGCCGGTGGCGTTGAGTTTGAGCGGGATGTGCTGCTGGTCGCGGAAGAACATGCCCACGCGCTTGGGCGTCTGGATCGGAATGCGGCGCTCGGCCTTTTCCACCACCACCACCGCGAAGCACATCAGGAAGAACAGGATCATCAGGAACAGAACGCGGTCGAGGCCGATGGCGGAGGGATCGCTGTTGTCGATCGCCGGCGAGAAGTGCTCAGCCACCGATGCAATCGCCGCGGGCAGGCGCGAAATGATGCCGATGGTGATGATCAGCGAGGCGCCATTGCCGATGCCGAATTCGTCGATCTGGTCGCCGATCCACGTCAGGAACATGGTGCCGGCGGTAATACATAGAACCGCCACGGTCATGAACATTGGTTCGGACATTTGGGTTGGATCGTACAGTTGCGCGATGCCGGCGCCGGTCACCCAGGTGCGGGCCAGAATCAGGCCCTGGATGATACACAGCAGCAAGGTGGTGTAGCGCGTCCACTGGTTGATTTTGCGCTGGCCCGATTCGCCTTCCTTCAGCACTGCCTTGATGGAGGGGAGGAAGGCGCCGAGCAACTGGAAAATGATGCTGGCGGAGATATAGGGCATGACGCCCAGGGCGAAGATGGCGCCGTTTTTCAAGCCGCCGCCCGAAAATAGGTCCACCGCGCCGGTCAGAAAGCCGAGCGCGCCGGTGTCGTTGCCGGTGTTGTACTGGTTGTGAATATTGGCGGTGTTGATGCCCGGCAGCGGAATGAAGGTTCCGACGCGGCAGATGGCCAGCAGAAACAGAGTCCACAACAACCGCTTGCGCAGCTCGGGCAGGTGGATGATTTTCTTGATGATGTCGAGCATCGGCTCACCTTCTTCGCGCCGTCGGACACTCCCGACGCCGCCGTCCTACCCCCCCCGTGAATTGCGTTCCTATTCAGCGTCGGCTTCGCCCTTGGTTTTCGCGCCTTTTTTGTCGGCCTTCTGCGCAGCGGCCTTCAGTTTGGCGGCGACCTTCGAGCGGCGACCTTTGCGGATGTGGTGCGGCTTCACGGGATTGGTTTCTTCCACCGATCCGCCAGCCGCTTCGATCTTGCCGCGGGCCGAGGCCGAAACGCGGGAGACCTTGAAGTGCAGCGCCGCGGTCAGCGCGCCCTTGGCCAGAATCTTGATGCCGGCGGCTTCGCCGTGGACCAAGCCGGCCTTGCGGAGGTCTTCTTCGGTGACGGTGGCGCCGGCGGCGAATTTTTTCGCGGCGTCGACGACATTCACCGGCGCGAAGAAATCGGCGAATTCAAAATTATTGAACCCGCGCTTGGGCATGCGCCGGAACAGGGGCATCTGGCCGCCTTCGTAGGTCAGACCCACGCCGTAGCCGGAGCGCGCCTGGGCGCCCTTGATGCCCTTGCCGCAGAACTTGCCGGCGTCGGAGCCGGGGCCGCGGCCCATCCGGAAACGTTTGCGCAAGCCCAGGTCGTTTTTTCGCGCGTCGGTCAGATTCATCGTTCGATTCTCCATCGACACCCGGCGCCGCGGCAACCGGGATGCGCCGTCGGGCGCACTCCCCTACTCTACTTGTTCAACCCATCAACACTGACCGCGCCGCCCTTGGCGGTGTCCGGCCCGGCCGGCGCTGCCGGCGCGGCTTCGCCGCCCAGGCTGACGGCTTCGGCCGGCGTACCGTCGCCAGCCGGCGTCGGCGTCGGAGCAGCATCGGAGCGACGCTTCTGACGCGCCTTTTCCGCTGCTTCCTGGCCGGCCAGTTTGAGATATTTCAGTTCGACGCCGCGCAGACTCTGAATCATGCCGGGCGAACGCAAAATGAGCAGCCCGTTGAGCGCGGCCTTGACGAGGTTGCGGGCGTTGTTCGATCCGCCGTAGGATTTGGTCAGCACGTCGTGGATGCCGGCGGCCTGCATCACGGCGCGCACCGCCGGTCCGGCGATGATGCCGGTGCCCGGGCTGGCCGGGACCAACACCACGCGCGACGAGCCGAAGCGGCCCTTGACTTCGTGCGGGATGGTATCGCCGTCGGTGACGACTTTCAGGCAGTTCTTGCGGGCGTCCTTGGTGGCTTTTTCGATCGCCGCCGGGACTTCACGCGCCTTGCCGTAGCCCACGCCGACGTAGCCGTTGCCGTCGCCGACCACGACCAGCGCGGCGAAGGAAAAGCGCCGGCCGCCCTTGATCACGGCCGCGCAGCGCCAGATTTCCACCACGTTCTCGATGTGGAGATCGAGGTTGTTGGGATTCACGATCACGGTATTCAAGCGAACTCTCCAGTTTCCGACCGCACGAAACGCGAAGGAGACATTGTACTCTCTTTCGCTTCGATCGGTCTTTTCTCCTGCGAACTCCCGATGCCTGGACCAGAGCCTAGAACGTCAGGCCGCCCTTGCGCGCCGCTTCGGCCAGCGCCTTGATGCGGCCGTGATATTTGAAACCGCCGCGGTCGAAGACCACCCGCTGGATGCCGGCCGCCAAGGCGCGCTTGGCCACCATGGCGCCGACCGCCGTGGCACTGGCGAGATTGCCGCCGTGTTTCAACTGCGTGCGGAGTTCCTTGTCCACCGACGAGGCCTGCACGAGGGTGCGCGAGCACAGCACCGGCAACGGCAGCGGGCCAGCCTCCTCGATTGTCTTGACCACCGCGTGGCCGACCTTGAAGCCGATGGTGTGGTCGTCAGCGATCACCTGCGCGTAGATGTGTCGGCCGCTGCGGTAGACGCTCAGCCGCGGCAGGTGCGCCGCACCGACCACCTTCTTGCGCACCCGCTGGTGGCGGCGCTGCCGTTTTTCGACCTTCGTGAGTGCCATCGCTGTCATCCTCTGTTGCCCGCAACGGCGGAGAAAACCCCGTTTTCTCCGGCCCGCCACGCGGCGCCTAAAAACTATTTCTTGCCCATCGCCACCGACTTGCCGGCCAGCTTGCGGACCACTTCGCCCACGTAGCGGATGCCCTTGCCCTTGTAGGGGTCGGCACGGCGCATGTTGCGGATTGCGGCCGCTTCCTGGCCCACCTTCTGCTTGTCGATGCCGCTCAGCACAATGATGAGGCCGTTGGATTCGGTCTTCACCGTCACCTTCGGATCGACCTTGTAGATCTTGGGAATTTTGGTATTGAAGCCGATGAACAGGTTGAGCTGATCCTTGCCTTTCAGGTCGGCGCGAAAACCGGCGCCGACGATTTCGAGCCGTTTTTCGTAGCCCTTGGTCACGCCCTCCACCATGTTCTGTGCGATCGACCAGTACAGGCCGAGCTTGGCGCGATCGAGCGGCTCCTTGGACTCGTTGGTGAAGTACAGGCCGTTGTCCTTGTATTCCATTTGAACGGCGCCGGTGATTTCCTGCGCCAGTTCGCCCTTGGGCCCCTTGATCTTGAGCTGCCGGGATTTCTTGTCGTAATTAATCTGTACGCCGGCGGGGACGACCACCGGTTTTTTGGCCAGACGACTCATGTTCGCACGCTCCTACAAATTCTGCTTCCGTTCCATTTCGGCGCGGAGCATTCCTACCACAGTTCGCAGATGACTTCGCCGCCGACCCGTTCGGCGCGCGCCTCACGGTCGGACACCACGCCCTTGACCGTCGACAGAATCGAGATGCCCAGGCCGCGCAGCACCGGCTTGACTTCAGGCACCGGGCGGTAGACCCGCCGGCCGGGCTTACTGACGCGGCGGATGGTGCTGATCACCTGTTCGCCGTTGGGCCCATACTTGAACTGCACCCGGAGGGTTTTGCGGGGCACGGTGTCAAGCACCTCGAAGCCCCCGATGAAGCCCTCCTTCTGGAGGACCTCCGCGATGGCGACCTTCAGCTTGGAGGTCGGCACGCTGCAGCTCGGAAAATGATTGCGCAATCCATTGCGGATCACGGACAGGAAATCCGCCACGGGATCGGACTGGCTCATCGATTCACTTCTCCACCAGGCGCCTGATGCTTTTCGCCCCCACCAACCGGGGGCGAAAAAACGCGGCCTTGACCGCGCCGGCGCGTCCCAACTCTCGGCTCAACCTTCACCAACTGGCCTTCTTCATCCCCGGAATCTCGCCCTTGTGCGCGAGATCCCGCAGACACAACCGACAGATACGCAGCTTGCGGTAGTAGCTGCGCGCCCGCCCGCACAATTGGCAGCGGTTGTACGCCCGCGTCTTGAACTTGGGCGTCCGCCGCTGCTTCACCTTCAATGCTAGTCGCGACATGACTCGCTTCCTTTCTCTTCATCCCGCTTCCGGCTCGCACCGGAAACGTCAACCGAATGCTCCCGCCACGAAACCGACCCAGGTTACTTCCGGAACGGCACCCCCAGGGCGGCCAACAGCGCGCGAGCATGATCGTTGTTCTGCGCGCTGGTCACCACGGTGATGTCCATCCCGAGCGGAAACTGCACGCGGTCGGCGGCAATTTCCGGGAAAATCGAACGCTCCGCGATGCCCATCGAGTAGTTCCCGCTGCCGTCGAAACTGCGCGGCGAGCAACCGCGGAAGTCGCGAATCTGCGGCATCGCGATGTTGATGAAGCGATCGAGGAAATCCCACATCATCGCGCCGCGCAGCGTCACCCGGCAGGCAATATCGTAGCCGGCGCGCAATTTGAAGTTCGACACGCTTTTGCGCGCCTTGACCAGCACCGCCTTCTGGCCGGCAATGGCGGTCAGGTCCTTGACGGCCTCGACCAGGATGTTCTTGTTTTCGAGCGCCTTGCCTACACCCATGTTCAGACAGATTTTCTGCAGCCGCGGCACCGCGAGCGAATTCTTCAGACCGAGTTCGGTCATCAGCTTTGTGCGCAATTCGCGGTTATACAGGTCCTTCAGCCGCGGCGTCCAAGGCGCCTTGGGCTCGGACTTCTTTTCCTTGCCTTCCTTGCCTTCCTTGGCTTCCTTGGCCTCACGAGGCGCACCTTTCGCCTCTTTGCCGCCGTGCTGGTGGCGGTCTTGGCCCTGAGGACCGTGGTGTTCCTTAGGCGCGTGGGCCGGCTTGCCTTCCGGCGCAGCCTTGGCGGCGGGCGCGGACTGGGCGTCTTCAGGCTGCGCGCCGGCGCCGGCGTTGGGCTCGTTTGCGTTCGTCATGGCTCGTCTCTTTCTCTTCCCTGTTTCCTGATCTCTGAATCCCTGTTCCCGCTCACGATCCTAGAACTCGTGGTTGCAACCGGGTTTTTTCGAGCTGCCCTTGCAGACCCGCTTGACGATCACGCCGTCTTTCTTCAACCCGTTGCGGACGCGGCCTTCTTCGATGATCCCGCGCTTGCGCACGGCATGCATCGCGCCAACCCGTCCGCATTTGGGGCAGCGCAATTGAATGTTGGACAGCTCGATGGCCCGCGGAACCACGCGCGTTCCGCCCGGTTCGTTGTTCTGAGGGTTGAACTTGACGTTCTTGTAGACCTCCAGCCCGCGCACCGGCTTCTGCCGGCCCATGCTGTCCTGCTGGCGTTCAAGTTCGACGCGCAGCCAGACCCGGCCGCGCTTGCGATCGATCCGATCGACCGTCGCCACCGCCGGCTTGGACTCGCCGCCTTTTTTCTCGGTCTGCACGAGGTTGCGCGCCTCGCCGCGAATCACCGCGACCTGGTCGCCCTTGCGGATCAGCGTTTTCACCGTTTGTTCGTTCATGGCCTCGATCTCACCTTTCCAGTTTCCACCCGCCGGGCGCCTATACCACTTCCGACGCCAGCGAAACGATTTTCATGTAATTGAGAGCCCGCAGTTCGCGCGCCACCGGCCCGAAAATTCGCGTCCCCACCGGCAGACGTTCGTCGGCATTGTTGATGACCACCATCGCGTTGTCATCGAACCGCACCGTCGAACCGTCCTCGCGCTGGACCTCTTTCGCGGTCCGCACGACCACACCGGTCACGACCTGCTTCTTCTTGACCGTTCCACCCGGATTGCATTTGATGCAGGAGGCGATCACCAGATCGCCCAGCGACGCGTAGCGACGTTGGGAACCCCCGAGCACCTTGACAACCCGCGCTTTGGTGGCGCCGCTGTTGTCGGCAACTTCGACCACCGATTGTTCTTGAATCATGGCTGATCCGTCCTGGTCCTTCCCGCGCACCCGATTGCCGCGCTGCGTCCGGTGCACTCACCGGCCGCCCGCGACCGGTTTACGCCTCTCCGTGTTTGGCCTTGGCCGAGGTCACAATCTCGACCAGCCGGTGATTCTTCTGCTTCGACAGCGGGCGGGTCATGCGGATCCGCACGATGTCCCCGACCTTGGCTTCGTTCTTCTCGTCGTGCGCGTGGTAGCGCGTCGAACGCGTGATAAACTTGCGGTACACCTTGTGCTGCAAGGTGTGGTTCACCTCGACGGTGATCGTCTTGTCGCGCGCATCGCTCACGACCTTGCCGACCAGTTCCACGACGCGGCGCTTGCGCTCCGCTGGTTCCTGACCATCCATGTCTCGTCCTCTCCGTTGCCAGAGCCCCCGTCGCCGGCGGGCTCAAACCTTTGATTGCGACCCCTACGCCTTGGCCGCCGTCTTGGCCTTCTTTTTCAGCCGCTTGAGCGCCAAGTCGGCGTCTGAGCGGGTCGCCTGCAATGTCCTGAGCGCCAAGGGCGCGTCCAACCCCGACTCCTGCGCCAGCTTCTGCACGGCATCGACCCGCGCGGTGGCGCGATCGAGGTTGTAGCCGGCATCGGCCAATGCGCCGCGAATCACGACCGCCGCCACACCCGGACGGGCGGCCACGAGCGATTTTTCCACCACCTGGCGGAATTCCGCTGCGGTCTCCAGCCCGTCACGGTTGAACCGCGCCAAGGCTGCCATCTGCGCCGCTTCGTCCCCACCGTTGCTCACCGCCTTGGCGGCCGCCAGCAGATTCTTGGCCCGCGCCAGATCGCTCTGACCAGTTCGGCCGACGCCCAACTTGAGCGCCAACGCCGCCAGTTTGCCGCTCACGCCGGTGTCCGCGGCAATCTTGGCCAGTTCCAGCTCCTGCACCGTCGCCTGCACGTCCCAGCGATGCTGGCGCAGCGCCTTGACGGCCACTTCCTCGTCGTTGTTCACGACATCCATGGCCTTCTTGTATTCGCCCAGCACCGTCATCACCCGCGCCAAGTCGCGGCGCTTCTCGCGCTGCTCGCCGGCCTTGGGGGTTTCGCCCCGCGCCTTCTTCAGACGCAGTTCGAAAATTTCCTTCTGCAGCAGCGTGCGCTGGCTGAGCAGTTCCTCGTAGGACATATCGCGCAGACTTTCCGCTTTCATCGCCTGTTCCTTCTTTTCACGCCACGGCAGCCTAGTGGCTCCCGCTCGAGTTCCCCGGGTCGCCGACGCCCTACGCTTCCAGCCGCCGCTTGACCATCTTGCAGCGGACGCCCAGCTTGCCGGCTTGCTTTTTGAACGCCTGGCGGGCCGCGTTTTCAGGCACCCCGGCCAGTTCGAACAGCACCGTGCCCGGCTTGACGATCGCGGCCCAGTATTTGATTTCGCCCTTGCCCTTGCCCATGCGGGTTTCTTCCGGCCGCGCGGTGTAGGCCTTCTGCGGGTAGATCCGAATCCAGTACTTGCCCTGGCCGGCCAGAAACCGGCTGAGCACAATACGGGCGGCTTCGATCTGGTTGGCATGAATGCGGCCGATGTCCAACGCCATCAGGCCGTAGTCACCGAAGGCCACGTAGTCGCCTTTGTGCGCGGTGCCGCGAATGTGGCCCCGCTGGGTTTTGCGATATTTCACGCGTGCCGGCATCAACATGACTGAAACTCCCCTGGCCTTCGTCCCGCCTCAGGCGCCGCGCCGAATCGCCGCGCGGCCCGCCGACGGTCCACCTATTCCTGCTTGCCTTCGCCACCCAGGTCGACCGCGCCACCGGAGGCTTCCGGTGCGGCTTCGGCCGCCGGCTTGGCGTCCTCGGTCGCAGCGCTTTCCACCGTGGCCACCGCTACCGCAGCCGCCGCCGCCGCCCCCGCGGTTTCCACACCCGCCGGTGCGCCCACGCCCGCGGCTGCCGCCGCTTCGGCCTGCTTCTGCTTGGCGCGCTTGCCGGTCAGCAGTTCGCCCTTGAACAGCCAAACCTTGCAGCCGATCATTCCAAAGGTGGTCTCGGCCTCGGCAAAGCCGTAGTCGATGTCGGCGTCCAGGGTGTGCAGCGGCACCGACCCCCAGCGGTAGTTTTCGACGCGGGCGATTTCCGCGCCGCCCAGGCGCCCGGCGCACTGGATCTTGATGCCCTTGACGCCGCCGTCGCGAGCCAGTTCGGCCGCGCGCTTCATCGCCCGGCGGAAACTGCCGCGGCGCGCCAACTGGTCGGCGATCGACATCGCCACCAACTGGCCGTCCACGTCCGGCTCGGTGATTTCCTTGATCTTCACGTCCATCACCCGCTTGCTGGAGACCATCGTCTGCAGCTCTTCCTTGAGCTTGTCGATCTCAGCGCCCTTCTTGCCGATCACGCGGCCCGGCTGGGAGGTGCTGATGATGACGCGGAATTCATCTGCGGAGCGCTCGATTTCGATGCGCGCCACCGAAGCGTTCTTCAAACGCTTGCGGAGGTACTTCTTGATCGTCTGGTCTTCGACCAGATACTCGCCGAATTCCTTTTTGGAATTCGCGTACCAGCGGCTCATCCACGGCCGCGTGATTCCGACCCGGAACCCATAGGGGTGAATCTTCTGCCCCACGTGCTGTTCCCCTTCTTCTCCAGCGGTTCGGTGCGCCCCCAAGGCTCACCGCGCCGCCTGACTGCCTTCCGAACCTAAGCCTTCTTTTCCCCGGTCGTCGCCGCCGACTTCCGCGCCGCCTTGCGCTCTTCGGCCGCCTGCGACCGTTCCAACTGCACCTTCTGCTTTTTCGAAAGCTTCAGGTGTTCCTTCGTCCCGACCACCACCGTGACATTGCTGGTGCGCCGGATGATCGGCCGCGCCCGGCCCATCGGACCGGCCATGAACCGCTTGAAGGTGAACCCTTCGTCGACGAAGGAATAAATGACGTACAGTTCATCGGCGCTCACATTCGATTCCGCCTGCGCATTGGCCTGAGCCGAAAGCAGCAGCCGGTCGAGATAGAACCCGAAACGCTTGGACGAAACTCGCAGCACCTGGCGCGCGTCTTCCAACGGCAAGCCGCGAATCTGGTCGACCACCAGGCGCGCCTTGCGCGGACCGCCCTTGACGCCGCGCAGCGTCGCGCCGAACAACCCTTCGGGGTACACCCGGCGGTTGCCCTGGCCGCGCACGTCCTGCTTGCGCTCCTTGTTGGCGTAGATCTGTCTGCGACCCATGTCCGAATCCCTTTCCCTCGAAATTCCGTCCGGTTCATCCCGGTTTGTTTCCCCCGACCCACCATCCGGCTGGCCGTCGGAACCGCACCACTCTAGCCGGCGGACGGTGCTCCTTCATCGGCTTTCTTCACGCCGCCGTGCGCCTTGAACAGCCGCGTGTGGGAGAATTCCCCCAGCTTGTGTCCCACCATTTCCTCGGTGACCTGCACGCGGACAAATTTCTTGCCGTTGTGCACGTCGAAGGCGTGACCGACGAATTCGGGCGAAATGGTGCAGGCCCGCGCCCAAGTCTTGATCGGCTGCATCCGGTTGGTGTTTTTCTGCACCAGCACCTTGCGCAGCAGTTTGGGGTCGATAAACGGCCCCTTTTTCAGCGAACGACTCATAGCCTTCTCCACTTCCTTTTCCCGCGCGAGGTCCCCACGACCCGGCGCGCGCGATGCTCAGGTGCTACTTTTTGCGCCGGCGCAGAATCACGGTGTTGCTGAGCGCCTTGGGTGCGCGGGTCGGCCCGCCCTTCGCGTACAAGCCGAACGGCGACTGCGGATGGTGGCCCTTGCGTCGCGCCGAACCGCCGCCCATCGGATGGTCGACTGGGTTCATGCTCATCGCGCGCGGATGCGGCCGGAAGCCGCGCCAGCGGTTGCGCCCCGCCTTGCCCTGCGAGATGTTCTGGTGGTCGGCGTTGCCCACCGACCCGATGGTCGCGCGGCATTCGCTGAGCACCTTGCGGATTTCGCCCGAGGGCAGCACCACGATGGTGTACTTGCCTTCGCGCGCCTGCAACCGCGCCGTCATGCCGGCCGAACGCGCTATCTTCGCGCCCTTGCCCGGACGGGTCTCGATGGCGTGGATCATTTCACCCTGGGGGATCTTTTCGAGCGGAATGCAGTTGCCCACCACCGGCTCGGCGTCCGCGCCGTTCATCACCGTGGCGCCAACCTCCAGACCTTTCGGATGCAGGATGTAGCTCTTTTCACCCTCGGCCCACTCGATCAGGCAAATGTTGGCCGAACGGTTTGGATCGTATTCAATCGTCAGAACCTTTCCGGTCGCGGTGCCGGTACGACAGAAATCGATCTTCCGGTACAGCCGCTTGGCTCCACCCCCCCGAAAGCGGACCGTTGCCCGCCCGTGGTTGTTGCGGCCGCCGTGACGCGGACGCGGACCGGTCAACGCCTTGTGCGGGTTGGACCGATGGTTGCGTTGCGGACTGAGGTCCGCGCGGAAATCGTGAATCGTCATCTGGCGCCGGCCCGCCGTGGTGGGCCGCATTTGTCTGACCGCCATCGTCGCTCTCCTGTCCGCGCCCTTCGCTCCAGCCCCGAAGATCGGGGACCGGCGCTCGGTTGCCTATTCGCCGCCGCTGAACCACTTGAAGCGGCTCAATGGCAACATTCGAATCCGCACCTTGCCGCGGATATCGCTGATCTTGACCTGGCCGAACACCCGCGAATCGGTCGAATGCCCGCGGTTGTCGCCCATCACAAACACGTGCCCGGGTTCAACCCGCACCGCCGGCATTCCGGTCGGGTCGGTCGTCACCGTGCGGTCGGCGGGATTCGATTGGGTTGGGTAGTCATCCCACCGCTCCCCACCCGATTCCTGCGCGAACGGCTCAGCCTGCGCTTTGCCGTTCACGTACACCACCCCGCGATGAATGCGCACCAAGTCGCCAGGCACGCCGATCACACGCTTGATGTAGTCTTCGTGGATTTCCTGCTCCGGTTTCCCGTCGGCAGCTTCCGCGTCGAACATCGTCCGCTCGTGATCGAATACCACCACATCGTCGCGTTGCACGTTGGACAGCAGGTAGGTCAGCTTGTCGATGACCAGCCTGTCGCCCTCGTGGAAGCTCGGTTCCATCGACTCCCCCTTGACGAAGGAGATCTGAAACACGAACAGCCACAAAATCACCGCGCAGATGATGCTCTTGATCAAGAGGCTCAGCAGCGTCGCGGCAGGGCTCTCCTTGGGGGGAGGCGCATTCGCGGCCGCCTGGCCGACTCGATCCGAATCACCCTCCTGCACGCCTGTCGCGGCAACGGTCGCCGCAGCAGTCAAACTTCCTGCGGCCTCCGGCACCGCGCCAGCCGCCGCCAAATTCTTCGTCCCGGCCACTGGCCCTGGACCACTTTGGCCGCCCCCCTCGGGGTCCGGCCGTAAATCCCGTCGCGCCGCCGCCTCTTCAGGCGCACCCAGCGGGGTGGCGGGCGCACCCACCGGGGTGGGCTGAACCGGCGCCGTGCCGCCGGAGGTATCGGCCGGCGGCGGGGCGTCGGACGGAGGCTTTTCGGCCGTCACGTTCGAGGTCCCTCCCTGGCCCTGGCCGGCCGTCTCGCGGCAGCCGGCCTTTTAAACCCCCGCCGCGGTCGCCCGCCGTCCTTTCAATCGCTCTACATCAACTCGATCTTCCGCGAACCCTTGGCGAGCGTGATGATCGCGCGCTTGGTCTTGGCGGTCCGACCGCGCTGGAACGGATTGGCGTCCTTGCCGAACACTCGCCGGTCCCGCGGTCGCTTGTAGAGGAAATTCACCTTCGCCACCTTGATGTCGGCGCCGAACAGTTCGGGAATGGCGCGCTTCACCTGCGGCTTGGTTGCGTCCAGGGCGACTTCGAACACGTACTGGCCGGTGACGTGGAAGATCGTCTGGGACTTTTCGGAAATGATCGGCCGCTTGACGACCTGGTAGGCTTCCAGACTCATCGCTTATTCCTCGCTCTTGGCCGCGGCCGTTTTGGCGCCGCCGGTCTTCAGAAATTCCTGCAGTGCGCCGACCGCTTCCTGCGTGAACACCACTCGGTTGGCGCGCAGAATCGTGTAGGCGTTGATGTCGCGCACCGGTTGGAATTCCACGCGCGGCAGGTTGCGGGCCGATTTCACGACATTCGGCTGCGCCTGGGCGGTGACCAGCAGGGCGGTCCGTTCGACTTTGGCAGCCTTGAGGGTCTTGGCCAGGCGGTTGGTCTTGGGCTCGGTGTAGTTCAGCCCTTCCAGGACGATGACTTCGCCGTCCTTGAGCTTGGCCAGCAGGGCGCTTTTCAGGGCTTCGCGCTTGGCTTTGCGGGTCATCTGGTAGCTGTAGTCGCGCGGATGGGGGCCAAAAATCCGGCCGCCCTTGCGCCACAGCGGACTGCGGCGGTAGTGGCAGCGGGCACGGCCGGTGTGCTTCTGCTTCCACATTTTGTGGCCGGAGCCTTTGCGGGTGCCCTTGGTTTTGGTCTGGTGTGTGCCCAGCCGCTGATTGGCTTCCCACATCACGATGTACTGGTGCATCAGCCGCTTGCGGATCTTCGGGCCGAGGACTTTCTCGTCGAAATCGACGCTGCCGACGGCCTGACCGGTTTCGTTCAACACTTGAAGCTGCATCGTCGCCGCCCCCACTCTGCCTGCCCACCCGATGGAATTGGTCCGCGCGGTTTGGGTCCGTTGAGCGGGTGCTCGGGACCGACCTGGCGCCAAATAAAAAAAGCAGCGTCCGCAGGCGCCTCGTGAAATCAGGAGGCAATGCGAACCGGCTACTTTTTCAAATCAAATCGATCCGAAGCAGCGTCATTGGGCGAGCGCGTGCAAGCGGACCCTTTTCTCTGGGTTCGAAACCGAAGACCGAGCCAACGGTCCCTGGCCAGGGATTAAGGTCGGAGAATGTTCTCAGGTTTTGTGAGGGTGTCAATAAGATATTTTCCAAGTTTTTGAATGGCCGGTGGATGGAGGGTGGGGTTTGGGGTGGGAATGGGGGGGATGAGAGGGGGATCGGGTTTTACAAAACGAAGCTACCGTCACATAGGCTACCGTTTGGTGGTGGGAGGGCGGGTGAAGTGGTTTAACCAAACGAACTAATCGTTTGGGCAGGGGGATGAAGCGGGAAGCGGTGGGCGGGAGTCGATTTGACCGAGCAAACCCAATATGATCTATTATGCGCTATGCACAGGAGCGCGGTGGGGTTGTGGCGAAGGCGGGTCGAAAATACCAAACGAACTAATATGCGTATATTATGCGCATTTAAAACGGTGCTGAAAAGAGGCGGATTGGGGTGCAAAAAGAATTTGAAAATTGAACGCCAAGATTCGCCGTCCTACCCGCACATGTAGGTTGAAGACCAATGGGGGTCGGAGGATCAGAGCATGGTGCAGAATGCGGTGGAGGTTGATTCGGTTGGGGCGGCTGCCGCGGATGCATTTGGCGCACCGGCCGGTGCGGCGCTCACCGACGTGGGCAGTTCGGGCGACGGCGAGTTGCTGCACCGCTACATCGGGTCGGCGGCGGAAGCCGACCGTGCTTTCGGGGCTTTGGTCGATCGCCACGGCGGCATGGTACACCGAACTTGCCTGCGGATTCTGGGCGACGCGGCAGCGGCTGAAGATGCGTCTCAAGCGACCTTCCTGATCCTGGCCAAGCGTGCCAAGCGGGTTCACGGCGCGGTCGGACCGTTTTTGCACGGCGTCGCGGTGAAGGTATCGCGGCGCGCCTTTGGCGACGAGCAACTCCGCAAAATCCGCGAACGCCAAGCCGGCGAATGGCGAGCGGATCTGGCGAAGGCTTCCGGCAACGGATCGAGCGGGGCAGTGGCGCAGATCGCCGCTGAAGGCTGGAACGAATTCGAGCAAGTTCTCGATGAATCGATTCATCGGCTGCCGCGCCGCCAACGCGAGGCGGTGGTGCTGCATTTTCTGGAAGGCCGCGCCCAGGCCGAGGTCGCGCAACAGATGGGGCTCGATCCGAGTACCGTCGCCAAGCAACTCCGAAGGGCGCTGGGCAAACTGCAAGCGCGCTTCCAGCGCCTCGGGTACCGCGCGGAAATCGCGAGCGGGAAAACCGCCGGTACGCGCAGCACCCAAGCCGCGCTGCTGCCGTTGCTCAGCGCCCGCCTGGCCCGGCTGGGCGACGAAACCGCCTGCCCACATTATTTGGCGCACCATGTCGGGGTGCTGGCCAAGGCCGGCACAGCCGCTCATCCCATTCAGGTTGCCACCGCCGTCCAGGCGCTGGCCGAGAGGACGCTCCACATGATCCGTTGGAAACAGATTCAGGCGGCGGCCGTGGCGGTGACCGCGTCCCTGGTGCTGAGCGGCACCGCCTTCGCGGCGGTATGGCACGAAGGCGGCGCCGAGCCGACCGCGCACCACCCGGCGGTTGCTCCCGGCTTAATTAGGGCCGACCCGTCGTTGCAAGGCGATGAAACGCCGGCGCCGGCAATTCCCGACCCCGCTCCCAGTCCGAAAGAAAACAAATCATCCGGTGCGGACGACGCGGGGCGACAAAAGGTTCTCGCCAAGCTGCAAAAACAGGTCAGTTTTCAATTCCCCAATGAAAACCTACAGGTTGTGCTCGATTACCTACGCGACCGTGCCGGAACGAATTTTGTCTACGGCCCAAGCGCACTCCAGGGTAAACCAGTAGTGCAACTGGAAGTATCCAAGAAAACCATCGAGCAGGCACTCAAGCTGATTTCCCAGACGGAAGGAATCGCCTACACGGTCGAACCCGAGGCCGTCTGGTTCGGTTCGCCCGCCGCGGTGAAGGCGCGCCTCGCGGCGCGGGCGGCCCAAGCCCAACACCCGCCAGCCACGCCCATCGATCCGGCCTCGAAGGATGCCGCCGCCGACCGCGCCTGCCTGCAGCGGCTGACCGACACGAGAATTACATTTAACGTGGCGAACGCCACGCCGTTGAAAGTCGTGGTGGAGTTGATCCTCAGCCAATGCAAGTTGCAGGTCGCCTACACAGCTGCCGCGCGCAAGGCGAAATTGGACGAAACCAAGGTGGCGTTGAGCGTGAGGGCTATGTCTCGCCGACAAGCCCTGCAGTATACGATCGAACAGGCCGGCGGTCGGTTCCTGCTGTGCAACGGCGAAATCGTGATCGACCTGCCCGCGTTCACACCCCAACAGATCAAACTCAAATCGGGCGTGCGGCTGCTGCAGACCTGCGAGCCGGCGTATTCCGAAGGCGGCAGCCTCCAACTGGTTGCCGGCGACCACCCGCCGGTTGCGCTGACGGCCGACAACCTGCCACAGGCCTGCGAACCGGTTGAAACCGCCGCACAGGCCGGTGAATTATGCTCGCTGTTAATATGGGGCACCCACCTTGAAGACGAAAAGGATTTTCAGACCCTGCTCGACCTGTATAAAACGGTGGGCCTCGCCCCCGAATTCCCCGCTGATTTTCCGCGCGCCGGCGACAAGCGCTGCTTCGGCGACCGCGAGACGCCGTGCGGAAGCGGCGAATTTGACGTCTCCTTCACCGTGTTCATGCTGCCGCGCGGGATGGGCGTGTGCGCGCAGGTGGCGCGAGTCACTTACCACGTTACAGCCGCTAACCAGGTGAAACTCACGGGATGCGATATCTACCTGAACGGCCCGTGCCTGAATAGTCAACAATTGGAAGTCGGGTCGGAGACGCGGGCGGAACGTGATCGGCGCGAAGCCGCGGAGCAGCGGGAAGAGCAGGCCGTGGACACGCTAATCGACGTGACCTTCAACCGCTATACGCGGCGGCTGCCCGCCGCCGCCGCCGCGGTGTACCCCACGCACGAAGTCATCGCGCGGCCGACAGAACCCGCTGCCGCAACCGCGCACTGAAACAGACTCCCGCGTCAAGCCGATCTGGTTTGCCTCAGCGCGGCAGCCTCACGCGAACCTACGGCGAGGTCCCAACCGGGGGCGAGGTCCGGCAGATCGGTGGCGGCGGCGGTCTCACAGGACCCGCAGGCGGCCGCCAAACAACGCTTGGACAATCTGATGGCCAAGACGGTGGAGTTCCATTTCGACCACACGTCCTTTCGCGACGTTATAGAGGCGCTTCACAAGGTGGCGGGGCTCAACCTGACACTCGACGGCAGCGTGCAGGGCAGCCCGACCCTGGACCGGCCCGTATCGGTCGATGTGAATTTACCGCTGCGGCAGGCGCTCAAACACATCCTCCAGGCCACCGGCAATCCGGCACTGACCTACCGCCTGCAACGCAACGCCGTGGTGGTGATGCCAGCATCCAACGGCCCGTGGGACGAGGCGCCCGACGCGGCTCGTCAGCGCGAGCAGTCGCCGACGGAACCGGCGGGCCCGGCGGAGCGGAAAGTTCTGTGGGCTTTGGCGGCGAAACCGAATCAGGCGTTTACGAAGCAAGCGCTGGCGACGATCCTGGTGGCGATCACGGAACAGACCGGCATCGAGATCCGTTACGAAGGCGGCATTCCACCCACCGCTGCGGACCAAACGCCGGTGAGCACCGATCCGAAGGACGCCACGGTGTGGGCGCAGTTGGCGGACGCGGCCACCGCGGCGCACCTGGCCTGGCGAATCAGCGCCGACGAGATCGTACTGTGCGACCGTGGGA
>JBOHNC010000331.1:0-2552 GCA_050730415.1 Planctomycetota bacterium
CCGCCGTTCCAAGTCCGATCAGCGGCCTGGGCGGCTCCGAACCAAAACAAAACTGCGAGCGTCAACAGCAGGTGGCGCGCGTACGGCATAAGCTTGCTCCCTGGAGGCTGGGTCGTATGAGATGGGGGCGGCGTCAGAGTTGCAGGTTGTTGCGAGCACTCTATCACGCGTTCCATGCCGCACAACTGGAATTCATGTTAAATCGGGGTGAAGATTCAGCATGTTCCTGCCAAGATTTCAGTCGGAGCAAGTGAAGGGCATGCACAACGAGCGTCAATAATTGCTTTTCGCAATAGTCTACGGCGCTCAGATGCCGAGGGGTCTCTGCGGGCCCCGCCGGTCGGTTCGCTGCGCCGTTCAGTCGGGCAAGGTGGTGAATGGATTTTCGGGGCGTCACTGCTCGGAACTCGCTGGCTGTGTGCTAGACTGGCGGACAGCTTGGCGCTCGCAATTTTCTTGCGCCAGATACCTGTTTTTCCTGCGTCCCGCCCCCTTACTCGGAAATTTGACCATGCGTTCTAAGGCGATTTTCATTGTGGTGATTCTCGTTTTGGCCGGCGCGGCACTGGGGGCCTTTTTGCTCAACCGTACCCCAGCTCAATCAGCGCCGCCATCACGCAATGAACCTGCAAGGCCAGTGCCCCAGACAACGCCTCCGCCGTCCTCTCAGAAGATAGAACCGCCGCGGTCCACCGAGGTCTCCAAGGCGCCCCCTGCGGACTACCAGCCGCCCAAGACCGTCGATCCCAAATTGGCCGCGCTGGTCGACCGCCGTGCGCCGGAAGATGCGCGGATCAGTTCCGATATCTCCGCGCGCCTGCCGAGGGTCCAAAACGCTGCGGATTTTCCAGCGTTGATCCAGGTGCTTTCTGACGCTCAGGACGACGACACGGTGCGCAACGAAGTCGCCAACCTGCTCCGACGGTCAGGGTACTTCACCGGCACCGCCGAAACCCTGATGAAGGTTCTCGATAACCCGGCCGAGAAGGCGCGGTTCCGGTCGTTCGCCGTGCAGCACCTGTACGGCTGCCTGGAAGACAACAAAAACTCGGCGCCCCAGCCGGCGCATCCACCCGGCCAAGGCGCCCTGGTGCACCCGGACTACACCCTTTCGGCTGAGGAGCAGCAAAAAATCACCGATCACCTGCACACCTATCTGACCGATCGCGACGTGGAGGTCCGCCGGGAGGCGCTCCTGGCGCTGGTGCGGCTGAAGGACCCCCTTGCCGCACCCACCGCGGTAGCCTGGTTAAACCAGCCCGGGCCCGAAGCAGACCGCTCGCGGGATCTGGCCATCCGCTGCGTGCACGACCTCGACCTGCGCGATCAGATCCCCACCATCCGCAAGTACGCCCACGACCCCAACGAAGTCATTCGCATCGCCGCCATCGTAGCCCTGAGCGAATGGAACGATGAGGAAAGCCGCCCCGCCTTCGAAGAGGCCGCGCAGTCCAAGGTCGAACGGCTGAAACGGGCGGGTAAGGCCGCCTTGGCGCGGCTCAAAACAGACGCCAAATAAAAAAGCCGCCAATATGCGGCCTTCGTTCGAATTCTTGGGCCTCAGGTCGCAACCAGGGCCACCGTGGGCGCGCCTTCCGGGCCAGCCTTACGAAGACTTGGCGATAGGACCGGTCTGCGCGGGGAGCGCGGCGTTCGCCGGTGCGGCCGCGAGCGGTGGCAACGCCGCCATGGCCTCCCGCTCGCGGGATTTGTCGCGGTGGACGTAGATACCGAGACTCAGCACGGGCGACGAATGCCGCATGAGCGTCTGCAGCGTTTTCGGGTCAACCCCGGCGGCGTTGAGCATCTGCCCGAACGTATGACGCAGCGAGTGCAGGCACAGGATGCGGCCTTGGGCGTCCACTTTCTCAATCCCCGCAGCGTCCAAGTCGTCGTTGAAGATCATCAGCGTTCGCGCGGTGATTTTGATCACGGGCTGGTCGGGCGTGGCATTTTCGCGCTGCGCCCAGTCCTTGAGCAAGTCCAGCAGTTGCGGCGCGATGGGCAAAGTCTCGGATTTGCCGTTTTTGGTCCAGTCGCCGGACAGCCGCATCGTCGCCGTGTCGAGGTCGACGTCCCGCCACCGCAAGTTGCGTAGTTCGTTCACCCGCAGCCCGGAGCCCATCAGGATCGCGTAGATCATGTACATCCGCCGGCCTTCGGCGACGTATTTGGCCCGGCTGCGGAACGCCAATTTGCCCACCTGCGACGGCTGGCCATCCTTGCGCTTCTTCGTGCCTTTGCGGAGCGTTCGCCGCATGGGGCCGTCCAGCGCGGCCTGGAGTAGCCGGGGGATTTCCTCCAAGGTCAGCGGCCGGCGTGGCGACACCGCCGTCTCGGGCAACTTGGCCACGCAGGTGAGCGGGTTGTACGGGATCATCCGGCGTTTGACCGCCCAGTTGAGCATCGCCTTCACCGAGGCCAAATAGGTGTTGACGGTCCGCGGCGCCACGCCCGCGTCGAGCGTCACCGCCTTGAACTTGTCCAGCGCCACCGGCGACAGGTCGGCTAAGTAGTGCGCCTTGGCCGCCTTGATGAGCAGTTCGATCTGG
>JBOHNC010000332.1:0-14964 GCA_050730415.1 Planctomycetota bacterium
GTCCCAGGCCGATCCAGGAGCCGACGTGAACGTCGGCGCTCCCAGGGGAGATAAGAGAGCGCGAAACGCGCTTTCCAGCGGAAACGCTCGAAGACTCGCTGGACACGGGCTGGTCAGCCCGTGCCACTTCGGAATGCGCTGGCGCGCAAGAAGAGAAAGGGCGCGAGCTTCGCTCGCACTGTTTTTGCATCGGCCATCGGCCGATGCCACGGGGCTCCCGGCGTTCACGAGGAATGGATCGACTCCCGGAGCCAAATAGGCGGTTGGGCCGAAGAGCGGGTGAGGTCACCCGCGCTCCCAGGACGCGGTGCGTTCGAGAGGGGGTGCTCACGACGAGCGGGGCGTTCAAGAGGGGGTGCTCGCGCCGGGCGGGGCGGCACTTCGGGCGAAGAGGGCGGGCATGGGGCGTCGCCCCTTCAGCGAACTGATGGGGAGCCCGGGTCAGGTGTTTCCAAAGCCCAAAGCCACGAAGCCGACGGCGCGGCGCAGCGCGGCTTGCATCGAACGGGGATCGGCCTGGCCGCGGCCGGCGATGTCGAAGGCGGTGCCGTGGTCGGGGCTGGTGCGGACGATGTTCAGCCCCAGCGTGACATTGATGCCCTCGGCGAAGCCGGCCAGTTTCAGGGGCGCCAAGCCCTGATCGTGGTGCATGGCCAGCAGCGCGTCGAAACGGCCCTGGCGCATCAGGTAGGGCGCGGTGTCGCCCGGCAAGGGGCCCTCGACGCGCCAGAGCGGCGACCGCGCCAGGCGGATGGCGGGCTCGATGATGTTGATTTCCTCGTCGCCGAGCAACCCGCCTTCGCCGGCGTGCGGATTGAGGCCGGTGACGCCCAGCCGCGGCGTGGCGAGGCCGTAGTCGCGGCGCAGGCCTTCGGCCAGGGTCCTGATCTGCGCCGCCAGTCCTTTGGCGCCCAGGCGCGCGAGGGCGTCGGGCACGGCGCGCAGCGGCAGATGGGTGGTGGCCAGGGCCACGCGCAGACCGCCGCCTTCGAGCAGCATCAGCGCGCGGGCCTGCGGGCGGAGTTCACGCACGCGGGCCTCGAGATATTCCGTGTGGCCCACGAAGCCGGGTTGAATCTTCGCCGCGGTTGCCTTGCACAGCGGCGCGGTGACCATGCCGGCGACTTCGGCGCTCAGCAGAAGATCGGTCGCGGCGGCCAGCGCGTCCAGCGCGACGGTGGCGCCGACCGGCGTGCTGCGGCCGGAGGTCGGCAGGCGGGCCGGCGCGGGGCGGTTGAAAATCATCACGCGCGCGCGCACCGCGTGAAGCCGGTCGGGCGTCGCCACCACCGGCCAGTCGCTGGGCGCGCCAGCGAGGTTCCAGACGGCGTCGGGGCCGACCAGCACCCAGCGCGCGCCGCGTGCCGCTGCCGAGCGCACCGCGCGGACGGCGACCTCCGGGCCAATGCCGGCCGGGTCGCCGCAGGTGACGGCCAGGAGAGGCAGGTTCGGCAAGGTTCTCTGCGTGGGCATGCAAATCCGCTCCCGCCGACCCGCTGCTGCGCCGGCCTGCGTTATGTTAACGAAAGTCTGTGCGGCGTCACTCCGGCGACCGACGAAGTACCCTCAGGAGCACTCCCTCATGATTCGCATCGGCATCGTCGGCGCCGAGAACTCGCACACCGGCCACATCGCCAAACTTTGCAATGTCGAACACGCCGTGCCGGGCGCCAAGGTCGTCATGGTCTGGGGCGAAAAACCGGAGTTCGCGAAAAAAGCCGCGGAGTTCGGGCAGATTCCGACCATCGTCGCCAAACCGGAACAGATGCTCGGGCACATCGACGCGGTCGTGGTCGACCACCGCCACGGCAAATTCCATCTGAAGGCGGCCGAGCCTTTCGTGAAGGCGCGGATTCCGACCTTCGTGGACAAGCCGTTTTCGTGCGACGTGGCCGAGGGCCGGAAATTCCTGAAGCTGGCGCGGCAACTGGGCACGCCGGTCACCAGTTTTTCGGTGCTGCCCAAACACAAATCCTTCGAGGCGCTGGTCAAGGCGACCGCCAAGCTGGGCGCGCTGAGCGCGGTGGCGATGAGCGGCCCGTGCGATCTGGAAAGCATCTACGGCGGCGTGTTTTTCTACGGCGTCCATCAGGTGGACGTGATCCTGCGCGCCTTCGGCTACGACGTGAAGGAAGTCCAGGTCAATGTGAACGGGCCGTATTCGACGGCGACGCTGTATTTCAAATCGGGCCTGATCGCCACGCTGAACCTGCTCAAGAATCGCGTGGAAGGCTTCCACATGCTGGTCATCGGCGAGAAGGGCTTCCACAGCCAGGCGCTGGTCTCCGACGCGAGCCCCTACCTGACCGGCGTGCGGACCTTCGTGAAGATGTTCAAGACGCGCAAGGAGCCGGAAACCCCCGAGGCGATGCTGGCGCCGGTGGCGGTGTTGCAGGCGCTGGCGCAGTCGATCGAGAAAAAAGGCGCGCGCGTCAAAGTGCCGCCCTTCACGCTGTAGGCGGTCTGCCATGAGTCGCTCCCCGGCCGCCCCTCCATCGCTGAAACTGCCCACCGCCTGGCAGGTGACCGGCCGCGTGGCCGTGCCCGGGTCGAAGAGCCTTTCGAACCGCGCGATGCTGCTGGCCTACTTGGCGAGCGGCGCGACGCGCCTGACGGGGGTGCTCGACAGCGACGACACGCGGGTGATGTTCGACGCGCTGCGACGGCTGGGCGTGAAGATGACGGGGTCGCTGAAAAGCGGCCGGCTGACCCTTCACGGCTGCGGCGGGCGGCCGCCGGTGCGCGCGGCGGAACTGTTCATCGGGAACTCGGGGACTTCGACGCGGTTTCTGGCGGCGGCGCTGTGTCTGGCCGGCGGCAGGTATGTGCTCGACGGCACGCCGCGCATGCGCGAGCGGCCGATCGGCGATCTGATCGAGCCGCTGGCGGCGCTGGGCGCGGAGATTGCGTGCGCGGCGAGCGGCTGTCCGCCGGTGACGATTGGCGCGGCGCGGCCCGCGCCCGGCGCCATCGCGATCCGCGGAGATACGTCCAGCCAGTTTCTGAGCGGTCTGTTGATGCTGCTGCCGGGGCTGGTGGCGACCGGGCGGCGGCGCGCGAGCGAGGTGCGGATCGACGGCGCGCTGGTGTCGCGGCCCTACGTGGAGATGACCTTGGCGCTGATGGCGCGGTTCGGCGTGCGAATTGGCGCGCCGCGCGGGCGCACGCTGCGCTGGCGGATTCCGGCGCGCAAGCATGCGGCGCAGGCGATCTACCGCTGCGGGGGTGGGAGCTACCCGGTCGAGCCGGACGCGTCCAACGCGAGCTATTTTCTGGCGGCGGCGGCGGTGACCGGCGGGCGCGTGACGGTGCCGGGATTGGGAGCCGCATCGTTGCAAGGCGATGTAAAATTCGCCGACGCGGTGCTGGCAAACATGGGCTGCGGCGTCAGCCGCAGTGCGCGCGGGCTGACGGTGACGGGCCCGGCCGCGGCGCGTTCGGCGGCGGGACGAAAGGCGATCGCCGCGCAGCCGTTTCTCACGCCCGGCCTGAAGGGCATCGACGTGGACCTGACGGCCATGCCCGACATGGCGCAGACGCTGGCGGTGCTGGCGCTGTTCGCGGCCGGGCCGACGACGATCCGCGGGGTGGCCAACCTGCGCGTGAAGGAAACCGACCGGCTGGCGGCGCTGCAAACCGAACTGACGCGGATCGGTGCGCGGGTGACGGTCGGACGGGATTGGATTCGGATCGACCCGGGCGCGCGGGGCTACCGGCCGACGGTGGTGGCGACCTACGACGATCACCGGATGGCGATGAGTTTCGCGCTGGCGGGGCTGCGGATTCCGGGGATGCGGATCGCCGACCCAGGGTGCGTGGCGAAAACGTTCCCGGACTTTTTCGACCGCTGGCGGGGAGTGGTGAAGAAGAAGAAGAAAAAGAAAGAGTAGCCACAAGGGACACAAACATCACATAGAAGAAATCAGAGAAATTAATCTACGGAGAAGAAAAATTTTTGGGCGGGATGCGCGGAAAAGCGGCTCGGGGTCAATTGAAAAAGCAGGATGGAGCTTCGTCCATGGATCATCACGAGGTTGGCCGGATGTGGAACGCCAACGCACCGGCCTGGACCGAACTGGCTCGCGCCGGCTACGACACCTACCGCGACCACGTGAATACGCCGGCGTTTTTTGCGCTGTTGCCCCAAGTGAAGGGGCGGGTCGGCCTCGACATCGGCTGCGGGGAGGGGCACAATACGCGGCTGCTGGCGGAACGTGGCGCGCGGCTCACCGCCATCGATATCTCAGCTGCCTTCATTGCCGAGGCGCAGGCGACTGAACGCGAAAAGCCGCTGGGGATCGACTACCGCCTGGCCAGCGCGGTGGCGCTGCCTTTCGCGGATGCAGCGTTCGATTTCGCGACCGGCTTCATGAGTTTCATGGACATTCCCGAGCAGCAGCAGGTGATCCGGGAAGCTCACCGGGTTCTGAAGCCCGACGGCTTCCTGCAGTTTTCGATCTGCCACCCGTGCTTTCAGACGCCGCACTGGCAGTGGGTGAGCGACGAGTCCGGCGCGCGGCGGTCGGTGCTGTGCGGCGACTACTTTTCCGAACGCCAGGGGGTGGTGGACGAATGGATTTTCGGCGCGGCGCCGACGGAAGCCAAGGCGCGGCTGGCGAAGTTCAAAATCCCGGTATTTTTCCGCACGCTGAGCACTTGGCTGAACTGGCTGATCGCGGCCGGCTTTGTCCTTGAGGGTTTGGCCGAACCGACCGCCGACGCAGCCACCGTCGCCGCGCACCCGGAGTTGGCCGACACGCGACAGGTGGCCTACTTTCTGATCCTGCGCTGCCGCAAACCAGGCCGAACCGACCGCCCGCGGGCCTGAATCTTTACAAACTTCCCGCGGGGGATACAACCTACTGCTTCGATCCACGCCCCCTGACCGGATTTTGCCAACTCACGCAACGTTCAAAATCCCACATCGCAAGGAGATTTTTCCATGGCCAAAGCCAAGGGTCCCGTCACCGCCGCCGTCATCGGTCTGGGCCGTTCGGGCTGGGACATCCACGTGTCGCAGATGCGCAAGCGGGACGACTTCAAGATCGTCGCGGTGGCCGATCCGCTGGCCGACCGGGTCGAACAGGCCAAAAAGGAGCTGAACTGCGAAGGCTACCCCGACATCAAGACGCTGCTCAAGAACTGCGACGCCGAACTGATCGTCGTCGCGACGCGGTCGGCCGACCACATGGCGGACTCGATCCTGAGTTTGAAGGCCGGGCGGCATGTGCTGTGCGAAAAGCCGGTGGCGATGAACGCGTCGGAGGTCAAGAAGGTTCTGGCGGCGGCCAAGCAGGCGAAGCGGCTGTACTTCCCGCACCAGAACTACCGCTTCAATTCGATCTCCCGCCATTTGCATGAACTGCTCGCCGGCAAATCCCCGATCGGCCCGGTGTTCGATCTGAAGCTGAACGCGACCGGCTTCAAGCGCCGCAACGACTGGCAGTGCCTGCGCAAAAATGGCGGCGGGATGCTCTTCAACCAGTGCACGCACATGCTGGACATGACCATGAGCGCGGCCGGTTCGCCGGTGGTCGAGACCTACTGCCACGTGAAGCAGACGACCGATTCGGGCGATTGCGAAGACCACGTGAAGATCGTGCTGCAGACGAAGCGCGGGATTCAGATCGACATCAGCTACTCGACCTCGATGAACATCGAACTGCCGGCGTACATCATCTGCGGCGAGTACGGCACTGCCTGGAGCGACGGCAAGACGACGACGATGCGCTACTTCGATCCGAAGAAGTTTCCCAAGCTGAAAGTGGTCGACGGCGCGGCGGCCAACCGCAAATACGGCAACGAAGAGCAACTGGTCTGGACGGAAACGACGCTGCCGAGCGAAGGCAAGTCGATCGGCAGCCTGTACGACAACGTGCAGGCGGTGCTGCGCAAGGGCGCGAAGATGGTGGTGACCGGCGAGCAGGTGCTGGCGATGCATGAAGTCATCGACGAATGCCGGCGGCAAAACCCGAAGTTCAAGCAGGTCGGGAAGTAGAGCACCGCCTCGAGTGCGCACACTCCCGGGAGCGCCGGCATCTTGCCGGCTCTTGGATTTCTCTTTTAATCCCGCCGCGCACGTCCACTTCCATCGGTACGTTTGTTCCAACTGCTCCATTTCCAGCGCGCAACATCGTCGACGAGGCCAGCCTTGACGGGATTGTCGTATATATACGACAGGGAGGAATCATAGTGGGCCCGGTGTCGAATGAAGCGGTCCCAATATTCCCGCTGCCAAAAAGCGCCGGTCCGCCCAAGCACTCGATTGGCTTCTTTGACGCTGAAAGATTTCCAGGAATGCACGATTTCGCGCAACGGAAAATCAGGGGATTCCTCAACGATGAGGTGGACGTGGTTGGGCATGATCACCCACGCATGCAACAAATACCGCTGCCGGTTGAAATGCAGCCAAGCATCTCTGACGATGCGTGCGACCACCGGTCGCGCCAGCCAGCAGGCCCCATGTCCGGCATCGAGATAGGTTTCAATGTGCCGACGAGTTTCGGCTTTGACATCATTTCGATCGGCTGGCGCCAATAATTTTTCGACCACTTCCCTGGGCAGCGAGTCCGCCAGACGGTAAGTCAGCATTTGGATCGGCTGTTTCGTCTTGAAATGGGGAAGATAGCCACGCGTGAAGCGAAACCGAGATTTCGATTTTGCCTCGCGCGGTATTCACTGCGGGCGCCGTGGGTACGGCGGTTCTGCATCCATCGCAGGTCCCTCGAATGCGGTTCAGGGAACTCGCTCATTGTAGGCGACAGGGTGCGATATTCGAACGAAGATTCGGAGCCGGCAAGATGCCGGCGCTCCCGGGAATGGGCACTCTTGGAGGCACATGGAAATTTCTGATCGGGAGTGATTCCGACTTGGGCGCCGACGCTGGTTATTCGCCGCAGCGCCGACCGCGCGAGACGGCGGCGAGGTGCATTTGGGCGAAGCGCTTGGCGCGGGCTTGCTTCAGGTAGGCGGTGAACTTCTTGCGGGCGAGTGGGTACTCGGCGCGCAGCTCGGCAACGAGGCCGTCGCGCAGCAGATTGCGTCGTTCATGGCGCTTGCGATAGGCGGGCTTGCGCAGTTTGGCCAGGACTTCCGCGGTGGGCGGCGGCGCGATCAGGGCGATGGCGGATTCCAGCTCCTTGGCGTCGCCCAGCGCCACGGCGATCAGGCCGAGGTGGTAGCGAATCGACGGGCTGAACCACTGGGTCCACCAGTCGCCATGGGTGGTGGCGATGAGCGCGCGTTCGGCGGCGAAATCGGCGAGGGCCTGACGCCAGATGCGTTCGGCGTCCGCTTGGCGGCCCTGCGAGGCGGCGACGCGGCCCTGCCAGTAGCCGACCTTGGGCTGGTTCAGAAAGCGGCGCAGAATCCCCAGACCCACCGGCCAGGTCTGGATGGCGGCGGCGTATTTTTTGACGCTCGCCGCGTCATTGCGTTGGAGCGCGTTTTCGAGCAGCGCCAGGGTGGCATCCATGTAGGTGTCGGCGTGGGTGTACTCGCCTTCCCACAGGAACAGCGTCCGGGTGCTGCCGATGGCGAAGGCTTTGGCGTCTTCACCCAGTTCGCAATGGGCTTCGGCCAGGAGTTTCTGCAGGATGGCCAGTTCGCGGACCGGTTTGGGCGCGGCCAGAATGGCGGCTCGCAGGTCGGTCCAGGCGCCGCAATCGCGCAGGACGGGGGCCAGTTCGAGCAGGATGTCGCGGTCGTGGGGTTGTAGTTTCAGGGCGGCGAGGGCATGGTCGAGCGCGCGGCGGCGATCGCGTTTGACGAAGTGAAAGTAGCGGGCGAGGCCGTAGTGTACGCGCGGATTGCGGGGTTCGGATTTGAGCAGGCGGCGGTAGATCTGGAGCGCCGTGGCGTAGCCGCCGTAGCCGGCCAGCCGTTCGGCCAAGGCCAGGTCGCGGGCGGGGCCGGGTGGGAGCTGTTCGACGGGGCCGGCGAAGGCGGCTTCGGCTTCGGCCTGACGTGCGAGCCGCAGGGCGGCGTCGGCGGCGAAGGGTGTTTTGGCGAGGCGGGCGAACTCGCGCGCGCCGGCGGCGAAATCGCCGATGTGCCAGAGGGCGTCGGCGAGGTCGAAGCGGGCGGCGTGGAGCTTGGGGTCTTGTTTGACGGCGGCGCGGAACTGTTCGACGGCGCCGGTGTAGTGATCGGCCCGGGCCAGTTCCAGGCCGTATTCGTGGCGCTGGCGGGCGGTGGGATTTTCGGGGAGCGGCTCCCAGAACTTGCGGCCGCGCCATTTTTTCTCGGCGCCGGGTTCGAGCCGGCCTTCGAGCGGGTAGGCAAATTCGCGGCGGAGGGCGCCGGCGATGGCGTCGGCGTCGGCGATGGCGATGCGGTCGCCGGGATTGACCTTGACCGGCAGGCGGCGGGCTTCGCCGGCGCGCAGCTTGAGGGGGAAATGGCGGGCGCCGATGCGCAGTTCAACCGCTTGCGGGGCGGCGGCGTAGACCCAGGGGGCGCCGTCGCGGACGTGGAAGATGAGGTCGCGGTCGGCCCATTCGATGCCGCCGATCTTGGCGAAGGGAATCCAGGTGGCGTGAAAGTTGCGCGATTGGCCGGGGTTCAGGAAGGCGAACTGTTGCTGGGTTTCGAGCGGCCCGGTCTGGATTTCGAGGTAGTTGCGGCCGTCGTCGGCGAGGTTGCGTTCGGAATCGTATTCGCGGGACTCCATGCCCCAGGTGAAGTACTTCTTGCCCTGGAGTTCCTGCCAGGGGGCGACGCTGCACAGGCCATGTTCACGGCGGTAGTCGTAGCAGCCGAAGAAGTCCTCGCGGTGGCCGACCATGAAGCTGTCGCAGGGGAGCGGGCGGTCTTTGACCCAGGAGATGTCGATGCCGTCGTCGTCGATGGGGTACTTGCGCAGGGTGCTGCCGGTGAAGTACCACTGGGCTTTGGAGAAGAAGCGCCAGTCCTTGTGGGCCCAGCAGCCGACGTTGGTCCAGTGATAGAAACGGTGGCGGAGCGGCGTGGGGTTGAACATCTCGCCGTCGATGGTGAAGCGGGCTTCGCCGGCTTTCAGGCCGATGCGCAGGTCCATGCGCAGGCCGCTGCGGGCGCAGGTGCGTTGGATCAGGGCGACGCCGTGGTCGGGGCCGGCTTCGAGGATGGCGCAGGGGATGGGGCGCATGGTCATGATGTGGTGGCCGATGGGGAAGTTGAACTCCATGCCGCCGGGAATCCAGGCGCCGGCGCGGTGGATCAGGCCGGGCTTGATGCAGTCGGGGACGTAGACGGCCTCTTGCCGGGCCTGCTTGTCGAAGACCGACCAGAGTTTGCCGCCCAACTGGGGGAGGATGGTCAGGCGGAGGAACTCATTTTCGAGGACGATGGCGTCGTAGTCCTGGTCGATTTTGGGGCCGCCGAGGACGTCGTCCTGGGTGTCGGGGAAGCTGTTGAGCCAGTCGTCGCGGAAGAGGTAGGGCAGGCGGCGGGCGGGATGGCGCTGGTAGGTGGGGAGGGTCAGGACGGTGCGGCGGACGGTCACGGGGTGCATGGCGGGCGGGCTCCGGCAGGTCGGGCATGGGGGGGTGGGAACGGGGCAGCGGAAACCGGCTCATCTTATAGGCTCAGGCCCAAATGGGCTAGAGGGCGATGGGTCGGAAATGGTTCGGTCCGATCGGGATGGTTAGGGCCGGATGGGGGTGAAAGCGGGTTAACCAAACGAACTACGGTAGCCTATGAGAGCAGATGAGTGGGACGGGATTGGTTCGGCGGGGGAGGAAGGTGGGGGGTGGAGTCGGGCGCGGGCGGGCGGTAACTGGCTAACCAAACGAACTACGGTATCATATGATATCTCTTTTGATCGTCTATTGGGAGCGTGCAACGGGGTTGTGGATCGTCAGGATTGCGGCCTGCGGTTTGGATGTGGTGGGATCGTTCCGCGTTGCCACCCCGGATGGCGTGGCAAAGCGATAGCGTCAACCTCGCGCCAGGGCCTGTGGTTGAGGCACAGACCGGAATGTTGGGGTTCAGGGGATGGGCGAAGAGGAGCGCGAGGCGCGCTTTGCAGGGGAAAGGCTCGACCTTGTTGAATATGGGCTGGACACGGGCTGGTCAGCTCGTGACACCTTGGGAATGCGCGCTGGCGCGCGCAAGAATGAAAAGGTGCGAGCTTCGCTCGCCTTTTTTTTGCACGGGACTGGCGACCCGTGCCACGATGCCGCGGGCATTTGAGGGGAATGGATGGAATTTCGGAGCCGAAGGGGCGCTGGGGCGGGAATTGCTCAAGTTGGGCGGGCCAAATTCCGAAAAGAGGAGCAAGGTGAAACTGTTCCGCTGCGCCGCTTCGCGCGACGCCCCGGCTCTCTGGCTTGCCTGCTGAGGTGTCTGAAGTCCTCAGCCCGCCACCCCCTCGAAACGAGGAACCGCCATGAACAACGAACGCCGCAATTTTTTAGGCATGCTGGGTTTGGGCGCACTGTTTATGGCCGGGTGTAACTCCATTTCGGACCCCGGCAGCTACACGATGGTGAACAATCAGCCGCCGGCGCCCAAGCCGACGCCGGAGACGCCGGAAATCGCCGAGGACTACCCGGTCACGCCGTACAAGCCGTTGGACTGGTCGAAGCTGGAGGCACCGACGCCGGCGGTTCCGGGTGGGATCGCGGTGCTCGACAGCGCGCTGCCACGTTCGACGTGGGCGGATGCGGCGCCGATCACCGACCGGCTGCGGCCGATGCAGACGCCGTGGCGGGAGACGCTGCATCACTCGGGGGTGTTCTGCGACACGACGAACCGGCAGGAGATCATCGAGATTCTGCGGGGCTTCCGGCGGCACCACCTGGCGGCCTTCCATGCGGGGGACATCGGGTATCACTACATCATCGACCGGACCGGGACGCTGTGGATCGGTCGGGAGCTGAAATACCAGGGCGCGCACGTGAAGGATCACAACGAAGGCAACATCGGGGTGATGGTGATGGGGGATTTCGAGCAGCAGGATCCGACGCGGGCGCAGATCGAGAAGGTGCAGGCGGTGATGCCGGCGCTGATGAAGCGGTACAACATCGTCATGCCGCATGTGTACACGCACCGGGAGCTGATGCCGACGTTGTGCCCGGGGCGGTCGCTGCAGGCCGATTTCAATGGGATGCGCAAGCGCAATTTTGCTTGAGCGACGGGTGCGGCGCGGTGGGAGGTACGGGGGGCTACTCGACGCCGCCCAACGCTCCTCGACGCTCCTCGACGAAGAGTGCGCGCTGCGCGCGCAAGAAAATTAATGGCGCCGGCTGCGCCGGCTTTTTTGCCCACGGGCCATAGGCCCGTGCCACTTATGCGCGGGACAGTTTGGGCGAGGGCATCGCTCCTACGGCATCGGAGGTTGAAGCCGGGGGGCGGTCGCGGTACCATGGAGGGCGCCGTTTCGCCGCCGGATGGAATGCCTTTTGGTGCAGGCGGCCGAACAACCGAGGCGCCTAGTTCGTGAGCAATTCCAGCAACAAAATCACGGGCCAACTGCAATATTGCGCGGTCTGCCGGCAACTGATCCGGCCCAGCCAATTTCAATCGGAAGAAGCACTGGTTCAGAACGGCACGGCCTACCATGCCGGGTGCCTGGCCAACGCATTGGGTGCGGGGGGGTCGGGGTCGGCCAGCGGGATGACGATGCGTCGGCAGAGCGGTGCGAACGCGAACCTGGCGGCGCAGGAACCGGAAAAAGCGCAGGTGCATGCGATCACCGCGGGTCTGGCGCGACCGGCTGCGGGTGGGCACGGCCACGCCTTGGGCGGGGGCAGCGGCGGCAGCAGCGGCCACGGGATGGAAGCCGGGCGCAGCAGCAGCACCGGCAAACATGCGGTGGCGAGCGCGCATGGGGAGGGCGGACGGACTTCACGGCGTTCGGGGGCGATCGCGCGCGGGCATGCCGGCGGGAGCGGGGGAGGCGGCGGCCGGTCGAAATCGGGAGCCGGGTTGGCGATGGGCGCGGGGGTGGCGCTGGTGGCGATCGGGATCGGCATTTTTTTTCTGCTGACGCGAGGCGATTCGTCGGCCGGGGCGGCCGGGGAGCACGGGCCGGGAGGAGCCGGGGGGCCGGGGAGCACGGGCACGGCGCATCGGGACGGCAGCGGCGGCGGAAGTGCGGAAACATCAAACGGCGCGGCGGAACCGGGCGGCGGTCGCGGCACGAAGAACGGGAGCGGCGCCACGACGAGCGGCGATCCGGCGGCGCAGGCGGGAAAATCGGCGGGCGACTCGGCCGGCACGCCGGGCACGACCGGGGCGACCGGTACGACTGGGGCGGTGGATGCGCCGAGCGATCAAGGGCCGTCGCCGTACGAAATTGCGAAGCGCTACAAGGCGGAGCACCCGAACGCGACCGCGACGGTGGATCCGTCACCGGCGCCAGCGCCGACCGGGACCAACGGGGTGGCGATGAGCTTGCCGCTGACGATCGCCGGGGACGCGGTCGATCAGCCGCAGGGAACCTGGCAGCGCGGCGAGGCGGCGACTGAAAACGGGAAGCAATACATTGCGTGGTATTTCGCCAAGGAAGGCACGAAGACGCTGGATTTTTACTTCGGCAATCTGGCCGTGAAAACTTTGCCGCCGACGCTGCACATGCACGTTGAATATCGGCTGCTTCGCTGCACGAGCAACAACCTGACGATCAAAATCTGGACGCCGAAGGGGTGCACCAGTCAGGAATTTGTTCAGGGGCCTCCGGTGGGCTCCTGGGCGACGGCCGACGTGGACCTCCCCGGCTGCGCGGGCAATATCGGCCAGATTGAAATACGCGTCCCGGGTGATTCCGGTCCGGACGTCGAGGTGGATGTGGCAGCCTTCACATTGACGCTGGGGAAGTAGCGGCGGGCGCGGAGCCGCATCGGTGGTTTGGATGAAGAAGCCGATTTGATGATTGGCGCTCCCAGGGAAGAGGAGCGCGAGGCGCGCTTTTCAGCGGAAACGCTCGGGGACTCGCTGGACACGGGCTGGTCAGCCCGTGCCACTTCGGAATGCGCTGGCGCGCAAGAAGAGAATTAAGGCGCGAGCTTCGCTCGCACTGTTTATGCACGGGACAGCGTCCCGTGCCACGATGCCTTGGGCACTCCAAAGGAATGGATAGACTTCCGGAGCCGACGGGACGGTTGGGACGAAGTAGCGGTTTGATGATTGGCGCTCCTGGGGGGGGGCGGTTAGCGGGACGGGGCGGGAGGGGCGGGTTCGGCGGGCAGTTCTGTGACGTGGATGGCGAGGCTGTCGTCGAGGGGGACTGGTTCGAGCGCGGGGTGCGGGGCGTCGGGGCCGACGCGCCAGGCGGCATGGGCCAGGGCTTTGCGGCGGAATTCGATCAGGACGGGGGCGCGGGTGAGCTGGCGCACGCGGGAAAAAATCCAGCGCAGCGCGGCGGGCGAATACAACGCCGCCTGCGCTTGGAGGCTGGCGGGCAGATTCGGCTCGGCGCCGTGGATCCACAGGGGTTCGGCGCGCCAGCCGGCCAGGGCGGCTGCGGTTCCGGCCGCGGCGGGCGCTGTGACGGCGGGCGCTTCGTTGGCGGGCGGCAGCAGCACGAAGCCGGGGAAGTCGGTGGGCAGGTGCGGCGTGCCGGCGGCGGGCAGCCAGGGTAGGAGCACCACGGCCCAGTCGCAATCGGCCAGGTCGGCCGGCGCGGTGGTCGGCAGCGCCAACTGCGCGGGCAATCCCGAGATGACGGGCGCGGGGAGGACGGCGGCCGGGGAGGACGAAGAGGACGGCGCGGACGGCGCGGCGGCGGTGGTGGTCGAAGTCAGGATGGTGCTTGATTCGAGCAGCACCGGGCGGTAGCCGACGAGGGCGTAGGCTTCGATGGGCGCGGCCGGGCGGCAACTCAGCCGGCCCGGTTCGTCCTTCATGTCTTCGAGATTGGCGCAAATCGGCAGACCGTCGATCGGGCGGTCGGGGTCGGCGGCGTTCGAAGGGCTGGTGGCGGGCGGCGTGCGGAGTTCGAGACGCAGGTCGTTCACGTCGCGCAGCGCGTGGAGGTAGGTGTAGTCGATTTGGCACTGGCGGCCGTCGCGGGAGTCGCAGTCGAAGCGCCATTCGATTGCCGCCAGGCGCGGCCGGGCGCTATACAACGATGCCAGGGCGGCGACGACCGCCGCGCCGCCGGCGGCGAGGAACCAGACGCGCCAGCCGCGCGTGTCGCCGGCAGGTCTCGAGGCTGCGGGCAGGCGCGCTGAATGGAGTGCGCTCGGCGGGAGCAGTCCGGGTTTGCCGACGTTGGGCGTCGCGGGCAGAACCGGTTGGGCGGGCGGCATCGCGGGCAGGTCGTGCGGGCGGCGGCGCAGGACTTCCACGCCCAGGAGCAGCAGCAGGGCGGAGACCAGGGCCAGATACCACCAGACCTGGCCGATGAGACGGCGAGGCAGGAGCGCCATCTGGGGATCGAAGACCGACGCGTAGCCTTCCAGATCGACGCGCTGCTGCGGCTGCAAGTGCGGATCACGCGCGTTCAGCCGTTGCGCGAGGCAGTCTTGCCAGGCGACCGGTCCGGCGGCGGCCGCCACCGGTACTTGGGGCACCAGCCAGGCGAGGGTCAGCGAGCCGAAGCCGCAGCGTTGGCGCGCGAGGGGGAATGCGGCGGCGGCGCGGGGCGGGAGTCCGCAGTCGATCAGCGCTTGGGTTCGCGCGGCGGGAAGGGGGGTGCTTGGGTCGAAGGCGACGGCGGGTTGGCCGGGGGCGGCGGGATGCAGCCAGGCGGCGGCATTCAGGGGACCGGGGTTGGCGGCCATCACGACCACGGCTTGGCCGCCGGCGACGAGGTACTGCAGGAGGGCTTGACGCTGCTCGGGCGAAAACCCGACGTTCGCGCCGCCGGCGGCGTCGCTCCCTGCGGCGGCCGGCTGGAGCAGTCCATCGGCGAAGAGGATCAGGCCGGCGGACTGCCACTCGGCCGGCTGCACGGGGCATTCGCCGACCCAGGCATCGGCGAGCACGGGGGTGGCGGAGGTTCCATCGGGCAGGGTCAGGGTGGTGGGGATTTCCGGG
>JBOHNC010000333.1:0-15142 GCA_050730415.1 Planctomycetota bacterium
CCCTTGCGCGCGAGCTCCTCGATCGTCTCGGTGAGACGCCTCTGCAGGCGCATCGCCTCCTCGCGGGCATCATCGGGACAGAGGAGCGGCTCCCCGGCCTTCGCATCCCAAAGCGCGCGGGTCCTGCCCGTCATCGCATCGAGCTGAAAATAACACTGCCGGCGTGCGGCACGGAGCTTGCCCGGCAGGCGCTCGATATGGGGATCTGAGATTTGAGGGATCACCGTCGCCTCGAGGTAGCGGGCGAGGAATTCCCGCACGTTGGCGCGCGCGTCATAGTCGGTGAGCTCGATTCTCAACTGTCCGACGGCTTTCTCGAGCTCGGACGCCTTCGCCATCAGGGGCGAGTCGGGTCCATCGTCGACCTGGCGGGCGAGCTCATCCTCGCAGGCGATAGCGCGGATCTCGCGCAACTCCTGATGCGTGAGCGCAAATTTCGGCCGGATCTTTTTGGAGCTCCTCTCTTCCATGGGTCTCGAGGATCAATTGGTGAGAGGAGTCATCGCTCGAGATCCAGCGCGAGCCGCGCGGCGAGCTCGCAGACGACAAGCCCGGCATTCGCGAGCGCCAGGCGGATCGATGGACTCAGCTTCTCCCAGGACGAAGTTGCGTACTGCGGGAGACCCGCCATGTTGCAAAGGATCTGCCGTTGATAATCGCTCAGCTCGAGGTACCAGGACACCGCGAGCCCCGCCTCGAATTCGGACACCGTGGGCGCGCGCCTCATCCGAATCTCTCCGGGTGCGGCGCATAGCCTTCCTTGTGCGGTCCGACGCCCGCGATCGCCTGATGCCAAATGATCCCGGGCATGCCGGCGTATCGGCGGAAGTGCCAGAAATCGCGCGCATCGCGCGCGTCCTGGGATCCTGACTGGCGCGCGAGCTCCATGCCCGCCGTGTGATCGAGCGCCGAGGCGATGAGTTTGAGCAGCCCGGTCTCCCGCCGCCGGCGCAGCGCTTCGCGCGCGGAGAAGTACCGGCAGACCCGGTCCCATACGGCCTGGTCTTCGGGCGTCATAGGTCGCCCCGGATCCACTCGCCGATGAGATACCCGAGCCCGAAGCCGACGGCGATCTCGAGGAGATAGCGCAGGGCATGGGCTGCGGCCATCAGAAAAGACTATCCGCGGTTTTGACGGCCGAGGCGACGCGCCGGCGCTGCTCGGCGAGCTCGGCGAGAACAAAGCGCGCGATGCGCTCGGCATCGTGGCGCTCGAGCCGCACGCGCAGCTCGCGACCCTGCCCGTCGATCGCGCGCAACATCAACTCGTACCCGTCGAAAGTGTGCTCGGTGAGCTTGCCCTGGCCGATCAGGCTCGGGGAGCTCTGCTTCGACCGCTTGCGCTCGAGCCTCATCAGCGAGCCTTCAGGTGGCGCATGCGGGTGCGATCGCCGTGGCGCCAGGCGTCCAAGCGCTCGGGGCATTGCGAGCAGACGCCCTTGCCCGAGCGGCGATCGAGAACGAGCCAGTAACATGGATCCCCGAACGCATCCTCGCAGGCGTGGTAATCGTCACAGCCGCAGCCGACGCAGATCACGAGCCGAAACGGTGTCAGCTTGAGCGGACGTGTGCGAGCGCGCGTCGTCACGGCATTGCCTTTACAGCCGCGCCGTCCTCGAGGAGCGTCGCCGCCCACTTGGTTGAACTGCGGGCCTGTTGCGTGAGCACGATAGCGAGCTCGAGGCAGCCGTCGACGTCGGGGCGATCGCCCTGGGCATCGGCGAATTCCTGCGCCTCATCGAGGTTCGATTCGGCGCACCGGAGCGCCTCGAGTGCGGCCGTGAGCTTCTGGCGGCGCAGCGTCGCGCTCACTCAGGCGCCCCCCGTGGCGGAGCGCTCGAGGAGCGCATCGGTGATCTTCTCGACCGCGCGGACCATCACGTAGGCCTGGTCCGTGCGCTGATCCTTCGTCCGCCCGGCATCGGTGTGCGCGAGCGCATCCTCGAAGGTGAGACGCTTGGTGAGCAGATAAAGCTCGTGCGCTTCGTTGGCGTCGAGCTCGATCGTGATCGAGACCTGGCGGCTCACGGAATGAGCCCCGCGGTGCCGCACCATCCGGCGGCGCACTCCTGCAGATCGATCAACTTCAAGTTGCAAGTTGTGGTGGTAACACCGCAGACGATGGAATGCGCCGCGAGCGCGAGGAGCTCGGCGAGCAAGAGCTGCTCGGGGAGCTTCGCTTGAAGCGCGTACCGGCGCAGGCCGGCGAGGAGCTGCCCATCCGCCGCGGAGGCCTCCGCCGCGGGGAGCTCCGGCAACGGCGCCGGTGCCTCGAGGAGCGCCAGGCGGAGCGGCTCGGCGAGCTGCTCGAGCTTGCCGTCGATTTCGCTGGTAGCCGCCTGATGGAAAGAGCGCTTTTCGCGCAGGTGCCGGACGTCCTTTAGGACTTTGAGCCGCTCTTCAGTGCGCTCGAGGAATGCCTCGAGCTCCGCCGGCGAGTGCGAGAGAGCCGGATTCGCTGACATTTGACCACCCTAGCCGGCAACTCCACCCCCCGAGGAACCCAGCCGCGCGCCGGCGGGGTGAGAAAGATCGAAGGGTGGCGCGACCGATTTCACAAAACGCCGGCGCGCGACCTGGCGCAGCGGAGACTACTACTTAGGCCAAGGCGTATGCAATGGGTCAAGTCACGTTGCGGCTAGGGGGCGCTCTGTGGTACATGCTGGCCAGGGCGCCGCTAGGCGCCCGGCATCAGGGGTGGCGCCATGCATCAATGTCCGACGATAACCGTCGAATTTCTCGACGCGCTGAAGGCCCGCAGGGGCTTCACGAGCGACTACCAGCTGTGGAAATTCCTCGGCTGGACTCATACGACGATGAGCAATTACCGGGTCGGCCGATCTGCGGCGATGTGCGCAGCGCACGCGATCCGCATAGCCGATGAGCTCGAGATCTCCCGCGCCTACGTGCTCGCCTGCATGGAAGCCGAACGCGAGCGCAACGACCAGGTGGCCCGCGTCTGGCGAGATCTCGCCCGGGCGCTCCAGGGCGCTGAAGCAGTTGCAGCCGCCGGCGCCTGTGCAACACAACATCACGTTATATACATTATGCGCACTTGGCTGCGCCGGATCCTCGAGGCGGCGCTCGAGGCGATCCGTGATTTTCCGATATCGATCACGCCGGCCGTTCTTCAGACGGTGTAGCCGACGGCCGATGACCTGCCGCTATGCAGGAGCTGCCATTTTGGACGGTCGCAGGCCTTCGCGAGCGGGCCGGCGTATCGGTCGTCACGCTCAGGCGCTGGAAGCGCACCGGGCGCCTGCCGCGCTGGGCGATCATCCTGGTCGCGATCCTCTCAGGCGAGCTCGAGCAGGTCGACCCGGCCTTCGCCGGCTGGCTCATCCGCGCCGGCGAGCTGATCTCACCTGAAGGCTGGCGGTTCACACCCGGTGAGATCCGCTCGATTCCCTTCCTCTACGGCCAGGTCCGCCTCTGGCGCGATGAGGCGCTCACCTACCGCAACACCCCGCAGCAACGCGAGCTCGCGCTCGAGGAACCCCGACATGACGACGCCTACCCCAACTGCCGCCGGCCCATCGTCCCCAAACGCGGCACAGGTTAAGAGTGCGAAAACGGCATTGCGGCTCGCCTGCCGCGAGCTCGAGGCCGCCGGCGCCGATCGAACTAAGGCGGCCGCGGCCGCCTGGTACAGCTATCCAGCTATCTTGCTCGCCCTCGAGATCCTGGGCGATCAAGCCGCGCGCGCAGAGCTGACTGAGTTTAAGCGCACGGTACTCTCTCAGGTCGGCGCCCCGCGGGGATTCCGCTAGCGCCGGCTGAGAGGCCTGTCACGGCCGCGGCGAACGCGCCGCAGTAGTGTTTGGCGCCAGGAACCCTGAAGGAGACCTGACGTATGAGACCTATATCCCGTGCGCTTGTTGCCCTCGCTGCAATCGCACTTCTCTCGGGATGCGTTGGCGTTGAGGCGACGCGCCTCGGGGATGGCGTCATCCACCCGCCGACTTCCCCCGACGCGGTAGCGATCTACTTAAGCCCCGCCCAGGTGCACCATCCGTACCAACAGGTTGCACTCCTCGATGCCGAAGGCGACTTCGATTACACGAGCGAAGGGGAAATGTTCGCGAAGCTGCGCAAGAAAGCCGCGGCGCTGGGAGCCAATGGGATCCTGCTCGAATCCGTGACTGAGCCCACGACCGGCGCCAAGGTCGCGGAATGGCTGATCGGGATGCCGGCGAATCGCCGCGGACGGGCGATCGCGATCTACGTGGAGCGCTGAAGACTTTGCGTCCCTTCCCGCCCGGGGATCTCCCCGGGCGGGTCGGGCTTCAGCATCGGGCGCGGGGACCCTGTTCCATCAGCTCGGGCCTCCTGGCCGTCATCGCTTGAGGATTCAAAACAGGCGCGCCCTCTTCGGGGTATTAGTCGACCGGGCCGCTCGAGGCCGGCTGCGCCCAGGAGCGGAAATAAGCCGCGATGCTCTTGAGCTTCGCCTGCGCGTCCGTGTCGATATGGGCGATCAGTTTCGCGGCGTGCTCGGCCAGGTCTGCCGCCTTCCCTGATGCGCCCTCGAGGAAGAGCCGCTTGGCGTAGACCGCGGCCGCTTCCGCGGCGGTGACGAGCTCCTCGGTGCTCGGCGGCGATGGGACGTTGACTTTGGTATCGGACATGGAGATCTCCAGCGTTGCAACTTCAAGAAACGGAATCTTCGGGCTCGATCGGCATCGGCACGCGCAGATGCCCGTACAGATTGACTACGCGCCGATCGACGCGGCGCACGTCAGCCTTAAGCGCGCGCACGTCCTCGCGCAGAAGCTTTACCGACGCCCAGGCGCCGCCGGCGGCAAAGACGGGGGTAGCGAGGAGAACGCCGAGCTCTATCATCGCGCGCACATCAAACATCCTCGCCCTCTTCTTCCTCGAGCTCGGGGGCTTCCCCCGTGAAGCTTTCCTCATCGATCACGCAGGCATCGGCCTCGCGCTCCGTGAGCTCACCCTCGGCCACCAGGTAATCCAAAATCTCGATGACGTCGGATTCGTTCAAGAACATGGACCCTGCCCATTGGTCCTGGAACTCCTCATCGGAGTCAGAGGCCCAGAGCGAATCCCCGCGGGCATCGAGCAACTCCGCGGTCCCATTCGCGCGCAACAGGAGAGTGTGCGCGCCGGCGCTCATACCAACATCGCCCGCCCGGGTGAGCCGAAGGGGTAGCGCATCGCCTGAGTCTTCAGGAACACCGCCTTGTTGCGCTCGAGCGTGATCCTGAGCACCTGGCCGTCGCGCACGCGATGGCGACGCTCGCCTCGCTCATCGACCACCAGGTCGCCATGCGGGCCGCCCAGGTGTTTGAGCTCGATCACCGCGGTCCCGTCGTTGCATTTGAGCACGATCAACTCGTCGCGCCCGATCGATACATCGGTCCACTTCGCGGGCAGGAACCGCCAGCGCCGGCGCGTGAGCAAATGCGTATCCTGCTCGGTCGACTGCACCGACACCCGGTCGGTGTCCTGATTGATACCGCGGATCCGCACGCCGTTTGCCATTTACGCGGGACTCCCCGCTTGCGACTCGTTCGCATTTGCGCCGGATCCGGCGAGCGTCGCCTCGAGCGCTTGGTGGGCCTTGTCGGCGGCCGCGGTGATCGAGCCCCACTCCGCATCGGTCAGCGTGGTGCGGCCCGAGCTCGCGGCATCCGAGATCAGCGAGGAAATGACCTGGGTTGCCTCCGCGACCGAGGCCAGAAGATTCACCGCGGCGCCGAGCGTTGCAATGTTCATCGGGGCGGACTCCCGTTCGGGTGATCGAGCCAGGTCTGCAGGACCTCGAGCGCTTCAGTCGCCTGCATGAGATCGCTCGAGGCGCCGGAAGGATTCACGAGCTCCGCGGCGCGCGCGGCATCCAGGAGCTCGCGGGCATTGCCGGCTTCGCGGTCGACGGCGATCGCCGTGCTCTTCGTCACCTGGCCGGCGGCGACAGAGGCCGATAGCGCCTCTTCTACTGCCGTGTAAAGCCCGTACCCGTAGGCGATCGACTCATCGGTCGACTTCGCCGGCGCGAGCCCCAGGGCGCTGCAGCTTCCGAGCGCGAACATGATCGGAATCACGAGAACGAGCGGCAGGAGAATCGCCGCGATGGGCGAGGAGCCCGGGGGCTTTTTCGCAGGGTCCGCCGCCTTGATGATCGTTTTGACCGGTGCCGCAGCATGCGGGCCGATCCATTGCTCGAGCAGATGCATCAGGTTCGCGACGATGGCCGCCGCGAGCACGGTGAGAGCCAAAGTCTGATCGGGAGCGAGCGCGAAGCCGTGCGAGGCGAGCCAGCCACCGAACGCGCCGACCCAGGGAGCTAAAATCATCCGCCACGATAGTTGCATGGCTTGCACCTTCCGCTGGCGCCACCCCTCGAGGCGCTCATCCTACGGCCGAGGCGTCGCCTGCGGCAAGAGCTCAGGCGTTAAGCGCAGTCGGAACGTCGGCGAGGATCTGCGCCGAGTAATTGCTCGACTGCGTCGGCAGCTCCGAGGGGTCGCCGCCCGACGCTTCCCAACGCGCGAGCGCCGTCGGTCCCCAATTGTAGGCCTCGAGCGCGAGCTGCCAGCTGCCGAAGCGCCGGCGGAGCTCGGCATCGTACTGCGCGGCCTGGTCGATCTGCGCGAGCACGTCGGCATCGGTGAAAGGCACCGGGACATTGACGCTCGAGAAATATGCCGGCTCGAGCTGCAGGATCCCGAGCGCGCCGGCGGAGGATGCTTCCTCGCCGTAGATCACGCTCGGGTCGAAGCTCGATTCCTCCGCCGCCTGGCGGGAGAGAAGCCCTGCAGGGATCCCATATTTCTGCTCCGCGGCGGTGAGCGCCGGCGCCCACTTTTTGCCTTCGGCCGATTCTTCCCATGAGTACGTCACTGCAACACCTCCAGCCGCCATCAGCGCGAGCAGCCCGAGGCCGCCCAATATCCAGACCCAGCGGGCGCCGCTCATCAGCAAAGCGCCTGGCGAAAACCAAAAAGTCCTACACCGGTACAGAGCACCACGCTCGCCCCTGCCGCGACCATGCCGTTTACGTTGGTGGGGTTCACATTGTTATGATCCCACGGCACATCGTCTTCGATCCAGGTTTTCCCTTGGTCGACCGAGCTCGCGATGCTGCCGTAACTGCCCGCGACCACGATGCGGCCTTCGGAAGTCACCGCAACCGCCTGCGCGGTAGGATCGTTGTTTTTGAACTTGAACGTAGTGGACGCCGCGGCAGCTGCCGCCGCCCAGGAATTTCCAACCTTCACCGCGCAGGGCTCAAGTGCAGTTTGCAGGATGATTGCGAAGACGCCGGCGCCGGCGGCGATTCCAACGGGAGCGTCCGCGCCGGTCACGGCATTCGCCGTCCAGTTTTTTCCATCCGAAGTCGTGCATACGCTCTGCGCGCCGGCGTTCGGGGTGGCCGTGGCCGCGAAATCCGTACCGTCGAACAGGAGATAGCGGAAAGCATTGACGGCAAAAAGTGCGGGATGCGTCCAATGGAAGCCGCCATCACGCGAGTAGCTGTAATCGGTGCCCTGAGTGTCGACGGCAAACCAGAAGCCGTTGCCATAGGCGAGCTCGTAATTGACACCGCCAGGGATCGGCGAGACCGGATTGCCCCCGACCTGCATTTGAGTAAAAGTCGCCCCGTTGTCGATCGAGCGGTAAAGAGCGTTCCCCGACTGTCCGCCGATCCAGACTCCGCTGCCGCTTGTCGCCCATGTGACGATTGAATCGTGCGCGGTCGCGAGCGCTGCGAAGGTATGGCCGCCGTCGATCGAGCGCAAGAACGTGAGCAGGTGGGTCGTGCCCACGAGAAAGGTTGATTTCCCATCCGTGGCGAGTCCCGATTGGAGTCCGTAGCCGGCGATATTGGACTGTGACCAGGTGACGGCAAGGGTCGACGGGCCGAACACCGCGAGCTCGCTTCCCCCGAGCGCTGCCGGCGCGCACAGCACAAATCGCCCCGTCATGGAATGTACTTGGCCGCGATCGCAAAGGGGCGCGGGGCGGCCGGCGCCGGCGCGGGCGCAGGCGCCGGCGCGTAACCCCAGGCGATCGCGCCGAGATTGTCCTTCCAGCCCTGCGAGCTCGAGGTGGGCGCCGTCTTCTCGGGAAGGCTGTTCTGGTAGTAGGCGCCGAGCGCTGTCCCCGCGCCGGACCAGGCAACATACAGCGATTCCTTCGGGCAGGCCTTGGGCTCAGCGATCACGAGAGAGCCGCCCGGCTGCAACGCAAAGGAGCCCGCGCTGCTTGCGACCGCCGGCTGACCGAAGTTAAACCAGAGGACCGGGCCGCCGGTCGCGCTGTTGTTCTGCAGGATCAGACACGCTCGCAGCGGATTCGCGGGCAGGATGGCCCCCGAGCTCGTGCCGGCGGTTGCTCCGGCAGAGCCCTGAGCGGCGGTCGACGCCGGCGTCGTGAGCTCGCCGGGGGAAGGTGCGACGTTAAACGGCTGCCGCAGGCTCGTCCAGGCCACATCATAAGCCTGCGGAATGAGCATGTTTGCCGCATGCGCCGGCGCATCGGCTGAGCCGGTGACCGCGGCGGCCGCGGCAGAGGCAGCTGGATTGTCGGCCGCCATGTGAAACCCCTTACGAGGCGAACTTGCGGTAGCCGTGCAGCAGAACGAAGACGTGCGAGTAGGTCGTACCGGCGTTCGGCTCGAGCGAGGTGAAGGTGAAAGCAATGCTCGAGTTCGCGCGGAAGAGCCGCGGGCGGGTCAGCCGATATGGGCGCTTGCCGTCGCCGGCGATCGCCATCAGCGGCAATGCCGCAGAGAAAAGATTGCGCTGGCTCCCCGAGTCATTCATTTGCATGGTGACGAGCGGGATCAGGTTGGTCGATTCCTCGAGGCCGCCGGCGGCGTTCACTTGCGCCTGCACTGAGAGCGCGATCAGATAGAAATCGGTCCCGGAATCGATCTGCAGGGTCGGTTGGGATACGCCGGCGGGCGCCAGGTTCGCGCCGGCGCCGGTCGGCGCCGGAGAATTCGCGGCATCGACCAGGTAGGTAAACCAGTCCATGCCGTTTAACTTCGGGTCGAAGATGTTGGGCGGCAGGATTCCGGGAACCGGTGCGCCGGCGGGATTTGGGTTACTCATTCAACTGCTCCACAAAAAGGGCCGAGTGACTTTCGGCACTCGGCCCGAGGTATTGCCCCGGCTCGGGCCGGTGCGACCTTGCTCCAGCTTCTCAGGTGACCTGGCGGATCAGATACCCGCGCAGCCGTTCGATGAGGCGCCCGGGGTCACCGCTCGGGGTCGCGATCGCCGCGGCAAAGCCGATCGCGAGCGAGAACATTTGATTGCTCTGCAGGTAGATCGGAACGAGCAGGTAGGGCTCGCCTCCGGCGCAGGCGTACGCGATCTCGTTGCCGACACCGGTCGACGTGGAGCTCGGGCCGATCTCCGAGAGCGCCGCCTGGACATGCAGCCACTTGGCCGGCGGAAACTGCATCAGCGGTCCGTCTTGGATGTAGTTTCGGTCCGTGCCGACGGTCAGAGTCTTCAGGCCCCCGTTGAGCACCGCCCATACATCGTTCACGAAGTCGCCGGTTTTCGCCGGCGCGATCGCCCCTCGGCCCGGGAGCAGCGCATAGGGGGTGCCCACAGTGTTCTGCACGCCCGGCAGGAAATGCGTCTCCGAGCCGATCGCGTAGAACTCGAGCCCCATGGTGAGCATGTTCGGCGTCTTGATGTTGGTGTCGTAGAGCGTCTTCCCGACCGCTCCGGCGCCCGGTGCCGAGGAGGTGCCCGCGCCGATGCCCGCATTGAAGAAACTGAAGGCGACGCCGCCGGCGGACGGATAAGCGGCCGAGTCATAGAGCGGCCCCCAAATGACATCCTTGCCCTGGGTGCCGACCTTGTGCGCCTGCAGATAGGCCGCGGTCAGGATCGGAAGGCCGCCGGCCGCGGAGGCCGCTGCACCGCCATTCTGAGCTGCTGCTGACATGATGGATGCTCCGAGAAGTAACTTTAAGTGTCAGTGATCCCGAGGGGCTGATGTCAGCCGCGCTCAGTAGTTGCTGCCGTACTGAAGATAGGCGCCCATGCCGCGGCCCTGCAGGCCCGCGGCGGGAGAGATCATCGAGAATCCGCGCAGGTGCGCGCCGGCTGGCGCGTGAGCCGCCGCGGCCGCCGCACCGGGCAGCGCCGGAATCCCGGGCGCGCCCATGTAGGCGCCGATCCGGTAATCGGTGTAATCGCGCAAGCCCTGCAGGCCAGGCGCGTACTGCGAGAGCAGCTGCACGGCCGCGGTGTAGGCGAGCACGGTGAGCGCGCCCACGACGCCCGTTGCGATCGAGCGCCGATGACGGGGAACCGCCTTGCCGAGCCCCCAGCCGACTGCGAGCACCAGGGCCGACTGCGCACTCAGGGCGCCCCAGCCCGACTGGACCGCGGCGGGCAGATGAGGCGAGAGGTAGCCCCAGCCTAACTTCAGGCCCACGGCGCCGACGGCACCGATCCCGGCCGGCATCACGTAATCGCGCATCACGTTGTCGGCGCTGATCGCGCGCGGATTTCGCAGGTGATGGTAGCGGCGGCGGTGGTGCGAGCGATGGTGCCGGCGCGGATTCGACATGTGCGAGCGCACATAGACCCGGTGGCCGCGATCGCGCTGGTAATGACCGCGTACGCGATGGCGCCGGCGAGCGTGGCGGGGATTCTCGAGGCGCCGGCGCTTGCGGTGGCGCCAGCCGGCGATCGCGGCGTGAGAGCGCTCGCGGCGAGACTCGTGATTGGCGCGCCGGCGACGCCGACGGCGAGGATTCAGGAGCAGCAGCTGCTCGGACATGTAACGTACTCCGTCTAGTGTCCGAGCCCCGAAGCCGCGGTGAGGCTCTTCCTGATGGACCTGCATTCGCGCGGCGCAGGTCCGTTGGCGCCGACTCTAGGGCCGCGCCCAGCAATCTGTCAAGTCAGCGCCCTGGCCGATGCCTCAGCCGCACGTCATATCGCCGCCGCGCATGCACGGTGCGCCCGCTCGCCGTCTGATCGGTGATCCCGCGGCCTGTTACCTTGAAGCGACCGCCCAGGAGATATAACTGCCCGCGTCCGGCGCCGGCGCAAAGGAGCGGTCGGGATCCCGGAGCAAATTCGTGGATGTAGAGTGCGACTTTGCCGCGGTGAGTCGTCAGGTACCCGACAAACTCACAGTAACCCATGACTGCAACAGCCCGGGGGATCGTCACGGGCAGGCGCTTCACTTCCCGCGGCGCATCCTCGCGGAACGCCCGGTAGAGCCGCCCTGCCCGCTCGAGATCTCGCCTCGAGTTCATGCGGCAGGCGCGACGAGCAGGCGCCAACGCGCGAGCTTGCGCGGAAACATGCGCTTCAAGTGCCGAGCGAACTTCGCCGCGAGCTCGCGCGAGGGGAACCGCACGGCGCGGGATTTACTGCCGGTGTAGCGCCGGAAGCGATCGCCCTCGAAGAGGTGCGGGCGCTGACCTGGTCGATTCGCGATGATGAGCCAAGCGCGAGACCTCGAGCGCCGGGGATTGCGCCGGCGCACGGGTCGGCGCCGATGAGATCGGAGCACTCCGCGCTCGCCCATCGAGGCCGAGCAGACCGCGTAGGGATTCACCGCGCTCCCCTCCGCGCGCACGTCCCGCACGCATCGGTCCCACGCCGCGGTATGCACCGCGCGCCGGCCGCGGGGATTCGTGCGGCGGGTGACAGTCTTCGTGTCGACCGTGCGGGTCGTCACGCGCCGAAGAGGCGCTCGAGCACGAGCGCGACGAGCGCGGCGAGGCCTCCGAGTAGCCATGTCAGCCAGTTGCTCCCGGGGTGACTGTGACCCCGCCCGGAGGGTTTGGCGTGCAGGTGATTCCGGTCGCATAAGGCACGACGTTCGAGGGAGCGCTCGTTTCATTTGGATACAACGCGGTCGCGGTCGTAGTCGCGGTCACGGTGAAGTTGTAGTTGCCGCAGCTCACCGGGGCGATGAGGGAAAGCGGCGGCGCGGTGCCAGCGGTCGCCGGCGCCGCCTTGAAAGTAAGGCAGGTCCCTGGCGATGCAGTCTCGCAGGCGAGGACCGTGTAGAATGCGATGTCCGTTGGCGCGACGGCGTGGCCATCGGTGTATTGCGTCGGCGCGGTCCAGGAAACCTGAGCCGTAGGACCTGCGGCAAAAGCGAGAGCGGAAGCGAGAAGCGCAGCGCAGGCGAGCGCAGGGATAGAAAATTTCATCACGATGCTCCGACGAGAGTAGCGGGCCAGTTGCCCTGGGCGTCCATAAAGCCGAGCTCGTAAACGAGCCCCGCCCATTGGACGTAGTAATTGCCCGCGGAATCCATCCGCGGGAAGAAATCGGCCGCCGCGGCTTGCGAGCCCGAGGGGAAATTGATGTAGCCGGAGGTGATCGCCGCCGTAGGTGTCAGCGTGCCCCAAAAACTCGAGCTCGAGGAAATTGCCGATGCGGTCGGCGCCGAGCTGCCCGGCAGTTCGTAACTCGCGCTCACGTCGATCGGCGCGAGAGCGCTCGAGGAGCTGCTCGAGCCGCCAGGTGAGAGCATCGAACCCGCGGCGCCCGCGGCCTTGGCCGCCGCCGAGTGCTTCATCAGATACACGAGCGCGCCGCCACCTAAAAGTAGCGCCGCCCAGAGAGTGCCGCTCGATCGCTTGCTCATTGCGTCACCGCCTGGCCGGTCGGAACGGCCGTAAAGTTGCCATTCGCATCGCGCGGCCCGAGCTGATACCAGGAGCCTGCGATGGCAAGATACGTGTTGCCCTGCGAATCGTGCGAAGCGGGAAAACTCGCGATGGGACCCAAGAGATTGCCCGCCTGGTCGTCGACGCTGCCGGCCGCTTGGATAGGCGGTCCCAGGGTGAGCGCTTCCACCCCGGAGGCGATCGCCGATGTCACCTCATCGAGCGCCTGAGTCCCGATCTTTCCGGCTTTGCGCAGAAGGTAGATCGCCCCGACGCCGGCGCCCACCATTGCTACCAACTCCCAATTAATGCTGCGCGAGGCCATTAGCGCCGCTTCGAGCTCATCATGAGGATGAGCGCGAACGCGGCCACGCCTCCCCCGATCAGGAGCAATTTGGACGTGCTCGAGCCCGCGGAGATCTGCGGCACGCCGGCCTGAGTCGCCGTGATTGAAAGCGGCGGAAGCCCCGCCTGGGCGCGCTGCAGCTGCGCGTTCACGATCTGCTGCTGCTGCTGTTGCTGGGTGACGGTGAGATAGGCCTGGCTCACTCCGTTGATGAGACTCGAGAGCCAGCCCGTACTCGAGGAATCGGCGGTACCCGTGTTCGCGGCATCGGCGACATCGATAGTCGGAATCGATGTCGTATCGGTCGCTGCAGTGATGTCGATCGGCTGCAGCGCCGAGGTGTCATCGGCGAGCCCGGAAAGAGCGCGCGTCGCGGCGCCTGCGACGCCGCCCGAGGCCTCAAAATCGGAAAAGAGCTGAGGCGCTTTCCTCGGTAGCTCCGGGGCGATCTTCGCATAGATGCCCGGCTGAAACTGCTGCAGCCACTTGAGGAAGCCCTGGATCCCGGTCGCTGTAATCTGTTGCATGTTATTTCCTCATGGCGAGGAGCCCGAAGAGCAGGAGCGCTCCCCCGCCGGCCAGGATCCAGGGCATGTACTTGGTGAGAGTGCTCCCGCCCGAGAGCGCGGCGAGCGCTTGCGAGGAAAGCGGATAAGCCGTCGTGCCGCCCAAATTCACGGGTTGACCCGCGTAGGGCGCGATGCTCGAGGGTACAGTGGATCCGGTGTAAACCGGGACCGTCTGGCCGGCGCTGTTTACGGCGTAGGAGACGGGCGCCGGCGCCAGACCCTGCTGGGCGCGCGAGACCTGCATTTGAGTCACCGCCTGCGCGGTCTGACTCTGTAGGTACGTGTTCGCGAGGCCCGTGAGCGATTGCATGCCCTGGCTCGACGTCAGGTAATCCCCGACCGAGCTCGCGGCATCCGAGATTCCCGAACCGATGTCCGAGAGAATGCTCGACCAGTCCCCGAGTCCTGCCTTTGGGATCGCGCCGTGCGCGGCCGCATCCTTGAGCAGCGCCTGGAAAAGATCCGGCTCATGCTGCTCGAGCCAGGCCGCGAAGGCCTGCCCCGCGGTGACCGGTCGCCCGGTGTTTGGATTGATGACGATGTCGGTCGCGGCGTGATTCATCGGCGGTGACCCTCGCGCATGCCAAAGAACACAGCGCCCCCGAGGCCCAAGGCGATCAGGATCCAGCCGGTCGGACCCGAGAGAATGCTCGAGGAAGAGACGGGGGCGGCCGCGGCGACGGCGCCTGCGACTTGCTGTTGCACCTGCGGAGTCGCTTGGACGCCGTTCGCCTGCAGGCTCGCGAGCGCGCCCTCGAAAGCCTGCTGCTGCGATTGACCCTGCGAAAGCAGGCTCTTGATGAGCGAGTCGGTTTCACCGGTCGGCACGACCGGTGTACCGGCAGCCGTGGTACCCGTCACGGTCAGCGCTGAGGAGCTCGCCGGCGTGGCCGCGGTCGACGATGCGCTGGGCGACACGTAGGGCACGGTCGCCGGCGCGACGGCGCCAGGCGCCGCCGGGGAGCTCGCCGGCGCCGCGGGAGCGATCCCGACCGCGCCAGGCGTCGCTTCGCTCGCGACCTGCGATGCGGGGTACTCGACGTATGGCGTCGTCCCGCTCGCCTTGGCTCCGAGGTACGCATCCGCCAGGTCGTAGAGCATTTGATGGACCTGCGGATTTTGTCCGCCCCGATAGATCCACGGGATTGCCGCCGATTGGTTCATCGGCAAGAGGATCTCATCGACGAAATACACCGCATCGGGGGATCCCTTCGGGATCGAGCCGCGCTCCTGGGTGTACTTCGCGAGCGCGTCCGCCATGCAGTTATGGGCGCCGCAGTTGTTGACGGCGTGCCCGTTCAAGTCCATGCCGAGGAAATCATCAGCCCAATCCCCGTGCCCCGCGCATTGGAGCGTTCCTTCGTGGAAGGACAGATGCATGTCATTTCCCGGAAAGAGTCCGGCGCCGGTCGCCCCGTGGAAAACGACGACCATCGTCGGCCAGCCGAGAGCGCGGCCCGCGACGTGACCTTGCACCTCGAGATACTTGCTCCACGCCTCGAGCACCTGCTGGCATGCGGCATTTGACTGTCCGACATTGAAGTAGTTTTTCTTGAACAAGGTGAGCGCGATCGCGACGACCGCGCCGATCACGAGTCCGATC
>JBOHNC010000334.1:0-9928 GCA_050730415.1 Planctomycetota bacterium
GCCCGCGTCAAACTGAAGTCCCTCTACCCGAATCTTTAGACATGACAGAACACTAGGGCCAGGTGGTTTAATCAAAAAACAGGCGTTTTAGGGTGGTTTCACCGTTTTTTTGTTGAGTTCTGTCAAAACTCAAACTGGCATGACGTTTGAGGGAGTTCGGGAAGTGGTCTTGAGTCTATTTCCGTTCCGCCTGCCAAGTTTTTTGGTAGGGAGGACGGTTAAACAGGTCTTCAGCGGGATTTTTGCACCCATTTGACGCCATGACCCAGATGACTTGGTGAACGATTGTTTATTTTCTGATTTGGAGGTTTTTGGGGGCGTGGCGGAATGGCATACGCACTGGTTTTGAAAACCAGCGACTCTCACAGGTCATATGGGTTCGAGTCCCATCGCCCCTATTTTAGCCTGATAGCGACCGAAGCACTCAACTTCTCGTGCCCACCCGCCCAGAGCTGGCGTGCCATCAAGAGTCACCTACCAATTTTACCGTCCCACAAAAAAACCGCCACAATATTGAATTGTGGCGGTTCCAATTAGGCGGCGGATGGGAAGCAAGCCCGCACTAGGCGTAGAGCCCAGCACTCTCACAGGATTTTGGTTCGAGTCCCATGCCCCTAATTAGTAAAAAGCAATTTGTTTTAGAAACCATCGTTGGGTTTCGGAAGATTACGGGGAGCCACGATGCACGTGTTTCATTACTTAGCAATAACTAAGCGACGAATATGTTAACCCCATATTGGTATCGTCAAGTCCAAGCATTTAAAATATGATTTATAAAAGTTTAAACTGCGACGCAAAGATTGAAGCTCCTATTCACATTCCGAATAACTCACTATGAATCAGCATTAATTTCGCACAAATCGGCCATTTATTGGCCGTGAATCTCAATTCTGTATAAAAATGCTTGCCCCTAATTTTTATTGCACTACCTGTTTCGAAAAGCCAGCAACCTCGGCCAAATTTAAATATCTCCGGTAAGGACATTGAATCAGGGTTGATCATAATCAGCCGGTTTTCCGCCGGCACTCTGTACCTTTTGCTTGTCTGTGTCTCTGTGGCGACCCGCTTTCACGCGTGGCAGTAGCGCCGCGGCAGCGCGCTGTCGGTGCGGGCCAGTTCGTCGGCCAACTGCGCCAGCGCTTCGAGTTTCAGCGGCTTCGCGCCGGGGTCGTCCCAGAGGTTCACCAGTTCGTCGGGGTCTTTGCCCAGGTCGAACAGCTCGCCGTAGGGCCGGCCGGGGTAGAGCACCACCCGGAACTCGGGCGTCAGCAGCCCGCGCAGCCGGTCGCCGGTGTAGTCTTCGTCGTATTCGAGCAACGTCCGGTTGGGGCGGTCGAGCGCCGCGCGTTCGCCGGTGAGGAGCGGCTTGAGCGACCGGCCCGGCCAGGCCGGTGCCTGCCCGGGCGATTCCACCTGCGGCGGCAGGTAGCCCTCGGGAATTGCCACTCCGGCCAGGTCGAGAATCGTCGGTGCGATGTCGAGGTGATTCGAAAGCGGCGCGATTCGCCGCCCGCCTGCCGCACGCGCCGCACCTGCCGTACCTGCCGCACTTGCCGCACGCGCCGCACCTACCGCACCTGCCGCGCCCGCTCCCGTCGGCGCCAGCAGCGAGTTGGGCAGCCGCGCCAGCAGCGGTACCCGCGTCAGCCCGCGGCTCAGGAACGGCCCCTTGTTGTGCATCCAGTGGTCGCCCATCAGATCGCCGTGGTCGCTCAGGTAGAGCACCACCGTGTTTTGGTCGAGGCCCAGCCGCGTCAGGGCGTCGAGCACCACGCCGACCGACTGGTCGACCAGCCCGAGCATCCCGTAGGTCAGCGCGATGATCTCGCGCAGGTGGCTGTCGGGCATCTGCGTTTTCCGCGAGCGCCCGCCCAGGGCCATGCCGGTCAGGAAGGTCGTCTTGAAGTGCGGCGGCAGCGACTCCAGCTCACCTTCGCGCCGCGCGCGCGGCAATTGAACATCTTCGGGCCGGTACAGGTCGGCCCATTTTCCGCACGGCGTGTAGGGGTGGTGCGGGTCGGGAAACGAAGCGAACGTGAAGAACGGCCGCGCCCCGCCGGCCGGGGCCGCCTTCTGCGCGCGGGCCTGTTCCTCGAGGAACGCCACCGTCCGTTCCGCCACCCAGGTCGAGTGATGCAGGGCCTCGGGAATTGCCCAGGGATGGCACTGATCGGCGCCCGAGGGCGGCCGCAGCGCACGTCCGGGGTTGGTGAAATACTTCTCCGCCGCCGGATCCCGGTCGCGCACCCAGGCGCGGTAGTCGCCACCCACGCCGATGCCGTGGCCCAGTGAGACTTCGGTCGTCTCCAAGCCGAAATAGTTGGCCGGCAGATGCTGGATCCGGCCCGACTCCCACAGTTCCATCGCCTCGGGGTAGTCGCCCGGATTCAGCGTGCTCAGATCGGCCCCCCGCGGCAGCCCGTAGGGTGACAGGTGAATTTTGCCGACGCAGTGCGTGCGGTAGCCGGCCGCGCGCAGTGCGCCGGTGAAGGTCGGCGTGGCTGGGTCGAGCGCGATGCCGTTGCCGCGCACGCGGTGGCCGCGCGGTGTGCGCCCGGTGAAGAGGCTGGCCCGCGAAGGCATGCACACGGGATTGTTCACGTGATGGGCGTCGAAGACGCAGCCGCCGGCTCCGGCCCCGATGAGGTCGATGTTGGGCGTGTGCAGCACCGGGTTGCCCATGCAGCTCAGGTGATCGGCGCGCTGCTGATCGGTGATGAAGACGAGAAAATTGGGGCGGGTGGGCATGGCTGGGACGGTCCGGCGCGGGGCTGAAAAATGGAACCGTCCCATTGTAGAAGAAGATTCGATTCAGGGCGAGTCCCACTCTGCGCTGCGGACCGGCTCGATGCTGTAGGTCGGCTCCTGCCGTTCTACGTCCACCCGCACCACCAGGCATTCGGTGCCCAGCAGTTTCCACGGACCGATGGCGAAGGCAAACGCCTGCACCGGTCGGCCGTGCCAGGTAACGCTGACCGGCTTGTAGTCGGCGTGTTCGCGCAGTTGCAGCAGTTGCGCCAGCGTCGGGACGACCTTGCCATCGACGATGGCGTGCGCCAGTTGATTGCGCTGCGACAGCGACAGTTCCGGCCAGTGCTCCAGTGTCAGCGGGACTTCGTGCGCCCAGCTCAGCCGGTATTCCGCCCGCCCCAGCCAGGCGCACAGCGTCCCGATCACGAACAACACCAGGCCGGCCAGCAGCAGTTGGCGCAGCGAGTACCGCCAGCCGCGCAGACGGATGAATTCCAGGGTGAAAAAACCGGCCAGCGCCACCAGGAACAGGATCGAGAACAGCGCCGCAAAATAGTAGAGCTGAAACAGCCACGAAATCAGCGCCAGCACCGGAAAACCGACCGCACCCAGCGCCGACAGCCCAAACAGGCCCATGCCTGCCAGCCGTCCCAAATCGCGCAAATCCGCATCGCCATCCGTCGGCGCGGGCGCGCCGGGGATGTTGGCGGAGCTGGGCGGGAGCGGCGGGCCCGCTGGGGCGGGCTGAGTCGTTTCAGCGGCTCCGGTGGGCGGCGTGCCCTCGCCCCGCGAGCGGATTCGTTTCAGACGCGGGTCCATGCCGGCTATTGTAGCAAGACGGGGTTGATCCAGTCCACGAGGTCTCCGGCATCCGAATGGTCCGGGCCGAAGTCAACCTCCAGCGCGATGGTCTTGGCGCCGGCGGTGGGCAGCGCGATCCAGCGTCCGGGTTCGTTGCGGTTCAGGTCCAGTTCCAGTTTTTTCTCGCCATCCAGGTAGACCCGCACGGTGGTCTGCGCCGCCGCCGGCGCGCTGCGATCCAGCGTGACGTAGGCGGCGAACCGGCCGGCGCCCTGCAGGGCGTATTCCGCTCGCGTGTAGCTGTGCATGCCGATGCCCGCGAAGTTGAATTCCGCGGTGTCGATCGGTTTCCCGTCCGCCGTGCGGTTGTAGCGCGGCGCGAAATGCACGTCGAACTGCCCGAAGTTTTTGAGTGCCGTCGGACGCTCGCGCGCCAGAAACCGGTAGCCCGCCTCGTGCGGCCACAGGCTGTGGATCATCGTCCGGTCGATGGTCAGCGTCCCCAGCGAGGACTTCAACACCAGTTGTTTCGGCCGCACTGCCACCACATTCCCGGTCACGCGCGTGCCGTCGGTGAGCAGCACCAGCAGTTGGGCGGTGGTGGCCGGCAGCTGGGCCGGCGCCGCCAGCGTCAGGTAGGACAGCCGCTCCATCGGCGCGGTGAAAAAATCGTCCCCCGACTTCAACTTGGCGATGCCGTCGGACAGGAAAAACAACCGGCTCTCGGCCTGGTCGGCGTTGCGGTAGACAGTCAGGTCCTTTTGCCGGGGCGACGCCGCTGGCGCCGCGCCGGGCGTTTCCAGCCCCGGCGGCAGATCTTCGTCGTCCGCTTCGCTGGCCGCCACCGGCTGCACATAGAGCCGGCTCAGCAGTGCGGCCGGAATCTGCACCGGGCCGAGGTCCGGGCTGACGATCTTCAACCCTTCTTTTTCGCTGAAGGCGTCGATGCTGCCGAGGATGCGCTGGCCGTCGAAGGTCGTGGCGCTCTGCGCCACCCCAGCCGGCGGTGGCGTGGAACTCAGCAGCACCCGCACGATATTGCCGGCCGGCGCCGTTTTGCCCGTCGCATCCACCCAGGGCGCGGGCGCGGCGCCGACCGCCTGAGCACTCGGCCACAGCGGTCCGACCTCGCTGCCGTCGGCCAGCACGGTATTCGGCTGGAAGCCGTCGCCTTTGGCGGCGGCGGCGGGCGCGGCGGGCGTCGGAGCGCCCCCGGTCGTCGCAAGGGAGGTGCCCGCCGCCGCTCCCGGTTCCTCCCCGGCGGCCAAGGGCTGCGCCATGAACTGCGCCATGAGCCCAATCAGGACTGCCAGGCAGCTGAGCAGGAGCGCCGGCGTCGCGCCGGGACAGCGCCGACCCGAATTTGCAGCCGGAGCCGGTTGGCGGCCGAAGCCCTGAAGCTGTGAACAGGCGGTGGGGTGCAGGGGCATGATCGCAGGCCTTCCTGGTTTGCAGCGGCGGCCCCGGTCGGCGGACCCACGGCGCGGTGCGAGTAGGGAAACCATCCCGTACAATAGGCAACCGCTGGCAACCGGCCGGAGCGTTAGATTGTACCCGCACCCCCCCGGACGGGTCACAGCCGCGATGCCCCGGCCAAGCCAGTTGCAAGGGAGGCCGGAGCGAACGTGCCGCTGCCGATGGCAATCAGCCTGCAGAACTATTTTCTGGCGCCTTCGGTCTGGTACGGACTGCTGGCCCTGCCGCTGCTCTTCCTGATGTATTTCCTGCGCTTGCGCCGCCAGGAAAAAATTCTCAGCTCCACGCTTCTGTGGGGCGAGGCCATCAAGGACCTGCGCGTCAACGCGCCCTTTCAGCGCATCAAGGCCTCCCTGCTTTTGCTCCTGCAAACCCTCATCCTCCTGCTCCTCGGCTTCGCCCTGATGCGGCCCTTCATGTCGCTCGAAAGCCGCAACGCCAAGCTGGTCGTGATCCTGATCGACAATTCCGCCAGCATGAACACCGTGGACGCCGAGTACAACGGCAACCCGATGAGCCGCCTCGACTACGCCAAGGCCAAAGCCATCGACAGCATCCGCTACCTGAGTCCCACCGACCTGGTGATGGTCGCGCAGTTCAACCAGCGGCCGCGCACCATGCAGACCTGGACCAATACGCGCGCCTCCATCGAACGCGCCGTCCGCGCCATCGGACCGACCGATCTGCGCACCGATTTCCTGGGCGCCATGAGCGAAGTCCAGGAGGAAATCAACACCAAGCGCGCCGAATTGATGAACACCGAGGATCGCCAGCCCAATCTGCTGCTGTATTCCGACGGCGCCTTCGGCGACCAGGCCGGCGTCAACCTCGATCCGGCCCTGTTCAACAATTTTCAGTACCTCCAGTGCGGCAAGCCCACCACCGACAACGTCGGCATCACCGATCTGAACGTCCGCCGCAGCCTGGTGGCCGGCATCAAGGAACCGCTCCAAGCCTTCATCCGCGTCGAAAACTTCGCCGCCGGCCCGCGCAGCTTCAAAGTCCGCGTGCTGCTCAACGACAAACCGGTCGCGGCGCTCTACCCCGTCACTCTGGCCGGCCGGCCCGGACCCAACACTCCGCCGCCGCCGACCAACGCCTCCGCCGATCAGCCCCCCAACGACACCCCCTGGCGCTGGGATGAATCGATCGGCCTGCCCACCGACAGCAGCGGGGCCCTGAAGGTGGAACTGGTGGCCGACGAAAAATCGGGGCTGAGCGACAACCTGTCCGCGGACGACAGCGCCGTGGTGGATGTGCCGCGCGTGGAAAACACCAAAATCCTGGTCGTCATGCGCCCGGATGCGAATCTGTTTTTGCGGCGGGCGCTGGAATCGGTCCAGAAATCCCGCTCCAGCAAGGACGGCAGCCGCTTCCTGATCACCTACCAGACCAAGGACTGGTTCGAGTCCACCTACGGCAAGAACCTGCCGACCAACGGCGCCATGGTCGAAATTACCGACTTCGACATGATCATTTTCTACGACTACGCCCCCAAGTTCGCCGTCGGCTGTTCGGCCTGGTATCTCGGCGCCATCCCCGCGCTGCCCGGCTACAAGGCCGGCAGCCCGATCGAAGGCACTCAGATCGTCGACACCAACCGGTCGCAGTACATCACCCGCTTCATCAACATGATCGGCGTCGATCTGGCCACCGCCACGGCCTACACCTATCCGCCCTCGGCGGAGGTCTTGATCCGCGGCACGCAGGGCGCGTTGGCCACCGCCGACGACAACGGCCGCTACCGCACCGTCGTGGTCGCCTTCGACCCCTGGGACAGTGACTGGCTGCTCAACTACACCTTCCCCCTGTTCGTGAACAGCACCGTTGACTATCTGACCGGCGCCAGCGAGCGCTCCGGGGGGCAATCCGAACGCACTGGCGATCCGCTGACTTTTCCGCCGGTCAACAAGGCCGAAACGGTGGACTTGATCGACCCGGCCGGCAACAAGCATCCCATCGAGCTGTCCACCGGCGGACCGGTGTACTTCGCCGAGACCGCTCAGGCGGGGCTGTACAAATATCAGGACGCCGACAAGGTCTGGCATTACTACGGGGTCAATCTCGCCAGCCCGACCGAATCCGACAACGCGATGCACCCCAGCATCGCCCGCAAAAGCGGCCCGCCGATTCTCGGCCAGCATACGACTCGCGAGAACCGCGAAATCTGGCCGTACCTGGTCATGATCGGCCTGCTGATTCTGATGATCGAATGGCTGGTCTACCACCGGCAATGGTCGAATTAGCGCCCATCCCAAATCCATTCTCACGGTGGAATGCAGCGCCGGCGGTTGGGGCGGTCGGGCGGAGGCGGCTTGGTTCCTGCTTGGCGCTCGGGAGGTCCCGCGCGGGCGATCCGGAAAGTCGCAGCCGTCGCCTCGGATCGCGCGGAAGAACGACTTGATCCGACCGCTTTCCCAGGAGGCGGGCTACAGTCGGCCGTGCCTGACGGCACTGAAAGCCAGACGCGGGAGTCGGCCGAAACGCAACCGTCAGAACGCCGGGAGCGATGCGGCATTGCAGAGGCCGCAAGGTGTGAATCGCTTCGGGACACGCGCTAGCACGACCCAACGAATTACCAAACGAACTACCGGGTGGGGCAGGATCAGAACGACATGGATCGGGGCGACGGGTAGTTAACCAAACGAACTACGGTGGCATAGGTTATTTAGCCAAACGAACTAAATGCACTTGTGCAAATTTATACGCATATTATTCGAATATGGGTTCGTTTGGCAGGGTGGCGGGGATGGCCGGGCAGAGACGCCGGTGGGCTGGATTCAACCAAGCCATGGTGTTCCTGTACACTGAATAGATCGAGGCGGCAGGGCCTGCTTTGCTGCGGGCGACGTTTCGGGCGCAAGCTTGAGCGGAGAAAACGTTGGGATACGTGCTCCTGTGGGTGTTCATGCTGGGCGCGGCGCTGAGCTGGCTGGCGGCGGCGCTGGCGACCGGATCGTACGTGCCGCACGGCGGCGCGCGGCGCTCGCTGCGGGTGGTGCTGAGCCTGATTCCCACCGCCGCCATGGGTGGGTTGGTCTGGCTGGCGTGGTACGCGCGGGATCGCGGCTACATCCACTTCGCCGACGCCGCGGTGGTCTACGTGATGGCGCTTCTGTTTGCCGGCGGCGCGGTTTGGATGCTGACCCGTTCGTGGTGGCGGCGCAAGCCACGTTCCAGTTCGGCCAAGGCCAGTACCGCAGAATCCGCCGCGGCCAAGGCGGCCGGTGCGGTCGCCAGCGCGCCGACCTGGGATGAAGCCAAGGGTTCGCAGCCGCCTGCAGGCACCGAACCCACCGAGCCCACCGAGCCTACCGAACAGGGCCGCGCCCCGCAAGCCGGGCCGGGCTTGCGCTTGCGAACGGTGATGGCGCTGTGGGGGCTGGCGGTAATGTGCGTCGGCCTGCATCTGGTGACGCTCTGGCTGCTGCGCGGCGTGGCCGCCGGGGCGGTGGACGCCGACCTGCAGACGGTGGCCAAAGCCGAGCAGGCTGACATCGACCAGGAGAAAAAAACCTGGCCGCCGCTTCCCGCGGCCGGTCCGGCCGACGCGGTCGCCGCCTACAACGCGTTCGAAAACGACCCCAATCCGGCTGAAGCCAACCGGCGCATGGCGATGGAATATCGGCTCTCGATATTCATTGAAAAAATGAGGAGCGAGCACAAGCCGCTCGCCACCTGGCACGTGAAACTCGCCGATTCGAACCTTCAAACCTTCGTGGCGGCGGAGGACAATATCGACGAAACGCTGCCTCAGACGGTGGCGCGGCTCCGCGCGCAGATCGAAGCGCTGCGCGCCTGCACACGGGTTCTCCCACTTTGGCGCGGCCTGTCGGCACGCACGCCGCACCTACCGATTCCCGACGACCCGATCATGCGTCTCCAGTGGTACACCAACATTTTCATCATGGATGCCGAAGCGGCGCAGGCTACCGGCGATTGGGCTCGCGCCGAAGCAGACCTCGATGCGATGGCGAACCTTGCGCGGCAGGCACGTGATCAGCCAGGGGGCATTGGAACCCTGGTATGGATCGCCTGCCGTGGCATCCGTTGGGGTGCGGCACGGAGGCTGCTCGGCGCGCCGGACCTTCCCCGGGCGGCGCTGGAAGGCTGGTCGAAGCGGCATGAGCCGGTGATGCAGGCGCAACTGCCGGCGCGCCTCGATGGAATGGTCTGCGGCGATCTCAGCCCGCTCAAGGATTGCCAGGGAGCCGGAGCGGCGCCAAGGTATTTCGGCCTCAATCCCTCGGGCTATGTAGGCCGCCTGTTCTGGGTGTATTTCCCGCCCGACGTTGCGGCGGATTACTTGGCGGTACTCCCCTGGCTGCGGAAGCGGCTGGCGGCTCCCTACTGGCAGGCTGACCCTCTCTGGCCGACGGCGAGCGACCGATCTACGCTGGGGTACCAGGGGCTGGATGCCATTACGGGGGAAAGGTCCCTTCTCCAAAGTGCCGTGCGTGTGGACGAAGGGGAGGATCTTCTGGATGTCGGGCGCGCGGCGCGGCTGTATCAATTTAAATACGGGAAGTGGCCGGCCGATCTGCCGACGCTGGTGCCAGCGTTTATGCCGGCGGTGCCGGTGGATCGCTTCGATGGGAAGCCGCTCAAGATGCGCAATGACGGCACGGGCATGGTGATCTGGTCGGCGGGTGCGTTCGATAACGGGGACGAGAGGAGCGGCGACGGCAGGCCGCAGACAAATGACCTTGGCGATTCGGATCTGGTCCTGTGGCTGGGCAGCGACTATACGGCGCGGGAAAAGGCGCGGGTGGCACAACACAAGCAGTAGCCAACAGCCTGCTGCTGCGAATAGCGGTTTGATTGCCTTGATTCGGCGGTGGTTACGGTTCCGCGCGAAGGGACGGCGGGGGGCGCGTTGATGGCTTCGGATCGCGCGGAA
>JBOHNC010000335.1:0-2430 GCA_050730415.1 Planctomycetota bacterium
CCCTGGTACGGTGCGTTTCAAAAACCGCCCGAACCCTGAAGGGGTTCAATGATGGAGGTTGGCGGCGCAAATGAGTTGAACCCCTTCAGGGTTCTCGACGACGATGGGGTGCGCCTATTCCAGGGTAGGGCCGTCGCATCGCGCCGCCCAACCCTTCGCTTTCTTATCTTGCCTCTTCGAGGCAAAGACCGTGGACGATGCGCCGATCCCACGCTCCGCTGGTGATGGGAACGACCGAAAGGTTGGTCTATCTTTGCGCCAACGGCGCAAGATATGATAGCGAAGGGTTGATTCCACGCGGCACGCGGGGAATCTACCCTGGTACGGTGCGTTTCAAAAACCGCCCGAACCCTGAAGGGGTTCAATGATGGAGGTTGGCGGCGCAAATGAGTTGAACCCCTTCAGGGTTCCCGATGACGATGGGGTGCGCCTATTCCAAGGTAGGGGCACCGCTTCGCGCCGCCCAACCCTTCGCTATCTTATTTTGCCTCTTCGAGGCAAAGACCGTGGACGGTGTATTCCAGGGTAGGACCGTCGCTTCGCGCCGCCCAACCCTTCGCTATCTTATTTTGCCTCTTCGAGGCAAAAACCGTGGACGGTGCATTTCAGGGTAGGGGCACCGCTTTGCGCCGCCCCAACCAATCGCTTTCCCATCTTGTGCCTTTGGCGCAAAGAATTTTAGCCGTACCTACTTCGCGGCCGGCGTTGTCACGGCGGCGGCATTCGCGGCGGCGGTATCCGTAGTGGCTGCGTTCGCGGCGCCGGCCGCCGCTGGCGATTGCACCGTCAGCTTCTTGAACTTGGCCGCGATCAGCAGCGTGTTAGCCGGGCCGACGCCGCCGCACACCCGCGCCAGCCATCCCTCCGGCCGCGCCGATTCCACCCAGGTTTGCTCCAGAATTTCCAGGTCCAGCGTCTTCAGGTAGCCGGTCAGTTCCGCGGCCGTCCATTCGCGCACCCGAGTCGGATCAGTCGGCGGCCCGCTGCGCTGCGGCGCGCTGGGAACCGCGGCCGCGCCTTGCAGCACCGGCGTGTAAATCCTGTCGCGGTCCGGCGTGGCCAGAATCAGCACCGAATCTTTGTGCGCCAGCCCGCGCGCGTACTCGATCAGCGTGGCCGGATCGGCAAGATGTTCGATCACGCCGGCGGCCAGGATCAGGTCGAACACCCGGTCCCACTGGCGCCGCGGCGCTTCGATGTCGTCGGCCACCCACCGCCCGAACAGATACCGCTGGCGGCAAAAATCGATGCAGGCTCGCACGTCGATGCCGGCGATGTCGTGGCAGACCGGCGCGATGTACCGTTCCAGCTTGCTGCCCATCCCGCAGCCGAGATCGATCAGGCTCAGCCCGCGCCGGCTGCGCAGCCGTTTGGCGGCGTATTTGTACGCCGCGGCGTTGGTCGCCGGCGCCTCGCGCGGCGGGCCGCTGGACGGGAGCGGCCGGCCGTCGGGATCGAGGTTGACGTGGTAGCCGGCGGGCAGGCCGAAGGAGGTCATGCGGGTCACACGAAGTCGCTTTTGGCGACCACCATGCGGCGACCGAAGCCGAAGGCCTTGGGCGAGACCTTCAAAATCACCGCCGACTGCCGGCGCTTGTATTCGCAGCGTTCGACCGCGCGCGCGATCTTGCGCACCAAGTCGGCGTCATACCCTTCGGCCGCGATTTCCTCCACCCCCAGCCGCCGGTCGACGTAGCGAAAAAGGATCGCGTCGAGCAGATCGTAGGGCGGCAGTGTGTCCTGGTCGGTCTGGTTCGGCCGCAGTTCGGCCGAGGGCGCCTTGGTGAGCACCCGTTCGGGGACGATCGACCGTTCGAGGCGCAGGTTCACGCGGTGGCAGAGCCGGTAGATTTCGGTCTTGTAGACGTCGCCGATTGGATTGAGCGCTCCGTTCATGTCGCCGTACAGCGTGCAGTAGCCCATCGCGACTTCCGATTTGTTCCCGGTCGTCAGGAGCAACGCGTTGTTCTTGTTGGAGATCGCCATCAGGATCAGGCCGCGGATGCGCGCCTGCATGTTTTCTTCCGCCACGTCCGGCTCGCGCCCGGCGAACACCGGCGCCAGCGTCTCGAGCAGCGCCGGGAAGGCCTTCTCGATCGGCAGCGAGTCGTACCCGATCCCGAGGTTCTGCGCCAGAATCGCGGCGTCTTCGCGCGAATGATCGGAGCTGTACCGGCTGGGCATCGAGTACCCCGCCACGTTCTCCTTGCCCAGCGCCAACACCGCGATCGCGGCCACCAGGGAGGAATCGATCCCGCCGGACAGGCCCAAAATGGCCCGCGTGAAGCCGCTCTTGCGGAAGTATTCGTGGGTGCCCAGCACCAGCGCGTCCAAGACTTCGTCGTCCTGATTTTCGATCGGCACCTGCACCGGCGGCGGCGGGCGCCAGTGCGGATTCTTCGCCGGCGTCGCGATGGGATTGGGCAGAAT
>JBOHNC010000336.1:0-1644 GCA_050730415.1 Planctomycetota bacterium
CCCCGCCGCCGCCCCCGCCGCCGCGCCGACCCCGTCGATCCCGCCGGCCCCCTCGCCCGGCACGATGGCCTGGGCCGACATCTACGCTCTGTTTGAAGGCCGCCGGCCGAACGAAACCCCCGACGGCGTGCCCGCACGGATCGAAGTCAGCGAGTCGCTCGAGGGCCCCTGGCAAACCGTGGGCGAAAGCGAAATCCACGAACACTCCGAAGGCTGGCACTTCGGCCTGCACGGCCACGCGCGATTTTCGGGCACGCGGGAAGCCGCCTACGTCCGCTTCAGCGCGAAAAAGGGCCTCAAAGGCTTCCGCTTGGCCGGCCACATTCTACCGCCCGAAATCGACGCGCAGGCCGGCGCCTCCACGCGTGCAAGCAGCGAACCGCCGTTGGAAATCGAGCACGTCTGGTTCGAAGACGACCCGCGCACCGGCCGCCGCGAGCGCCGCCATCGCGAAACCGTGACCGGCACCGCGGCCGACTACACCGTCCCCTGCGCCGCCGAGCCCCACGACGCCTGGATCACCCTGCGCCTGCCGTACGTGAAAAAATAAGCATTTCACCACCGACCCACCGAGACACAGAAATAGAGGGAACGTTTGCCGGGAGGTGAAGTAGAGAAGAATGAAATCATGCGGGCCCATGTGGCACGCCAAGAAAAAAGTCGGATTTGATGGATTTTTTGCGTTGAATGAGCGCGCCTCGGGGAAAATACCGCCGGACAGGGATGGGAGTCTGAGGGGAGCGGCCGAGTGGACCTGCACGAAGATTTTCTGCGCCGACTGACGGCTGCGCAGCCGGTCCTGTACGCCTACCTCCGCGCGCACGGGCTGCGCTTCGCCGACGCCGACGACCTGATGCAGACGCTGGCGCTCGAAATTTGGAAAAACTTCAGCGCCTACGATCCTGCTCGTCCCTTCCAGGCCTGGGCCTTCGGCATCGCGCGCAACCTGGTGCTTAAGCAGCGGCGCAGCGAGCGCCTGCGACGCAACATCCTAGTCGATAGCACTATCTGCGATGCCATTGCCGCGCAGACGGAAATCGCGCTGCTCGACCCCGCCGCCGCCTTTGTTGCCGAGCGTGACGAACTGGCCTACTGCCTCCAGAAACTCAGCTCTCCCGCCCGCGATTTTCTCGCCCTGCGCTACGAACGCCGCCTTGAACTGGCCCAGATTGCCGCGCAAACCGGCAAGACGGTGGCCGCCGTCAGCATGGTACTCACCCGCCTGCGCCGCAAACTGATCGACTGCGTCAATCAGCGGCTGGCGCGCCAATCGCTCCCTTCCATTCATCCCCCCCCATCGCCCCAATCGCCATGAACACCGAACTACTCGACACCCTCATCGCCGCCTGGCTCGACGGCACCGCAACCGAACCCCAGGCCCTCGCCCTGCGCGACGCGCTGACCGGCTCGCAGGCGGCGGCGCAGCGCTTCGCGCAGATGCTGTACCACGAACACTCCCTGCAAATCGCGCTGACGCCGGTCGCGGCCTTGACCGGCGCGGAAACGGAAACTTCCGACGGCATTTCAGGGTCGGAACAATCCCACGATCCGTCCGCGGTAGCACCGGCGCGGGAACTGGCCGGCCTTCGCGATGTCGCCGCGCTGCCGACCCAGCCCACCCGTCCCTCGCGGGGGCCCCGGCAC
>JBOHNC010000337.1:0-14332 GCA_050730415.1 Planctomycetota bacterium
AGATGAAGCTGAATGAACGCAACGGCACGGGATAAATGCCGTCTGCATTGTGGCATGGGACGCTGTCCCATGCATAAAAAGTGCGCGCGAAGCGCGCGCCTTTTAATCTTAAGAAAGATGCGAGGAAAACGTGAACCTGGGTGCGTACGGGCAAGAGCGCGGGAGCCATCAATATCGAATCACGGGACAGCGTCCCGTGCCACAATGCTTCGGGCATTCGAGAGGAATGGATGGAGTTCCGGAGCCGAATGGACGGTTGGGAGGAAGAGCGGGGGGGCGCCCGCCACGAGCCGTCAGCCTGTTTCAGTTACCCCACGGCGTCTGCGCGTGCCACGCCTGCACGCGGGCGATTAATTCGCGAGCCAGCGCTGAATCCGCCTCCGCCGCCGCACGGTTGTCCAGTTCGTACGGATCCTGCGTCAAATCGTAAAAGTACTGCGGCTGCGGGCCCAGTTGCCGCGGCGTATCGCTCCAGGGCAGACCCAGCAGATGCGTCGCGGTGCGAATGCCGCAGCCGTCCCCGGCGGTTTCGATCAGCGCGAAAGTTTCGCTCCCGGGGCATGGTTCCGCGCGCAACGCCGGACCCAGATCGCGGCCGGCCATATGCGCGGGCGTGGGCTGTCCCGCGCAAGTCAGCAGGGTGGGGGCGAGGTCCACCAGCGATGCGATTCGTGTACTGACGTGGCCGCGCGCGATCGACGGTCCGGACACACACAGCGGGATTCGGATCGATTCCTCGTTCAGCGTGCTTTTGCCCATTCGCCCGTGACTGCCCATGTTTTCGCCGTGGTCCGAAGTGAACACCACGATGGTATTCTCGGCGAGGCCCGATCGTTGCAGCGCCGCCAGTAGTCGGCCCACCGTGTCGTCGACCCAGGTCGTCATGCCCATGTACATCGCATGGACCTGGCGCAGGTCGCAGCCGGCGGGCAGATGGCGCGTGTAGGGCAGGTCGTCCCGGTAGTGGCGATAGTCCCACAGATAGGTCTTCAGGCTGGCCTCGAGATGCGGAATGCGGTCCTCGGCTACGTTGGGACGCACCCTGACCTCCTCGCGGCTGTACATCCGGAGGTAGTGCTCGGGCCCATCCGCCACCGGCATGTGCGGCGGCGAAATGTTATAGTACAGAAGAAAGGGCCCGCCGTCTTGCGCGCGGTCGGTCAAGTATCCCTCCACGCGGGCGATTTCGTAGTCGACGCTGTAGCCGGGCGGCGAGAAGACCGGCCCGCCGTTCTCGCAGAACCACTGCGCCGTGTGCGCATGTTGAATCGCCGGAATCACGTAATGGTCGAAGCCCAGTTCGTCCGGCCAGGCTTCGATATGCCACTTGCCGATTGTCGCGGTACGGTAGCCGGCGCCGCGCAACCGGTGGGCGAGCGTGGGTTGCCGTACCTGCCGCCATTCCGCGACCGGCCACTGCGCGAAAATGCTGCGCCCGGTGGTGGTGCGATGCGTGTTATTCCCCAGGCGGCCGCAGCAGGTGCGGCTGTATTGGCCGGACATCAGAATCGACCGCGCCGGCAGGCACACGGGGTTGTTGCTCACCGCGGTCGCGAACCGCACCCCGCTCGCCGCCAGCCGGTCGATATTCGGCGTCCGAATCGTGGGATGCCCGTAGCAGGCCACCTCGAAGGCACGCAATTCATCGCAAACGCACAGGATGATATTGGGTTGCATGGGCATGGAGTCGGGGTCCGGCGTGCGGGGGGCGAGGTGGCAGGCTCGTGCGGTCGCGGAGTTGCATTATACGGTGCAGGCTGTGTTGTGGAGTTCGGAGGATCAAGCAACGGGAAGGAACCGCGCCGCAGTCCCACCCGATCACGCCTTCCGCCAAGTCCCCTGCGGCGTTCCGTCGGGCGCCAGCTTCAGCGACTTGAAGGTGGTCATGTCCCGCACGGTGATCTCGCGGACTTGGGGTCCGAGGTCCTTCAACGGTTTCTGCATCAATTGCTTGCAGAGGCTCTTGGCCTGAATATCGTCGAGCGCCTCCACATCGATCAGAATTTTGACGGCGTATTGCGCCATGCTGGCGTGCTCCATGGACAGCGAACCGGCTCCCTGCAAGCCGGAGGTTCGCGATTGTAGGGGGAAAAAGGCGGAAACGGCATTCGGCGCGGCCGATCAGGCGGTGCGCTTGTTCGCGGCGGGCCGGGGCGTCTCTTTTTCCTTCGCCGGCGTCAGGCCGCTCACTTTGGCTTCGCGGATCAGTGCGCTGACCAACTCTTCGGACACGCCCTGGTCCACCATCTCGCCGGTGATCGTCACGGCCTTCTTGTGCCCGTGATCGGGCAATTCGTACATCAGTTCCAGCATCACGTCTTCGATGACGGCTCGCAGCCCGCGCGCGCCGGTTTCCTTCGCCAGCGCCCGCCGCGCGATCGCCCGCAGCGCCTCGTCCGAGAAATTCAACTCGGTGCCTTCCAGCGCCAACAGCCGTGCGTACTGTTTGGTCAGCGCATTGCGCGGTTCGGTGAGAATCCGCAGCATCGCGTCCTCGGTGATGGGATCGAGCACCGTCAGAATCGGCAGCCGGCCGACCAGTTCGGGGATCATCCCGAAGCTGTGCAGGTCGTCGGGCTGGGCGAATTTCAGCAGCCGCGACCGTTCGTGGGATTGCTCGGTCATCTGCGCGGCTTCGGCGTCTTCGTCCTCGTCGCGCCGGAAGCCCATCGTCGTGCTGCCGATGCGCCGCGCCACGATTTCCTCGATCCCTTCGAACGAACCGCCGCAGATGAACAGAATGTGCGAGGTGTCCATCTGGATGTATTTCTGTTCGGGGTGCTTGCGCCCGCCGCCCGGCGGCACGTTCGCCACGGTGCCTTCCAGAATCTTGAGCAGCGCCTGCTGCACGCCTTCGCCGGACACGTCGCGGGTGATCGAGGGGTTTTCGGATTTGCGTCCGATCTTGTCGATCTCGTCGATGTAAATGATGCCGCGCTCAGCCGCCTGCAAATCCCCGTCGGCGGCCTGAATCAGCCGCAGGAGAATGTTTTCCACGTCTTCGCCGACGTACCCCGCCTCGGTCAGCGTGGTCGCATCGCCGATGGCAAACGGCACGTTCATCTTTTTGGCCAGCGTGCGTGCCAACAGGGTTTTGCCCGACCCGGTCGGCCCGATCAGCAGAATGTTGCTTTTTTCGATCTCGACCTCTTCCACCGCCGTCGCATTCTGCACCCGCAGGTAGTGGTTGTGCACCGCCACCGACAGGACCCGCTTGGCGCGGTCCTGTCCGACGATGTGCGTATCCAGGTGGGCTTTGAGTTCGCGCGGGGTGGGAATTTTTCCCAAATCGGCGCGCTGAATCGACCGCGGCGCCCGGTCCTGCTCCAAAATCGAACCGCACAAATCCACGCATTCGTTGCAGATGTAGATCCCCGGGGGCCCTGCAATCAGCCGTTCCACCTGGTCGGCTTCCGCCGATCGACCGCAGAACGAGCAATGCTCGATATCGTGCCGTGAATTCTTCTTCATCGGATGATTCGCCCTTTGGGACGCGCCAGATGTGGAGGTCTCAGGAACTCGCGGCCGTGTGCGGCCTCCGGCAACCATATGGATTATCGACCAAAATGCGCAGAACTGAACACTTTTAAATCTACCCGGCCCAGTACCTGTTTGCAAATGCAAACGCGCCCCCAAGTCAGAACCACACCCGGAGCCCCAGAACCGGGCCCTGGATCGGCACGCCGCCGATGGAGACGTAGTCGTACCCGGCGTAGGCTTCAAAGCGGTTGACCATCACCCCGACCTGCCCGCGCAGCCGGTAATAGGTGGCATTGCCCAGCGACCCCACGTCGGCGACGGCGCTCACCACGACCGGCCGGAACGGGAAAATATCGACGCTGGCGGTGCAGTCCAGGCCGGTGGCCGAGTTCGGGCCGTCTTCCATATAGGTCAGCCCGCCGCCCAGCCGGAGCTGTGCGCCGGGCGCGTGCAGGACGCTGTAGTCGAGATTGGCCTCCCCGACCTGCAAACTGTCCGAGGTCCCGTCCAGCCGGGATTCATGGAGGTAGGCCCAGGTGCCGTCGAGCCCCCAACCGCTGGACCAGTCGATGCGCAAGGTCGTGCGCATCGTGTTCAGGCGCTCGGCGAAGTCCTGGCTGTCGTCGGCGCCGCATTGGATGGAAAAGTCGCGGTGCGGCAGAACGGCCATGCGCGCGGCATCGGTGTCCACGGAATTCCAACCATCCCCACCCCCGCCGCCGGTCTGGCTTCCGCCGCCGTCGCCTGGCTGGCCTCCGCCGAGTATCTCATGGGCCTGCTGCCGCAGAAAGGGGTCGTGTTCGGCCGATGAAAAGGGCCGATCCGGAGCGACCGGCGCGTCCAGCGGGGGCGGAATTTCCGAGGCGAAGCAAATAAAATCCTGCGTGCGGTTCGCGTAGGGGTAGGGCAGGTAAAACAGGCGGCGCTGCCTGTGATACTCTCCGTCGGTGCAGCCATCGCTCGAGGACCCGCCGCTGAACAGCGCCTGCAAGAGGTCGCCCAGTACGTCGCCGAGCGCATCGCACCCGCCTCCGCCGCCGCCGTGCGATCGGCTCCCGTCCTGTCCGTGATTCCCGCCGCTGTCGCCCCCGCCGCCCCCGCTCTGGGTGGCAGCGCGAATCTGGTCCAGGACGCCTTCTTCGGCGGGCAAGGACGAGCCGGCCGCCGCCAAGCCCGCCACCAGGAGTGCGGCCAACAAAACGCGGCGGGAAGCAGCTTGCAGGGGGCGTTGCATGCGGGATCTCCTGGGAGGGTGGAGGGAATCGACGCAAAAAGGCGAGTGAAACAAACGTTTCAAACATCAGTTTCAAACGAGAGTATAAACCATCCTGGACGGGTGCTTGACCGATTCCTGGAATTTTTTTGTGGGGATTCGCGCGAGGATGGGGGGTTCCACGAGTTGCAGCGAAGAGGGCTGGCGCGGGGGTCCGCCTCTACAGCTTTTGCATCGCTGCTAGCAGGCTGTTAGTGGCATGTCAGGATTGATTCTGGTGCTGGCTGCCGCGGGCGGTTCTGCCGTCCCTCCGGGACTGACGACCCATTTTGGGACCTCATTTCCCAGCACTGAAGTGCTGGGAAATGACGCTGGCGTCCCGCAAGCGGGACTCAAAGGTAGGGCGGAAGAACAACCGATTTAAAGTTTGAAACGGCACTAGAGCGCATCGCAAAGCCATTCACAGGGTGGAATGCGGCGCCGGCCGGTTGGGGCGGTCCGGCGGAGGCGGTTTGGTTCCTGCTTGCGGTCGGGAAGTTTCGCGCGGGGGTTCCGGGAAACCGCAGCCATCGTCTCCGGCCGCGCGGCGGATCGTTTTGATCTTGCCGCTTTCCCAGGAAGCGGGCTACGGACTGCGTCCTGCGCGCCGCCTCCTGGGCACCCGTCGGTCGTGCCTGACGGCACGGAAAGGCAAACGCGGGATTCGGCCGGATCGCAACCGTCAGCATGCCGGGAGCGACGCGGCCTTGCGGAGGCCACAGGGTGGGAATCGATTCGGGACACGCTCTATGTTTGCGCTGCGGCGAAGCAGGCCTTGGCAATTTTCACATACAAAAGCGCTTGCAGCCAGCGGTCGCATTCTTCCCGCCATTGGCCGCGCGGCGTGCGCACCAGCCGCGCATAATAAATGTTCGCGGGCAGCAGTTCCGGCGTGAAGCACAGGTAGTCTCCCGGCTTCGCGCTTTTCAGGAAACCGCGAAACGAGCGCGTCCACAGGGCTCGGAAATGATCCACATACGGCCGGCGGCCCTTCTGGTTTTTCCCGTCGCCGATGTCCACCTGCATCGACCCCGGATTGCCGATCCGCCCATGCACGAACCGGACGCGCTCGAAGACCGGCGCCAGAAAATCGAGCTTCCGCTCGAAGTCCCCGTACACCATCTCGAGCCCCGTGTACCAGTGGGAAAAGTCGCCGTTGAAGCGCACGCCGGGGTGGCGCCGGGCAAACTGCACGGTCCGCGACAGGTCCTGGGTGATCGTCGCGCGGTGGGTTTCGATGTACATCGGCACCCGCCGTTTTTCGGAGGCGTTGATGACCGCGGCGATCAGGCGCTCGGCGGTGCGGTCGTCTTCCAGGCCGGTGCCGACATGGAGTGTCACGCAGTCGACGCCCGCGTCGGCGCTGCGCCGCGCTGCTTCGTCGGCCTGTTTCACCGTGTCCACTCGCCCGCCACCGGTCGCGCCCAGGCCGAGCTCCCGGCACAGCGCCGGATCGACGCCTTGCACGCCTTCGAATCCGGCCGCTTTCACAGCGCGCAATTTCGCGCGCAAATCGCCGCGCGGTCCGCGCGATTCGGGCGGCAGGTTCAGCAGGTTCCCCGCGTTCAGATCGCAGCGCAGCCGCGGCGGCCGCTGCGTTCCGTCATTCAGCGCCAGCATGTGCGAACCCTCCCCTGGTTTTTCCCGTCGTCGAAAACGATGGCAGCACGCGCTCCCCGCGAAATCTGCCGGCGCTTGTTCTTTGTCCAGTTCACCCGAACTCGGCCGCTTCCCGTGCGCCCTCGCCCGGCCCGCGACCGGCCTCGCCATCGGCCCGCGTATTCCCGAGCAGTTCGTTGAGCACCACGGTCGCGTAGCTTCCGGCCGGCAGATCGAAGCCCACTCGGTAGCCTGCTCCGGCCGGAACTGGGTCCTGAACTGGGTCCTGAACTGGGTCCTGTACTGGGTCCTGAATTGGGTCCAGGGCCGGGGCCGCGGCTTGGGCCGCGTCCAGATGCGCGCCCTTCCCGTCCTCGTCCTCGTCCGCCGGCGCCGCCAGCGCCGCCAGCGTCACGTTTTCCAGCGGCACCCGCAGGGGCCGCCGCGCGCCGGGCGCTCGTCGCATCGCCGGCGCTTCCCAGTCGGCCGGCGTCAACTGCCACGCGGCGAGCACCTCCGCCTCCACTGCCGCCGCCGCCGCGCTGGGAGCGCTCATCCGCCGCCCGAAGATGGGCCCGCTGGGCGAAATCTCGAACCCGCTCACGCCCACGGCCCCGTCCGCGCGCACGCCCCAGGCCGCCGCGTCGGTCCCTGCACCGTCCACCGCGGCGTCCAACGCACCGTCCACCGCGGCGTGCGCCGCGCGGTCCACCGCGCCGTCGACCGCGTCGGCCGTTCCAGCGTTCGCGCCGGGGTGCGAGCCGTTGGCGCGGGCCTGTTCCGCCGCCGCCGCCGCTGCATCCGCCACCGCGAACACGGCTCCGTTGCGATGGAGAAATGCCAGGTCTCCCGCGATCAAGCGGCCGAACGTTCCGGCCGCCAGCCGCCGTGCCAGCACCGCGTTGAACAGCGCCGATTGCAGCGCGTTGACCAGGAAGGTCTCCAACTGCGATCCACGGCGGAGCGCGCCCAGATGGGCCACATCGACGCCGCCGCCCCAGTTCGCGGCCAGTTCCGGCGGAAGCGCCCGCCCGGTCAACCGGGTGTAGGCGCGCGCCACGTTGGCGCCTTCCCGCCCGAACCGCTGGGGACCGTAGAAATTCGGCACGCCGTCCCGGCGCAGCCGCGCCAGAATCGCTTCTGCGCGCGCCAGGGCTTCCGCGGCCGACCCGGCCACGCCGCGCACCGCGATCTCAAATCGGTTGCCCTTCAGATGGCCCACGCGCAGTTTATTTTCATGCGCGGTGACTCGCAGGATGCGCAGGCGTTCGTCCTGAAAACCGGCGAACCGCTCGGCCGGGACATGTTCGACCGAAACATACTGCCGTGTGCAGGCGTATTTGTCTTTCAGGCCCGCCACGCCGAATTCGCGCTCGGGCCGCCCCAGAAATTGCGCCAAGAGCCGCACCGCGTGGGGGGTGTCGATCCCGCGTTTTTCGATCCACAGAAATTGGTGGGTGCCCCGGCCGCTGGGCAGGTAGGCGGGCCGTTCTTCGACCGTGAAATCCGTCGGCGTCAGCCGTGTTTGGCCGCCGGTGCCCGGCAGCGCGGCGCACAGCCGCGGCAGCCGGTCCCAAGCCAATGCCGGCGGCTCCGATTGTGGTGCTTGCGGCCGGGGCGAGGTATTCATGGGGAGGTTTCTCAGGACCGATTGTGCGGCGTGGTTCCGCCGGCCGCGGCATCGCCTTCGCCCAGGCTCCCGGGCTGAATCTTGTCGACGGTCATCACCTTTTCGCCGGTGTGGTCGTGTTCTTCGTCGCCGGTCTGGTGCTGGTGCTGTTGGGCCGGGGCCGTGGAGCCGGGTCGGGCGCCTTCTTCCAGCGGGTTGCGCGCGGGCGGTTTCTCGCCGGGTTCTTTTTCGGGGTCCGGGCCCGCGGTACTCTTCGCCAGCGCCGCGGCCGACTGCGCAATCAGCGCGTCGCGCAACTGCGGCGACGGTTCGGGGATGGTCAGTTCGCCCACCTGGCTGCGGCGCTTGATTTCCTCCGCGATTTTCCGCTGCACGCCGGCGTCCACGCCGCCGTCCTTGCCGAGGTAGATCGTCTGCGACGGGAAGGCCCAGCCCGCGCCCGACTGCGCCACGATGCGCGCGAACTGGAAGCACAGGTCTTCGCGGACCGCGGTGAATTCCATGTAGTCGGTTGTGTTCACGAAGCAGATCACATCGATGTTCTGCGAAAAATTGCCGAACGACGCGAAGCGCACGATGATGCCGTCGTTGAAGGTCTTCGGGTGCGCGTAGATCAGCTTTTTCACCTCGTCGACCACGAATTGGACCTGCTCGACGGTGGCCGAGTAGGTCACGCCGATGCTGGTGACCCAGCGAATCCGGTCGCGGTGCGAAAAGTTCTCGATCGTCATGTCCGACAGCGCGCCGTTGGGAATCGTCACCAGGGTGCGGTCGAGGGTCCGGATGCGGGTGGAGCGCAGGCCGATGTCTTCGATCACGCCGAGGTAGTCGCCGGCCTTGCAGAAGTTGCCGATCTTGAACGGCCGGTCGATGGCGATGGTGATCGACCCGAACAGGTTTTCGATGGTCTTCTGACCGGCCAGCGCGACCGCGATGCCGCCCACGCCCAGGGCCGCGATCAGCCCGGTCACGTTGACGTTCAAATTCTGCAGGATGAACAGGCCGCCCACGACCACCACCGTCACCTTCATGATGCGGCGGATCAGCGGCAGGAGGGTTTGATCGATGATTTCGTTGCGTCGGTCGGCGATGCGGCAGATCCCGAGCGCGGCGACGTCCACGAGGCGGTAGCCCAGCCACACGAAGGAAATTGCCTCGACCGAATGGCAGCCCAGGAGGATGGCGTCGAAGATTTCGCGCCGCAGGGCCAGCGGCCCGAGCAGCGCCGAAACCAGGAAGGCGCTGAGGAAGACTCGCGCCGGCATCCGCGCGGCATCCACGACCTGGTCGTCCCAGTCGGTGCTGGTCCGTTTCGCCCAGCGCTGGAAAAGCCAGAACAGGATGCCGGCCACGAAGTACTGCAAAATCAGCGTCACCAGCAGCAAAATCGCCAGGCCCAGCGCCTGCCACAGTTGCACGCCGAAATACTGGATTTCGAAGAAAAACTGCGGCAGGTTGTCGCCCACCCAGCCATATCCCAGGCGACCGTACCAGTCGTTGATCGATTCCACCGTCGGGCGCGAAAACAGCCAGATCGTCTTGCCGTTGGTGTCGTCGGCGTCGCGGCGGATCCACACCGTGATCTTGCCCTTGATCGTCGGCGAAACAATTTTCGCGTCCAAGGTCGACAGGTCGTACACCAGGTCCTGATCGGCCGGCATATCCGGCTCGGCGCGGTTCCCGAAAAAGCTGTCGCTGAGGTCCCCCACCGTCGGCAGGCCGATCCGGTCCAGGATCATTTTCAGCCGCCGCGCGAGCACCTGGCCGTCGGCCGCATGGCCCTCGCTCAAATCCAGGTAGTGGGCCGCGAGCGCCCAGTCGCCGCGGTTGGCGGCCGCCTCGAAGCCATCGTAGGTCGCCTTCGGCGTCGAGCGGTGCAGCAGTTCCTTGTCCGCGTCATTCAGCGGCGGCAAAATCGAATCCACCGGGATCAGCGGCGGCAGCGGCACGCCGTCGAGTTTGACCGCCTTCCACAGGCTGATCGAGGTCAGCGATTTCGCCGTGAACAGCCAGACAATTTGGTTGGTCCGCGTGTCTTTCACTCGGCGCAGCCAGATTTCATTGTGTCCGCCCAGGATGTCCACGAGGCCCACCACATCGTTGTTGTCGGGGACCGGTTCCTTGCTGTTGGGCCGGAACTCGGGGTAGGTCCCGTCGGCGGTGGTGCTCAAGGGCAGGTTGGGATCCATCAGGCAGGGGTAGTGGAAGTTCTTGGTGTCTTTGACCGAGGCTTGGTACAGGTCGTAGAAATCGCGCGCGTCCCGCGCGGCGGCTTCGCGCTGCGAGAACTTCGACATGCTGCTGTAGGCGGCCATGTCGAAATACTGGATCGCGTCGTCGTAGTTGCCCTTGGCGCAGGCGGCCAGAAATCCGCGCACGGTGGCCGAAGGCGAACTGCGGTCCACTTCGGCCGAGGGCAGCGGCAGGGTCGGATTCACCTCTTCCGCCGGCGGCGCGGCCTGCTCCCCGGCCCAGGCGCTGACCGACGGCCCGATCAGTCCGGCGGCCAGGATCGTCAGGAGGGCCAGCATCCACCAGCCCGGTTGCCCCGTCGGCCGGCGCCAGAAGGTTGCATTTCGACACGCCATCACGCAAAAACTCCTCGCAGTTCACCCGGTGTCGCCACCGGAAAATCCAGTGTATGGGGGGATCGCCACATGCGAGTATTCCCGCGCCAAAAAAAATCCGGGTCTCCCGCTCAAAGCCGGCCGAAAATTTTGCCTTTGAATAACTTATTTAAAAACGCCATCCGCCCAAGTGGCACGGGCCGCTGGCCGATGGCCGATGGGCGCTAATGTTAGAACGGAGTGGGCCGAGGGATTGAAGGAGGGTGTTGGACGTTCTACGGCGCGGAGGAAGAAGAAGAGCTCTCGCCAAGTCGCCAAGTCGCAAAGAAGAGGGGAGAGGCGAGGGTCGGCGGCTGCGGTGCGTGAAGGAACAAGAGGCTGGGCAGACGAATTGAAACCGCCATGGAAGATGGGTCGAAATGCATTCGCTTCGTTGATTGTCGGGTGCGGTTCCGCTCGATGGAAGGGCGGGTGCGGGTTGATGGCTTCGGATCGTGCGGAAGATGGTCCGGACAGGCCGCCTTCCCAGGACTTGCGGCAAAGTCGCCGCCGTCCTGGGCTGCACTCGTCCGTCCCGCGCGGCGGGACTACAAAATATACGGAAACTCACTGACGCTCCTATAACTGGGGGCCCCGGGAAACCCCGACCGAGTCCGCTTGAATAGGGGACGGAAGGAATTGACTGGGGTTTGTATTCGGCGTTTTGCCGTGGCGTTCTTTTCCGCCGGGGCATGACCGCCTGAGCCGGCCGCGGGTTAAACTAAATGAGGTACTAAGCGGTCTTGCGGAAGTACGTTTTAGTTGCGAGGATGAAGAGAAGAACGGCGAGTCAAGCCTCGCCTAAGCAAGGCGGCGTCAAGCCGCCGCACTCCATATGCGTATTCGACGCCGGCGATTTTGGCGGGAGGCGCAGCGAGGTTTTCCTTTGAAACAGTCCTTCAGGGCGAGCATGGCGGGCGTGGCGGCGGGCGGTCTGGTCGCGCTGTCTTTCAGCCTGGCGGGTTGCCCGCAGGATGCGCCCGACGCCGGCGCACCGGCGGTGCAACCCTCCCCTGCGACTGCGCCCACGCCCACGCCCACCCAGCCCGGCAGCCGGTCCACGGCGCTTCTGCCTGCTGCCCCGGTCGAACCGGTTGATCCGGCGCTGCTGCATCCGCCGGTTGAGCGTCTGCCGGCCGGGTTTCTGTATCGCTCGCCCGTCGGCACGCATCGCTTCTGCTTGGCGCCCGGCCCCGCCGCCGCCGCCGCGGGGGATCGTCCCGGGCAGACAGCGCCGGCGCCCACCGTTTTCATTCCGTTGGGCTTGAACTACGCCTGGCCGGCCACGCCCAACGCCGCCGCCGAATATCAGCGCAACCTGCCCATGCTGGCTCACGCCGGCGTGAATCTTTTGCGCGTCTGGTCCTGCACTTGGGGGTTCGATCTTGGCGGCTGGAACACGCAGGGCAAGCTTGACGGCCCCGGCGTGGCGGGGCTCGATGCGCTTTTCCGCGCGGCCGAAAAAGACCACGTCAAAATTTTATTGGTCTACGACAACCACACCGACCTGTTGCAGAACCAGGCCAAGCACGGCCTGTTTTTGGCCTCCGGCGCGCCGGGCGCGGTGTGTTCCTCGATCGCCGATTATTTTCAGCTCCCCGCCGCTCGCGCCGTGCATGCCGCTCGCGTCAAGGCGATCCTGGCGCGGTACGGTTCCTCGCCCGCGTTCTTTGGCCTCGAATTTTTCAACGAACTGGATCTGGTCCTGCCGGTCGATATTCTGCACCCGAACAACATCGCGTTGCTGGCCGACTGGGCGCGCTTCATGGCGGGCGTGGTCGACGATCAACGCCGCGAGGGCAACCTGGCCGCGTGGCATCCAATCGGGCTGAGTACCGCCTGGCCGCGCAGCTTCGGCTGCTACCTCGACAACCGCTTCGACTGGGTCTCTGTGCATGCTTACATCCCCGAAAGCGATGCGCTGGCCTACAACTTTCAGATGGATGAAACCGACCTCGTCGCGGAAACCACTTTCTACTTCGATCCCGCGCTGGTCGCCACCGCCGGACCTGGCGCCGTCGGCCGGCTGGCGCACCGGCCCTGGCTGATGGAATATGGCTTCGCCTCCGGCGGTTCGACCTCCCCGCGCAACGCCGACGATCCCACCGGCAACCACCTGCGCCACGGCATGTGGGCGGCGCTTGCCGCCGGCGGCGAAGGCCCGGCCATGCCTTGGTGGTGGGACAGCTACATCCTGCCGGACAACCTTGAACGGCTCTACACGCCGCTGAAGCACGTCGCCGCCGAACTGCCGTGGGACCAGACCGCGGTCGCCGTGCACTTTCACCGCCCGACCCAATCGCTCGCCGCCACGCTCGCCGCCACGCCCGCCTCTGTGGCCGATGCGCGCTTGCCGGTTCACTCGATTCATCCGGCCTCGCCGGCCGACGGGGCGCACCCGCCGACGTTCAGCGAAGCCTACTGGCTGGTCGGCACCGACTGGACCGACGCGGCGTTTCTGTATGTGGTCGCCGGCGACGCCAACTGGCTGGCCACGGCGCAAGTCCGCGCCGCGCCGGCTCACATCCAAGCGCAGATCGACGCCGGAAAATTCGCCGCCGGCCGCTACCGTGTCGACTGGATCGACCCGGCCACCGGCAAGCCTGCCGCGTCCACGCAGGAAATCGACCACCCCGACGGCGAACTCCGCCTGACCACGCCGATTTTCACCGATGATCTCGCGGTGGTGATCCACCGCATCCCGGCCAGCCCTTGATCCTGCCGGGCGCGCGCCCGGCCGGTGCGGCCGCTACCACAACAGCGCTATTTTGTGTCCGGGGCGATGCGCGCATGGGTTCGACCCCGTTCGGGGTCGAAGGCATTTTCTAGCGCCTGCTTCCGTAGGTTCCCGGCTCGCCTTCGGCGCTTGGTCACCTACGGCTAATTGAACTCAGGACCGCATTCGGGGTCGAGGAACGGGGGCAAGCCAGCGAGCCCAAGACAAAGCAGCGCTGTAGGATGGACTGGGATTCCTATTAGGCCAGCCGTCGGCGCAGTTCAGCCACGCCAATCCCGCGCACCCGAACTCGTTTGCGGCGGGCGGTCGGGCCGCGCACCACCGCGACCTCGCGCTTGGCGATGCCCAAGCGTTCGGCCAGGAACTCGATCAGTTCGGCGTTGGCCTTGCCCTTTTCCGGCGCGGCGTGCAGGGCGACCTTGAGCGCCCCCGCATGGATTGCGCGCAGTGCGGTTTGCGCGCTCCCCGGCGCCGCGATCACGTCAAATTCCAAGCCGTCATCGACCGCCTGGACGCGCAGGTTGTTCGCCGCTTGGGAATCATCGGAGGAAGATGGTTGGGATTGCATGGGGGTCGCTCGAACGCCGCACCGATTGTATCCGCGCGCATGCCCGCGGCATCCGACCCCCGCGCACATCCTACAGCAGCGCGGTCGCCCGGCGGTAGGCCTTGGCGCTCAGCCCGGTCGTCTTCCGGAACAGCTTCGAAAAATAATACGGGTCGGCGATTCCGACTCGCGCGCCGACTTGGCCCACCGGCAGGCCGCTCGAGGCCAGCATCCGCTTGGCCTGTTCGATCCGCGTGCGCGTGATCCAATCCACCGGCGTGGTGTTCAGGTGGCGGCGGAACAGGCGGCCGATGTGCGAGCGGCTCAGGCCCGAAAACGCCGCCAGTTCGCGCAGCGCGAGGGGCTCGGCGAGGTGATTCTCCACGAACCGCATCAGCCGCCGCAGGTCGGCCGTGCTCGCCTCGTCGGCCGTCGGCGTCGCGCCGCCGCGCCCGGCCCGCCCGCGCAGATCGTTCCCGCC
>JBOHNC010000338.1:0-2852 GCA_050730415.1 Planctomycetota bacterium
CCCGCGCCGCCCGCGCCGACGGCCGGGGACGCGGCGGGGACCGGAGCGGCGACGCTGCCGCCCAGCAAGGTGGCGGTGATTTTCCTCGACACCGTCATGGCCAAATGCGCTCAGGAAGACGCCATCGAAAAGGTGCTTGAGGACGTCAAGGGCAAGCTGAGCGACCTATCGACGCAGGAAGCCGAAGTCAAAGGCCGGATGGCCCAGGTCGGCCGCGACATGGCCAACGGCATCGGCGACCCCGACAAGTCCTATGACCAACACATTCAACTGGAAAACCAGCTGTACAAGATCACCACCGACGAAAAGCATCTCACCGTGCAGGGGCAGATCCAACTGCAAAAAATGCGGCTGGCGATGATGGTCGACATCCAGTCGGCGGTCAAGCAGGTGGCCGAGCGCGAAAACATCGACGTCGTCATCAACCGGCGGGACGCCGAGGAAGCCGCGGTCGCGCAGAAGAAAAAGCAGCAGACGCTGCTGGATAAAAAAGAGGCCGAAGCCAAGATCAGCGCGCAGGAAAAAGCCGCCGCCGCGCGGCAGACCGAGGCCGAAATCGAGCAGCAGATGCTCGACAAGATCCAGAATACCTTCCCGCTGGCCGACAACGCGATGGACATCACGCAGGCGGTGGTCAAGCAGATGGCCGACGACTACGCCGCGCAGAAATTCACCAACTGGCAGGACATGACGCTGCCCGACGCCAGCTCCGGCGGCAACGGCGGCGGCGGTGGCGGCGGCCCGGACGGTCGCGCACAGGAATAGGTCGTTCGACGCGGGTCGCGGAAGCGCCGCCCGGTGCGCCCGGCTCCCGGACGCCGAGTCAGGAAGAAGAAAGGTCACAGCGATGAACATCCGGCGTGAACACAGCGGCCCGGCGGCCGCGCACCTTCGGCCTGCGGCCCGATCGGCCCGTTCGGCGGGGCGTCGGTGCGGTGTGCGCCCGGCGCTGCTGGCGGTGGCCCTCGCGGCCGCTGCCTGCCTGACTTTGACCGCTGCGCCCCTGCACGCCGCCGACGATGCGCCGACGGCCAACACCCTGCGCATCGGCGTCGTGCGTTTGCAGGAAGTGGTCGAGCGCTACCACCGCTACTCCTACGTCACCGCGCGGTTCACCGAAGAATTCCGGAAACGTTCCAATGCCGCCCTGGCCGAGAAAAAGGCCATCGAAGACAAAATCCAGGACATGCAGGCCAACACCAACCCCGAGCAGGTCATGTTCGATCCCGACGCGCGCGAGAAGGCCTTCAAGGAACAGGCCGACCTGACCGAGAAAGACCTCGACATCGAGGTTAAGATTTCGGACCTGACGCAGATGAAGCAGGACCTCAACACCGTCATGTCGCTGCAGACGATGCAGGACATCGAGGACGCCGTGAAACGGGTGGCCGCGCCGCACCACTTCGACTATGTCACCGACTATCTGCCGGTGGAATCGGCCCGCAAGCAGCTCGCGCACGCGACCTCCGACAACCTCGACCAGGGCATGGGCCTGATGATCGAGAACCTCCAGAACCGCGCGCCGACGCTGTACGCCAACCCGGACCTCGACATCACCGACGCTGTTGTCGCGCAGCTCAACGCCGAATACGACACCACCTATGCCAGCGGCAAAACGCTCGATCCGCTGCTGACCGACCCGCTGGAAAAAATCACCGCCAGCCTCGCGCAGATGCGCGCCGCCTTCGAAGCGGCCAAGGCCACCGCCGACTACCCCAGCCTGGCGCCGCCGCAGGCCACCGGCTATCCCTACGGCGTGGTGAACCTCCAGAAGGTCGTCCAGACCATGCTCCAGTCGCGCAAATACGATGTGGACTTCGAAAAATTCGGCGACGATCTGCATGAGCAGGGTTCGGAAATCGAACGGCACCAGGAGGTCTACAAGTCGCACGTGCAGGACATCGAGAACGATGTCAGCCGGCTGCTGCCGGTCTCGCCGCAGATGCGCCAGAACCTGCTGGACATGAAAAAGGAGCTCGACTCGGAAATGATCCAGGCGGTCACCGCCAAGCTCAAAGCCGAAGCCATTTACGTCTACACCTGGAACAAGATGCTGGCTCAAATCAGCGCGATGACCCGGCAGCAGGCGCAGAAAAACGGCATTCAACTGGTCGTGGCCACCTTCAGCGCCGACGACCAGCGCCAGGCCTCCGCCGTGCAGGGCGCGATCGAAGGCAAGAACATGGTGGTTTGGTACCGCACCGGCAAGCCGGGGCTCGATCTGACCCAGGCGGTCATCGACGGGCTCGACGCCCAATACCAGAACTACCTGGCCGACATCGCGCGGAAGGGGCTCAAGCCCAACCCGTTCGATCTCGACCAGAGCGAAGACCAAACGATGCTGGCCTTCCGCAACGACCTGAAGAAGGCCTCCGACGAACAGGCCGCCGACGACGCGAACCGCTTCAAGCTCTGGCACACCTTCCAGAAAAATGTGCTCCACCAGCAGCCGATCGAAGCCGACGCCACCCCGGCCAAAGCCGACGCGACGCCGGCCAAAACCGACGGCCCCAAGGTCGTGCAGCCCGACCCCGTCCCGGTGGCGACGACGCCCGACCCGGCGCCGCAGCAGGCCCCCGCGACGAACAGCGATCCCGTGCCCACGCCCACGCACTGATCCGGCTTTTTGGCTTTGCGCCCGCCGGGACCGTGGGCGAGCGCGCCGAATGGCGCTATTTTTAGAACGGTGCACTGGAGGGGATCGATCAAGGCGGGTGGACGTTTCCAACGCGGGAAGAGAAGACCTCGCGCCAAGACGCCAAGTCGCAAAGAAGAGGGGGAGGCGTTGGAGTCGGCGGCGGCGGCGGGCTGCGGTCGCTGAATCCGAGCGCAGGGTTGCTCGGATCGCTCCC
>JBOHNC010000339.1:0-6220 GCA_050730415.1 Planctomycetota bacterium
GAGGGTCTCTAAATCCGCAATTTCCCGTCATAGGGCACCTTCGTTCAAATGCTAACTCAGGTTCCGAGTCAAGAAAATCCCCAAAATTCGACCGCTCTGGAAACCGTTCCTGGAAAATGAGTTGTGATGAGTTTTGCTAAAAATGTGCCATTGGGGACGCTGTCCCATGCATAAGAAAGCACGCGAAGCGCGCGCCTTTAAATCTTAAATGGGCAGTTGATGACGCGAACCTGGGTGCGTGAAGACTTGATCGCGGGAGACATTTTCATCGAATCACGGGACAGCGTCCCGTGCCACGATGCCCACGACATTTCAAACGCCTTTTCCGGCTCTGAACCTGGCCTCACGAAGGTCCTTGGCGGCGTGGGACGGAAACCAGCGGTTCCCACCACGTACGATGGGCGGCGTACCAGGCTACGGTGGCGGTCAGGCCGGCGCGGAAATCGAATTGCGGATGCCAGGCCAGTTCGCGGTGAATCTTGCCGCAGTCGAGCGCATAGCGAAAATCATGCCCCGGGCGGTCGGCGACGAATTCAATGCGGTCCGCCGTCTTTGCGCCCACCGGCGTGTTCCAGCCACTCGCGTCGATCAGTTCGGCGATCAACTGCGCAATTTCGATATTGGGCAGTTCGCATCCGCCGCCGATGTTGTAGGTCTCGCCGACTCCGCCGCGGGTGAGCACCGCCCACAGCGCGGCGCAGTGGTCGTCGACATGCAGCCAGTCGCGCACGTTTTTGCCTTCGCCGTAGATCGGCAGCGCGCCGCCGGTCAGCCCGCGGGTGATGAGCAGCGGGATCAGTTTTTCGGGGAACTGGCGCGGGCCGTAATTGTTGCTGGCGTTGGTCAGCACCACCGGCAGCCCGTAGGTGTGATGGTAGGCGCGCACCAGGTGGTCGGCGGCCGCCTTCGTGGCCGCATAGGGGCTGGAAGGATTGTACGGGGAGTGCTCGGTGAACCGCCCGGTCGGTCCAAGGCTGCCGTAGACTTCGTCGGTCGATACATGCTGGAAGCGCTTGCCGCGGCGGTCGGTCCAGAGCGCGCGGAGGGCTTCGAGCAGATGCTGGGTGCCGAGAACGTTGGTGGTGACGAAGGCCTCCGGCCCGCCGATCGAGCGGTCCACGTGGCTTTCGGCGGCCAGATGAATCACCGCTTCGGGCCGGGCTTGCGTGAGCGCGGTTTGCAGCGCGCCGGCATCGCGCAGATCGCCTTGGATGAAGCGGTAGCGCGCTTTGGCGTCGAGCGGCAAATCGGCGAGGTTGGCGGGGTTGCCGGCGTAGGTAAGCAAATCGAAATTGGTGACTTGAAGCGCCGCGTCTTGCGCCAGCAAAAAGCGGACGAGGTTCGACCCGATGAAGCCGCAGCCGCCGGTGATGAAAATCCGCTGGGGTCGGAAGCCCAAATCATGCACGCTTGAATGCTCCTGCGCTGGGTTGGCGGTCGCTGGCCGCCCCTCAAAAAGACGCCGGTCGGGCGGTGTTTCTCAGCCTACGGGTTCATTATGTCCCAAGAACGGCTTGATACACACGGTGAAACGCGGGCTGTGCAGTGCCTGGCTGGCGTCGCGTGCGAGCAAGCGGGCTTTTCGGAAGCGGGTTTAAGTTGCGAACGGGATGAGAAGAACCAGAACGGCGAGTCGAGCCTCACCTGAGAAAGGCGGCGTCAAGCCGCCGCACTCCATACACGTGTTCGGCGCGGGCGATGCGAGCTTGGGCGCGTTCAATTTAATTCTGCGAGACCACTTAGCCGTTTTGGCTCCCTAACAGGACCCAGTAAAAGACTGGCAGTGGAGATTTTTACAGAGCTGCATCTTGCGTCAGTGCCGTTCATTCGCTCCCCACCACCCAACGGCGGTTGAAATGGAGCTTGGGTTACAAAAACAACATTCGTTCCCAACCGCATTATTTCGAGGGATTTTCATACGTCCCGGATTCGACTTTAGAGGTATCCACTGTGAGGAATGAAACGGTAATGCCGGTCCCGCCCAATTCCTTGAAATCATCGGAAAAACTTGATTGCATAAGGGATGCAGTCGATGCGCCATTTAGCGTTCTACCTGTTTGGGTTTGTTGGTAGTCACTGTTAATCGCGATCAAAGTACTACCGAGGGTTTGACTAAGATAATCAGACATGAAGTTGATTTCCGCAGGCGACATTGTCTTTCCCATCGCTGGAATCGCAACCTGGAATGCCACGCCACCCTGGACGACCGTAAGTATCCCGCCGTTGGTGATAAGGGCACTGAAGTCCCCAAAACCGGAAATATTCATCAAATTCCCAGGCGGGGTTTCCAAGTCAAATGTGCCATCGTAAAACTTCAGCCCGTCGGTGGGAGCGGTCACGCCGGAACCAACCGCAGTCAGCATCGTCCCCAACCCGGTAATCTTCCAAGTTAGCAGGTGGTTCGAAATGTTGATAAAGGTCGCCTTGGCCACGTTCTTTTTCTGGTGATCGAGCGGATCGCCGACGATCATCAGCATGTGGTCGCCGCCATCGGAGAATTCCACGGCAGTGCCGGAAGGCAGGGCGGCGATCTGCGTGGAGTCGATCGAGGTGGCGACATAACCGCTGCGCGTGCCGTGGGTCATTTCGCCCTTCTTGAGCGCGACCTGTTCGCCGGTACGGCCGAGCGTCAGCGAGTTGTTGCCCAAGTTGGTGATCGTGTAGGCGACCGTGACCGGAATGAACAGCACGCTGCTCTTGGCCGGCGCGTAGAAGTCCCCATCGGCAATGGTCAGATCGGAAAGTTCAATCTTCGCGCCGACCGGCAGTTCGCCGATGTACTGGGCATTGGCGGTGGCCAAGGTGAGCGGCTTGCCACCCGTGACGGTCAGCGTGGCGCCGGTCTTGGTGCCGGTAATTTCGACTTCCGTTTCGCCCACCTTGAATTTGGCCGGAGCGCCGACGACGGGCTTCAGGCGGCGGGCGTCGTCCAAAAGGCTCCCGGCGCGAGTTTTTTCCAGGTCGTAGACGCCGGCGTCCAGCGACTTGCGCGAGACATTGCCGTGCAGGTCGCGGGTGATGGCGATGGCCTGATGGTTGTCGTCTTCCCCGATAACGGTGCGGCCCTTCTTCAGGGAGGCCAGGGCGTTCTGCGGCAGCACACCCTGATAAATATGGCCGACGACCGCGTTGGCCTGGCCCGAAACGCCGCCCACGATCACCGGGTGGCCGTCGGCCTTCATGAACAGCGCTCGCGGGCCCAGGTTGTGGATGGTCATCGCCGCGATGGCGCTCAGCCGCAACATTTGCGTGTCGTTGGTGCTCAGCACGTCGAACATGGCGGCGGTGTCGAGGAACCCGGAGATTTCGATCACGTCGCCTTGGGTGAGGACCACCAGCGGCTGGTCGTCGGGCGCGGCCAGCGTGACCGATCCTTTGGTCACCTGAATGCCGACCATGCCGTTTTCCTGCAAGGTTGCGGTCACCGTGGCGGTGCCGATCTGGAAGGAGCGGACATTGTTGCCGCCGGCGCGGAAGCCGATCGCCAGGCCGTTGGCGTCCAGCGAGTTCACCACCGGTGCCATCTCATTGCTGTCGGCGGCGTTGGCGCGGCCGGGGAGCACCAGCGTGGCTCCCAATAGCGCCGCGGCGCTGAAGGCTTTGATTGAGCGGGTCTGGAACAGGTTCATGGGGGGCTTCCTCGCTGTGTACAAAAAAAGACCCGTTCCAAATTCCGTCGCTGGAACGGAGGCCTTGTTCATCTAGTTGGTAAGTACTTCGTCAGGGTCCTCGAAGACGGCTCGCACTCGAGACCTGTGTCCAAGAATCCAGCTTGGGCATTATGGGAAAGGCCTTTGAAATGACAATGTCAGAATTTGGAGGTATTTCGCTAAAGAGCCTATCCACAGGCGGTTACAAACGAAGTAAATTTCAGGAAAATGGCTCAAAACGGACCTGCGCCCGCGCAGCGCTCCGCTGGCGCCGCTTGGCAACCGGCGCCGCGGGTCCGGTGTCCAGTGGCTCGGCTGGCGGTTGCCCAGCTACTTTTGATAGACTTCGTGCTTCGGGCGGCCGGCGAGGATCTGCTCCTTGCCCCAAGTGGCCACCTTGCGGAAGGCGTCGGAGGCGATGAAGGCGTCGAAGGCGGCCTTGTCGTTCCAGTCGGACAGAATCAGGTAGCTCTGCGGCAGGCTCACGTCCTTGTACAGAAACGACTGCGAATGGCCGGCCATCCCCTGCATCGCGGTCAGCACCGCCTTGAAGGCGTTTTCGAAGGTGGCTTCCTTGCCCGGAAGGACCTGGTAATTCATGCCGATGGTGACCATGCGTGCGTTCCTTGCTGCTGCGTGCTCCGCCCCAACGGCCGGAGCAACAGATGGGGCCGATTCCCTGGGTGCGGCCGGTTCGATCGGTGCGGCCAGGGCGACCGGTGCGACCGGCGAAGCGACCGGCAACAACCGGCCGGCCTTCGCCTGGAAGGCCCTAGTCTACCTGCCCGCGGCCGGATGGCTACAATGAGTCCGCCGGCGGCGCGTCGGGAATCTGCATTCTCAGCGCGATCGCCAATTGATTCGACCGGCTCAACCCCTCGGAACCCGCACCCATGAACACCACCCTCGTGAACGCCCGCCTGGTGACGCCCTTCCGCGTCCAGCCCGAAGGCTGGCTGCGCATCCAGGACGGCGCCATCGCCGAAGTCGGGCGCAAGACCGTGCCGGGTCAGGCGCGCGACGGGCGGGTGATCGACCTGAACGGCGCCTACGTCCTGCCCGGGTTCATCGACCTGCACCTGCACGGGATTGGCGGCATATCGTACATGGACGACGTGACGCCGGAGCAACTCAACCGCGCCGCCGAATTGCTGCTGGAACATGGCGTCACCGGCGCGCTGATCACGCCCATCGCGCGGCCGGAGGCGGAACTGGTCGCGATGCTGCGCAGCCTGCGGGAGTATTTGCTCAGCCCGGCCGCTTCGAAAGTATATTTGGGCATTCACCTCGAAGGGCCGTTCCTGAACCGGACGATGCCGGGCATGATGGACCCGGCTTCATTTTGGGATGCCGACCTGGCGGCGGCCCAGCGGCTGTTCGACGCCGGCGGCGACCAGATCAAGCTGATGACCATCGCGCCGGAACTGCCGGGGGGGCTCGATATCGTCCGCGAAGCGGTGCGGCGGAAGATCGTGCCCTCGATCGGGCATTCGGCGGCGACCTACGATGAGGTCGTCGCGGCGATCGACTGCGGCGTGGTGCAGGTGACCCACATTTTCAACGCGATGAAGCCGGCGCATCACCGCGATCCGGGGGTGCTCGGGGCGAGCTACACGCACCAGGAACTGAAGGTGCAGTTGATCGCCGATGGGATTCACGTTCACCCGGTGATCATGGAATTCTGCGCGCAGGTCAAAGGCCCGCAGGGAGTACTATTGATCAGCGACGCGATCCCGCCCTCGGGACAGGCCGACGGGGTGTACGCGGTGCGCGGGCGGCAGGTGCACATCAAAAACGGCAGCGCGCAATTGGCCGACGGCACGCTGGCGGGGAGCGTGTGTCACCTCGAGCGCGGCGTGGCCAACATGGTGCGGCTGGCCAATGTGTCGATCAAACATGCCGCGCGGATGGCAGGGCTGAATCCGGCGCGAGTGCTGGGACTGGACCACAGCCGCGGCGTGCTGGCGACGGGGCATCGCGCCGACCTGGTGGTGCTGAACGATCGGCTGGAGGTCGTGATGACGCTGCTGAACGGGGAGGTGGTGTTCGACCGGAAGGGCGGGCCGGAGCGGTGATGGGCGCGCACCGGCATCCAAACCATCGCATTCACGGGGAACGCCGGCATCCTGGCGGGTTTTGCGCGCGATAGCAAAGAAGAAGAAAAGAGTAGCGCGAAACGCGCTTTGCAGGGGAAACGCTCGGACTTGTTGAACACGGGCTGGACACGGGGTGGTCAGCCGCATGGCACGACGGAGGCGCGGAGGCAAGAGAGGAGATAGGGCGCGAGCTTCGCTCGCACTGTTTTTGCACGGGACTGGCGACCCGTGCCACGGGGCTTTGGACGTTTGAGAGGGATGGATGGGCTTGCGGAGCCGACGGGGCGGATCGGACGAAGAGCGGGCGTGCCCGCCCGCGGGCCCGGGGAAGCGAGCGCGCACACGGGAAGGGCAAATTCCCATGCACGGTCCGCGTTTGATTCTTAATCTTGGCCCCGTCGGGGCCGCCTGTGAGTAGCCCGGGGTCGAATGACCCCGGGTTGGAGGGTCGTGGCGAGACGCCTCGTCTCGCCA
>JBOHNC010000340.1:0-20611 GCA_050730415.1 Planctomycetota bacterium
CGGGCCGGCCGCGCCCGCCGCGCCCGCCGGGCCGGTCGGTAGGCTGTCGCCCGCCCGCCGGAGCCGCGCCGTTTCCGCCGCCAGCCAGGCGGGAAACTGCTCCAACGCCACCGGCTGAAACAGCACCGTCACCCCGCTTGGAGCCGATGCGATCGGCGCGGGCAGGTCCGCCGCCAGCGTCCACCAGACGCTCCAGGGCGCCGGTGCGAATACCGATCCGTCTGCTTGCGCGAGCCCGGCCGTCCAGCGCGCACCGGCGTCGCAGCCGGGGGCCGACGCCGTCGCGGCCGAGTTCACGCTCACCGCTTCCCTCCCCGGTCTAGCAGGCTGCTGCCGGTACAATGCTCCGGCGGACCGCCACTCAGCATGGAGCCTGCATGCCGACCTCGTCATTCTATCGTGGGAACGTCGCCGGCGGCAGCGTCGCGCTGCGCCTGACCGGCCTGCCGACGCAGGCCGCTCAAGCCCTGCGCGAATCCCTGGCCTGCGCCGCCTGGGTGGAACTGTCTGAGGCGGGCGGCGCGGGCGGCGCCGGTGCGCCCGGTGCGACTGGTGCGATTGGCGCGCCCGACAGGGCGGGCGCGTCCGGTGCGACTGGCGGGGCTGAATCGCCGGCCGATTTGCAGGTGGAAATCGAGCTGCTGCCGCGGGAGGCGCCGCCGCCGCTTCCGCCCGATCGCGCCGATTTGGAGCAGCTCAGCCGCCGCCTCACGCCGGAACTGCATCTTGAACTGCGCTGGCACGAACGGCAGGCCCATTTCAGACTCACCCCCGCCACTTCCGCCGCTTCCGCCACCTCCGCCACCTCCGCCACCTCCGCCGCTTCCGCCGCCGCCGAGGTTCCCATCTCTGGCGCGGACAGCTTGCCGCTCGCGGCCGCAACGCTGGTGCGCGTGCAAAGTGAACTGCTTCACCTGTTCGGTCTGTTCACGCCGGCGTTGGCGCTGCATGCTTCCAGCGTATTGGTTTCCGGGGAGCCCTCCGCGCCGCGGCGCGCCTGGGTTTTTTGCGGGCCCAGCGGCGCGGGCAAAACCACCATCGCCACGGTGCTGCTGAAGGACCACCCGCTCATCGACGAGGAAATCGCGCTGGTCGATCCCGGCGAATCGCCGCCCGACCTGTTGAACTCCGTCCCGCCCGCGGCCGACCCAAGGCCCGCCGGCGTGGTGGGCCTGTTCCAACTGCGCCAGGCGCCGGGGTGTTGGCTGGAGCCGCTCGCGCCGGGGCAGTTCATCGCCGGCAACATGACGCGCCCCTTCGACCTTGCGCCCCCGGCGCTGCTCCGCGATCGGCTCGACAAGCTGGCCCGCCTGACCGCGCACATCGATCCCCGCGCGCTGCATTTCAACCTGGATGCCGCCGCGTTGTGCCGGCTGCTGCCCGATGGCTGAAGCGGCCGGATGAGGCGCGGGGCAGGGCCGGATCACATTTTTTTGCGTTTTTTCGCATGAAAACAGTGGACAACCGTAATTTCGCAGTGTATTATTCCTCGCACATGGCGGAAAACAGTCTGACAGGAGGATCCCGCAGGACGGAGGAACTCGGCGAACCGGGCGAGAGCCACGGGTACCGTGCGGCGGAAGATATCGCGCACCGGCGGATGCCGGGTAGGATATCGCTGCACGAGCAACCCGCGACCACTCGCCTCGTTTCCCGGTGTCGACCGTCCGGCGGCGCAGGAAGCGAGGAGCAAGGAAATGATCATGTCGGCGAAAAAATCGCGCATCAGCAAAGAGGACCGGGACACGGTGGCCGGGCTGCGCCAGGAAGAGGGCGAAAACCGCAACGCAGCATTGCAGCGGGCCATCGACCAGATCGAAGGCCAATTCGGGAAGGGCTCCCTGCAGCGGCTGGACGGCAATGCGGTGCAGGCGGTCGCGGTGATCCCAACCGGCGCGCTGACGCTGGACATGGCGATCGGCGTGGGCGGGATGCCGCGCGGGCGGGTGGTTGAAATTTTTGGGCCGGAATCCTCGGGCAAGACGACGCTGGCGCTGCATGTGGCGGCCAACGCGCAGAAACTGGGCGGCACCGCGGCACTGATCGACGCCGAACACGCCTTCGACCCGCTCTACGCCCGCAAGCTCGGCGTCAACCTGTCGCAGTTTCTCATCAACCAGCCGGACACTGGCGAACAGGCGCTCGATATCGTCGACACGCTGGTGAAGTCCGGCGCGGTGGACGTAATCATCGTCGATTCCGTCGCCGCGTTGGTCCCGCGCGCCGAACTCGAAGGCGAAATGGGCCAGACGACGGTCGGCATGCAGGCGCGGCTGATGTCCAGCGCGCTGCGCCGGCTGACTGCCTCCATTTCCTCCTCCAACACCGTCGTGATCTTCATCAACCAGCTGCGCGAGAAGATCGGCGTGATGTACGGCAGCCCGGAAACCACCCCCGGCGGCCGCGCGCTGAAATTCTACGCTTCGGTGCCCCTCGACAGCCGCCGCATCGGCGCGATCAAAAACGGCGAGGAAAACCTGGGCAACATGGTGCGCGTGCGCGTCGTCAAAAACAAAGTCGCGCCGCCGTTTCGCACCGCCGAATTCGAGCTGCTTTTCAGCCAGGGCATTTCCAATGAAGGCTGCCTGATCGACCTCGGTCTGACCTTGAAACTGATCAAGAAATCCGGCTCGTGGTATTCCTACGGCGAGACCCGCATCGGCCAGGGCCGCGAAGCCGCCCGCGTTTTCCTGAAAGAAAACCCGACGATTGCCGCCGAACTTGCCGAGGCCGTCCGGGCCAATGGGCGGGAACTCATGGGCGTCGATGGCCCCGCACCGGCCGCGAGTGAGACGGAGGGCGAAGGTTCGCCCGCCGGCGCCGCTGCCGGCGACGACGCCTGAACCAGGCGCTGGCCGGTCGCCGCCCCTTGTTGGACCTGTCGGACCTGTCGGACCTGTCGGACCTGTTGGACAGGCACGTGCCACGGCCTTTTTCGGCGGTTCGCCACGCCCCGGTCGGCGGTGGCGCCTGAACCGGTGTTGAATCCATTGGACGGGCTGAGGCCCGCCGCGAGTTGACCCCGTTTTTTGCGCCCGCGCCGGCCCGGGATTCGCACCCCCGGGCCACGCGGTGCTCTCGCGTCACATTCGCGCCGCCGCTGGCGGGTCCCGAACCGGTGGATTTATTTTTCGGGTTTTCCCGCGGTTTTCCGCGTGTGCATCGCGGCTTCACCTTGCGCATTTTCCGGCTGCTGGCGTCGGCGCGGGCCGGAATTCGTCGAACTGGCTACTGGGAACCCTGCCGGAAACGGCTAAAATGAACCGACGCACCGGAGTCAATTTCGCCGCAGGACAGGGCCCGTCTGCCCATGACCTTTCGCGGAGTCCCGCACGCCAAGCGGAGTGCGGTGTCGAAGGGCCCTATGAGCAACAAACGCACCCGCCGCATCGTCACGCTGCCGGATCTGCTGCTCGAAAACGGCCTGCTCACCGAAGAGCAGATCGCCACCTGCATGGCCGATGTCGACGAAGCGTCCAACGACGGCAAAACCATCACCTTCGAAGATGCCGTTCTGGCGCGCAAGTTCGTCGATCCGGAAAAGGTGAAATCCATCAAGGTCGCGCTCGACCGCCTGAACCGCGACAAGCAGAAAACCGATGCAGTCCGCATCGGCAACTACGAGATCGTCGGCAAACTGGGCGACGGCGGCCTGGGCACCGTGTACAAGGCCTACCAGCTTTCGATGGGGCGTCCGGTGGCGCTCAAGGTCCTCCACAAAAAGTGGGACAAGGACGACGAATTTAAAAAGCGGTTTCTGCTCGAAGCCAAACTCGCCGGCCGCCTCAGCCACGGCAACCTGATTCAGGTCTTCGATGTCGGCAAGGATCGCGGGCAGTACTACTTCTCGATGGAATTCATCGACGGCGAAACCGTCGAAGCCAAAATCGACCGCGAAGGCCCGCTCCCGGTGCCCGAAGCGCTCGACATCACCATCCAGGTGTTGCGCGCCATCGCCCACCTCAAGCGCCACAACGTCGTGCACCGCGATATCAAACCCGGCAACATCATGCTGACCAAAAGCGGCCAGGTCAAACTCGGCGATTTCGGTTTCGTGCTCACCCACCTCGACCAATACATCGCCAACGAAGGCGAAGTGCTGGGCACGCCGGACTACATCGCGCCGGAAGTGGCGATGGGCGAACAGAACATCGACTGGCGCTCCGATCAGTATTCCCTCGGTTGCAGCCTCTACCACATGGTGGTTGGCAAACCGCCGTTCGAAGGCACCGGATCCTCGGTGATGCGCCAGCACATCCGCGCCGAACTGCCCGACCCGCGCTCGATCAACCCCGACGTGCCCGACAAGGTGGTCCACATTCTCGAGCGCATGCTGGCCAAAAGCCCCGGCGACCGGTACCAGGAGCCCGAGGAACTTTTCCAGGACCTCGAATTGGTCAAAATGGGCCAGAATCCGACCTCCGACCGTCTCGACGTGGGCAAAAGCACCATCATCCGCGCCTTCAAGCTGCAGCACAACAAAGCCGAGCGCGCCAGCCGCGAGACCGACCGTCTGCGGGATGAAATCCGCGTGCTGAAACGGCTGCTCTATGTTGCCTTCGGCGTCATCGTCGCGCTGATCGGCGCCGCGCTGCTGCTGGCGATCAAGGGCCACGGCCACTGATGTAGTGCTGCGCGCGAACCCGGCTTCCCGAGGCCCGTCGCCGCGTGAAACTCGTGGAATTCCGATCCTGATCGGGTACAAATACACTTGCCCCCTGATTCTCACGCTTCGGGACGTCGCCGCGGCGCGTCGCCCCTGTGGATTGCGCTGGCAATCCCCGCCGCAGGAAGGGCACCGTCATGTCCGTTGGCATTTCACCCCGACATCTCGAAAAATCGGCCGACCTTGTTGCTGCCGCCAACGCCGCCACCGACGGCCTGGCGCCGGTCGATCTCGCGCGCTTCTGGGCCGACGATGCGCTGGCCCGGCGCGATCCCTTCGGCGCCGACATTCCCCAGATTCCGCTCGGCATTCACATGGGTTCGGAGGCGGTTTTCGACGAACTGGGGATTGCCGAAGACTGGCATCGTCTGCACCACGATGCCGTGTGGCGGGCGGAATTGCACCGCCGCTACAACGACCGCGCCGAAAAAATTGTCGGCCGCCGGCTGCTGGATGAAACACCGCCCGATCCCACCCACCAATGGCCGGCCATCAAACAGCTCCACGATATCTTCGAAGCGCGCAACGAATGGCACCGGGAATCCTACTGGCTCCACGAAGCCGCCCGCACGCCGGATGAATTGGCCGAACTGCTCGATCGCGTGGAACGGCGGCTTGACCGCCTGCGTGAGTTTCTGCTGCCGCCGAATTGGGCGGCCGAGAAAACGCGCCTGAGCGCGCTGGGTCTGCGTCCGCCGCTGTATCGATCGCAGCGCGGCCCGGTGACCTTCGCCACCTCGATCTACGGCGTGGAAAATCTGATCTTCCTGTACTACGACCACCGCGATTTGATGGAACGATTCCGCGACCTCCTGCAACGGGCGATTCTCGACCGCGCCCGGATTCTCGACGAGGAAGCCGGATTCGCGAGCGGCGGCGCGCCACGGGGATTTTATTGGCTCGACGACAACAGCGCGCAGCTCAATGCCAAGATCTACGAGTTCTTCGGCTTCCCCATTTTGAAGGCGGTTTTCGAGCGCTACAGCCCCGATCCGGGCGACCTGCGCGGGCAGCATTCGGACTCGGATATGGGCCACCTGCTGCCGATTCTCGGCCGGCTGCAGCTCACCAGCGTGAACTTTGGGCCGAAACTTTCGGTGGCGGAAATTCGCGCGCATTGCCCGCGGGCGATGATCGACGGCCAACTGGCGCCGTTCACCTTCAGCCGCAACGAAGAAGTGAACATCGTGGCGGAATTTCTGCGCGATGCGGAGCAGGCGCGGGAAAAACGCGGATTGCGCTTCGCCACCGCCGGCTCGGTGAACAACGGCTCGCGTCTGACCGGTCTTCGGCTCATCATGGCCGCCATTCAGCGCTGGGGCCGCTACAATTCGTAGCAGGCCGGCCGCCCGGCCGTGTCTCCATTTATCCACTCGCGAAAACCAGCGTCGATGATGCCCTACCCGCACCATGAAATCCGCACCGTGATCGATCTGAACGACCTGTGGGACTTCCCGTTCCTGGGCGCGGTCGATCCCACCGCCGTCACACCGGCGCGATCAGCCCAGCAGCAGCGCGAGGTCTTCGCGCGTCAGGTTGCGGATCAGGCTGTTGTCCTGCGTGATGATCGCGTCGGCCAGCGCGCGTTTTGATTTTTGCAATTCCAGCACTTTTTCCTCCACCGTGTCGCGCGCGATCAACCGATAGGCGAACACCTGCCGCTGCTGGCCGATGCGGTGGGTGCGATCGATCGCCTGGGCTTCCACGGCCGGGTTCCACCAGGGGTCGAGCAAAAACACGTACTCCGCCGCCGTCAGATTCAGCCCCAGCCCGCCGGCTTTCAGGCTGATCAGGAATAGCTTGCAGTTCGGATCGTTCTGGAACTGCTCGACGATGCGCTGCCGGTCGCGCGTGCGGCCGTCCAGGTAGACATACGGCAGGTGCTGGGCATCCAGCCGTTTTTTCAGGATCGCCAAAAACGAAGTGAACTGCGAAAAGACCAGGACCTTGTGATCCTCGTCCAGAATCTCCACCAGTTGCGGCAGCAGAGCGTCCAGCTTGGCGCTCGATTCGTCCCCGCGGCCGCGATCGATCAGGCCGGGATGACAGGCCGCCTGGCGCAGCCGCAGCAGCGCTTCGAGCACCTGAATAGCCGATTTTTTCAGGCCCTGCGCATCGACGCCTTCGAGCAGCGCGCGGCGGTAGTGTTCGCGCAGTTCATCGTATTGTTTGCGCTGGTCGCCTTCGAGATCGCAGTACAGCGTCTGTTCGGTCCGCGGCGGCAGATCCTTGGCCACCTGCCCTTTGGTGCGGCGCAGAATGAACGGCCGCAACGCCCGCGCCAGCAGCGCGCGCCCGTCGCCATCCAGGTCCTGCCCGTCGCCGGTGAGCGCGTGGAACACCGTCGCCGAGCCCAGCAGACCGGGGTTCAGAAATTCGAGCAGGCTCCAGAGTTCACCCAGGTGATTTTCGACCGGCGTGCCGCTGAGCGCCAGGCGGTGGCGGGTGTTCAGCAGGCGCGCCGCCTTGGCCTGCGCCGTGCCGGCATTTTTGATCGCCTGGGCTTCGTCGAGAATCACCGTGTCGAAGGCGATCTCGCGCAGGAAGGCGATGTCGCGCCGCAGCGTGCCGTAGGTGGTCAACACGAGGTCCACGTTGGAAAAGTCCGGCGCCTGCCGGGCGCGCCCGGTGCCGATGTGTTCGGCGACGCGCAGTCCCGGCGCGAATCGTTCGGCCTCCAGCCGCCAGTTGAACACCACCGAGCGCGGCACCACGGCCAGCGATGGGCGCCGATCGTCGGCGCCGCGGCCCGCACCGGTGCTCTGCGCAGGTTCAACCCGCAGCGATTCGAGCAGCGCCAGGACCTGCACGGTCTTGCCGAGGCCCATGTCGTCGGCCAGGCAGCCGCCGAACTGCATGCCGCGCAGAAATTGCAGCCAGCCCAGTCCTTCGCGCTGGTAGTCGCGCAGGGTGCCCTGAAAACTGGTCGGCGGCGCAGCCGGTGCAACTTGTTCGAAGCGGTGCAACTGCTCGCGCACGCGAGCGAACATTTCGTCGCAGCCGGCCTCCGGCTGCCCGGCCAGCAGGGCGTCCAGCAGCGCCGCCTGGTTCGGCCGGAAACGCACATGGTCCGCCTGCGCCTGACCTGCTCCGGCCAGCACGCCCCACTGCTTCAGCCAGTCGGCCGGGAGCATGCCCAGGGAGCCGTCGTCCAGCAGGACCGTGGTTTCGCCCTTGCGCGCGGCCTCCAGCAGCGCCGGCAACGACGCCGTCGCGCCGTCGAAATCCATCGTGCCGTGAAGTTCGAACCAGTCGACACCCGAGCGGACCGAAATTTTGAAGGTGCTCGACGGCCGGAACAGCTTGCCATCGGCTTCCACCTTCCAGTCGACGGCCAGCAACTGCGCCACCGTCTGGGGCAGTTTTTTCGCCTTCAACAGCAGGCGCGGCGCATTGTAATATGCGTACGAATCCGTGCGAAACCCCAGCGTGGTCAGCGTCGCCAGCAGCGCCTGCTCCCGCGCCGGATCCCGGTCGATCACCAGGCGTTGCTCGGCGCGATACAGGCTCTGCCGTGCGTCTTCCGGCTTCACACGCTCCCCCGCGTAGTCGAAACTGACTTCGGCGGTGAGTTCGGAATTCCGGAAGCGCTCCTCCCGCGCCGCGATTTTGATCCATGGCTGCGGCGGCGCTTGTTTCCGCTCGAAGGCCAGTTCCTGCGGCAGGCTGAGCGGCGTCCGACCGATCGACTCGAGGAAGGGCTCGAGAAATCGCTCGCCATCGGCGTGCGGCACCATGAAATTCGGATCGCGCCGCAACTGCGCGATCCAGCCCTGCCCGTCGAAATGCGCCAGCCGGCTGATCAGGCCCCGACTGAACAGCCAGCCGGAGTCCAGGATGAGCTGCGGCTCGTCCAGCCGCATGCGTTCCTGGCCGCGCACGAATTCCCCCGTGACCGCATACTTCAGCTTGTTCGGGCGGTCAATCGTCAGGTGGAATTCCCACGGCTCCGGCGTGTCCATGCGGTAGGGTTCGGTCAGCGAAAAGCCGTCGCGAGGATTTGTCAGGTGCAGCCGCCCCGTCTGCGCGAACAGCGGCAGGAACAGATCCAGTAGTTCCGGTCCCAAGGCGCGCTCCATCGGATCGGCGTAGGAATTGTAATATTGATTGGAGGAGTCGGTCAGCACGCCGACCAGTTGCCGGTCAACCGGATCGGGGATGTGGTTGCGAAACTGCCGCTGCCGCCGGGAGTAAGGCCTGGGAGCGCCGAGGGTCCCGTCCTGACGCGGACGCCGCACCAGCACCTGAACCCGCAGGTCGCCGCTGGAGATCCAAGCACTGGATTCAATCGCGTACAGCACCACCTGCCCCGCCGGCCAGACCGGGTCCAGCGCCTGAACGACTTCCGCCGGCGCGGACACCGGCACCTGCTTGAGTTTTTTCTCCCAATCAGGCGCCACCGCCGGCTTGGTCCGTTCGGCGCGGTTCAGGAATTTCATCGCCCGCAGTTTTTCCAGGTGCACGCGCATGCCGCCGTCCTGCGACTGCGCCATGCCCATTTTTTCCAGCGTCAGGAGCAGCGCCCAGATGTGTTTGCACTCGTCGTTTTCGGTAAAGTAGGGGCAGTCGCACCAGGCGCTCCCGCCCTGGCTGTCGGCGCGCAATTCCACGGTGTACACCCGTGTGCCGCGCACGCTGGCGACGATTTCCGCCGGCTCGACTTTCTCGAGGCTGACCCGCCCCTGCCGAAAATAGGTCCGTCCGCGGTCGCACACACCCGGAGATTCGGGCAGGTAGAAGAAACTGGGCGCAGAAGTGTGTCGGTTGCGTTTCATAGGCCCGATTGGAACGGAAACCTCCAAAAGCGCAATGTGCCGAGCGCAGTCCGGCGCCAGCCGGCGCTGCCGTGCAGGGCCTTTTAGTTAGTTCTCTCCAAATCTCTGAAGTGCCGTCAGGCACGCCCGCGATTAGCCCAGCACGGCACTTCGGCGCAATTTCGGCTCCGGGGGTCATAAGTTTCCCGTGCTGGGTGCCGGAGGCGAGAACGAAAAGGCCCGGCGCTGCCGTGCCATGAATTCCTGAGGGCGATGGGATTTGAACCCACACTGGGGGGATTTTAAGTCCCCTGCCTCTGCCGGTTGGGCTACGCCCCCGCTCGAGCGGCCGAACCTCTCGCCGGAGGCCTCCGGCGTCACGGCCGCTCGTGGGAAGGCTCCATGATACTCGTTTGCCGCCGCGCGGGGTTCAATCCACGATGCCGCGCGCCTTCGCCCGCGTTTCTTGCCACTCCCGCTCCGGCTGCGAATCGGCCACGATGCCGGCGCCGACGCCGAAACAGCTTTCCAGTCGGCCTTCCAACCTGCGCGTCTCCAGCGTGCGGATCGCCAGCGCCAGGTCGCATTGAAATCCGTCACCCAGCCAGCCCAGCGCGCCGCAGTACATGCCGCGCGGCGTCGGCTCCAGTTCCCGGATGATCTGCATCGCGCGGATTTTGGGCGCGCCGGTGATCGACGCCGCCGGAAATACCGCGTGCAAAAGATCGCTGAGTTCCGGGCGGGTCGGCGTTTGTGCCGTCACCTCCGCCACTCGATGCAGCACGAACGGCAGCCGATCGATCCGGCCGCTCGTTTCCACCCGCACCCGCCGGGCTCCACGGATGCGGCTCAAATCGTTGCGCGCCATGTCGACGATCATGTTCAGTTCGGCCTGCTCCTTCGGATCGGCCATCAACCCGGCCGCCAGACGCGCTTCGGCCGCGGGCGAAATCCCGACCGGCCGCGCGCGCGTCCCCTTGATCGGGTTGCTCGTCAGCCGCCATCCGCCTTCGATGTCGGGCGTCGCGCTGAGCAACCGTTCCGGCGTGAAACTCAGAAATGACTGTACGCCCGCCACCGGATCGGCGTCGACGGCATTCCAGAACGAGGCCAGACGCGCGGGATGACGGCGCAGAATGGTCTCGAACAGCCGGCCCGCCGCCGCCGGCCCGCCGCGCGTGCGGTGGCGCTCCCGGCGCGTCACGTTCACCTGGTACACATCGCCGGCGCCGATGTACTCCTGCACGCGCTCGACGGCAGACAGGAATCCCGCGCGCGTGGCGGTGGGGTCGGCCGGTGCGAGCGTCTCACCGGAGAAACCAGGTGTCTCGCCGCGCGCGCGATCCTTCTCCACGGCGGCCGCGGCGGCCACCGTGGCCGCGGCGGTCGGCGCGAACCGGCTCGAGGTCGCGCGCAGCCAGGCGTGGAAACATTGCTGCAGCCGCAGGCCGATGGATTCGGCATCGCGAACCAGCTGACCGTCGGCGCGAAAAATCGCGCGCGGAATCAGGAAGCCGGCCAGAGCGCTCGCATCGCGGCCGAGCCCCGGCGCGGCGCCGGCTCCGGCGCCGACCCGGTTGCGCAGTGCGGCTGGTTCAAGCCACTCGCCCAGTTCGTAGGTGAACCACACCGGAATCCGTGGCAGACCGCCGCCGACTGCGTCTTCGAGCGTTCGCTCCGGTTGGGCCGGCTGCGCCGCCGGCAGCGCCGACCAGAGCGTTTGCAGCAGATCGAAGGCCGCCGCCGCCGGTAGCGGCGTTTCGAACCGCCGCCCGTCCGGCGCGCTGCCGTCGAATTCCCGCCAGCAGAGTTTCTCGGCGTGGATCGACGCAACCACCCACGGTTCCACCGCCGCGAACGCCGGCGCATGCGGTTGCGCCTCCTCCCGATAGAACAGCACGCCCGGTCGCCCGGCCAGAATCGCCCGCACCGCGGCGGCAAAAGCGGCGCCCGGCGCGGGTGCGAGGGTCGATGCAGTGGACACGGCGGTCACGGCTGCGGCGCGGGGGTGGGCGCCGGAGTCGAAGCAGGCGCAGGCGCAGGCGCAGGAGTGGGCGCGGGCGCGGCCGGCGCAAACGGCGCGAACTCCGCCGGCGGCGCCGACGCACCGGCGGCGGGCGTGCTGGGCGTGCTGGGCGTGTTGGGCGTGGCGCCGGACGGCTTCGCGTTCGGTGCGGCCGGCGCAGCCGGCGCTCGGTCCAGCACCACCTGGCCGTATTGGCTGTCCCAGGCCAGCAGATCTTTCACGCGCGCATACCAGACCGGCCAGGTTTCAATCTGCGGCCCGAACTGCGGGTAGCGCAGGTCGTCAAGCGACACCGGCGGCATCGGCCGGCGCACGCGGGTGTACAGGATCGACACGGCGGTGGCGTCGCCCTTGGCGGCGCGATCGACCAGATCGGGCAGCCCGCGCAGCCACCAGTCTTCCTGCTTTTCCTTGGCGTGCGCGGCCGCCCACAGCTTGAATTCATCCGCCGTGGCCTGCCAGGCGCCGGTCAGCGCGGTGCCGGCCAGCAAACCATCGGCGGCACGGTCGGGATCGGGATCGGCGGCAATCTGCACCAGCAGGGACAGGCTGGCCGGCGTGCCGACGGCGCCCAACGCCGCCACGCCCGCCTGCGCCACCGTCGCATCGGCGCTCATCGCCGCTGCCTGAAACAAGGGCTCGAAATCCACCCGCCGCAGGCGCACCGCCAGAGAAATCGCCCGCGCGCGCTGATAGTTGTGCAGGCTGTCCCAAGTGCGGCCTTCGCCGCTGATGAGCGACCGCAGCGCCTTCAGCACCGTGTCGTCGACGAGATTCTGCGAAAAAAGAAATGTGGCGCCGGCCAGCGCGGCGTCCGGTTCGTTGCCTTCCATTTCATCGTGCGCCCGCGCGATGGCGTCCTCGCGCCACTGGGTCCAGGGCTGCGCGCCGTGGATCTTCCACCAGGCGTCGGCCTGTTGCGCCGCCGCTTGCAGCGTGGCTGTGTCCGGTTCCGGCGCGTCCCCCAGGAAAGGCTGAAAGGTCATGCCGCCCAAGGCCCACAGCGCCCAGGCACGCTCCTCCTGGTAGGGATGGTCGGCGCGCAGCTTGGCGATCTCCAGAAACAGCGCGCCGGCGCGGTGCGGATCGAGCGTCGCCAGGATCGAGTAGAACGTGTGCAGCACTTCGCCCCGGCCCTGCACCACGTCCTGGCCGCCGCGGTCCAGGCCGAGTTGATTGCGGATCCACGCCACGATCGGCGCGACCGCCTGATCCCCGGCGCCCAGCAATTCCTTTTTGGCCGCGGCGCGGGCGTGAATCCAGGTACCCCAGACTTCGGCCCCGGCGGTGGACGGCGGCGCGGCGGCCTCGACTGCTTCGAGCGCCTGCTCGACATCCGGCGGCACGTCGGCGGCACGCAGCGTCGCCGGCCGGCACACCGCGCTCAGCGCCGCCAGCGTCGCCAGCCCAGCCAGCGTTGCCAGGGGAACCAGCGTGGAGCCCGGCCTTGGCGCAGCGGCGGCAGGCGAGCGGCGAGCGGTCAAGGTCATGGGGCGGCTCCGGTTGGGCAGGGCGGGCTCATGTAGTTCCGCCGCGCGGCCGCGACGGTCCTCTGGTGCGGCTACAGGTGAGTAGCCCCCAGGTTGGGAATATTTTGCGCCGGAGCCGGTTTTTCACAACCCGTGCGAATCGCGATGGCGGAAAGCCTGGCGCCGGACGGCCGCGTTCACAGGATGGATTGCCGGAGATGGTACTGAAGAACGCCGGTGAAATGCCCGACGCATTGTGGCACGGGACGCTGTCCCGTGCATAAAAAGTCGCGGCAAAGCCGCGGTCCTTATCATCTGGTTCGTTTGTTTCGATCGGGAATTCACCCTGCGCAGTGAACGCCTGCGGGCCGCGTTCGTAGGGCTGACCGCCGGGGATGGACTGAACGAATCACGGGACAGCGTCCCGTGCCACAATGCCTCCGACATTTGAATTGCGAAGGGCATCCTGAGCAGCGATCACCAGCACACACGAACACGCAGTTCTACGCTGCCCTGTCACCACGGAAATAATCCGCTGCCGGCCCGCTCAACCCCAGGTGATCAGGCCCGAAATGAATCCGTGGCTCAGGTAGGGGTGCTGCGGCAGGATGCGGATCGTATAGCCGAACTTGCCCGACACCACGCAGCGCACCCGCCCGGTGAACTCGTATACGCCCTCGGCGATTTTTTTCCCGTCCATCGTCGCCGGTTCGCCCTCCACGATTTCATTCTGCAGGTCCACGTTGCCGTGGTACAGCTGCACCGCCACATCCTGCGGGCTGACCTGCCCGAGGTTGATGCGCGCGGTGACCTCCAGATCGCCGCCGATCGGCAGCGCCGCGTCTTTCTTCGCGTGCACCTCCTCGATGCGGATCTGCGCCCAGCGCTGGTACATCGACATTTTCCAGTCCCACAGGTCGCGCGCGCCCTGGTAGTTGTTCTGCGCGACGGCCTGGCTGTTCTTGGCCGCCTTCAGGTAGTACTTGGTGGTGTACTCCTGCACCTGGCGATGCGTGTTGAACACCGGAATGCAGGTCGTCATGATGCGCTTCATGAACTGCGTCCACCCCCGTGGCACGCCGTGATTGTGCCGGTCGTAGAACAGCGGCACGATCTGCTTCTCGATGATGTCCAACAGCGCCCGGCTTTCCACCTGGTCCTGGTAGTCGAGGTCCTCGTAGTCTTCGCCTTCGCCGATGGCCCAGCCGTTCTGGCCGTCATAGGCCTCCGGCCACCAGCCGTCCAGAATCGAACAGTTCAGCACGCCGTTGGCCGCCGCCTTCATGCCCGACGTCCCGGAAGCCTCCCGCGGCCGCCGCGGCGTGTTCAGCCACACGTCCACACCCTGCACCAGGTAGCGCGCGATGTTGATGTCGTAGCCCTCCAGGAAAATAATCTTGCCGCGGAACCGTTCCTGGTGGGAAATCTTGAAAATCTCCTGGATGAACTTCTTGCCCGCGTCGTCGCGCGGATGCGCCTTGCCGGCAAACAGAAACTGCACCGGACGCTGCGCGTCGTTGACGATCCGGGCCAGCCGGTCCAGGTCGCGGAACACCAGCGTGCCCCGCTTGTAGGTCGCGAAACGCCGCGCGAAACCGATGGTCAGGGCTTCCGGATCGAGCGCCTCCGCCGCGAACTGCAAGTCGGCCGGCGACCAGCCGCTGCGGTGCGCCTGCACCTGCAATCGCTCGCGCACGAACGCCACCAGGTGCTCGCGCCGCCGCTCGTGCATCCGCCACAGCTCGGCGTCGGGAATCTCGGCGATTTTTTCGAACACCTTGTGGCCGATCGCCTCCGCCGTCCAGGCCGGGCCCAGGTAGCGGTCGAACAACTGACACAGCTCCTGCGACAGGTACGACTGCGTGTGCACGCCGTTGGTCACCGATCCGATCGGCACCTCATGCAGCGGAACTTCCGGCCAGACGTGCTGCATCATTTTGCGCGAGACCGCCCCGTGCAGCTTCGACACGCCGTTGGCAAAGGCCGAACAGCGCAGCGCCAGCACCGTCATCGAAAACGGTTCCGCCTCGTTGTGCGGGTTTTCACGGCCCAGCGCCAGGAAGGCCTTCCGCCCCAGCCGCAGCTTGTCGTACCACGAGCCGAAATACCGGTCGATCTGGTCCGGCCCGAACACGTCGTGGCCGGCCGGCACCGGCGTGTGCGTCGTGAAAACGTTGCCGGCGGTGATCGCCTCGCGCGCCAGGTCGGCGCTCATTCCCCGTCCCTCGACCAGTTCGCGCATCCGCTCCAGCGCCAGAAACGCCGCATGGCCCTCGTTCATGTGGAACATGTCGGGGTGAATGTCGAGCGCGCGGAGCATCCGCATACCGCCCACGCCGAGCAGAACTTCCTGCTTCAGCCGGTGCTCGGTGTCCCCGCCGTACAGGCGCGCGGTGAGCTGCCGGTCCTCGGGCAAATTGTCCCCGCGGTTGGTGTCGAGCAGATACAGCGGCACCCGGCCGACCTGGATGCGCCAGCACTGGACATGAATCGTGCGCCCCGGGAAATCCACCGTGATCGTGATCGGGTTGCCATTGTCGTCGGTTTCCAGCGTCGCCGGCAGATTGTGAAAGTCGAGCTCCGGGTAGTATTCCTGCTGCCAGCCGTCGGCGTTGATTTTCTGCTGGAAGTAGCCGTTGTAGTAAAACAGCCCCACCGCCGTCAGCGGGATGCCCACATCGCTGGCCGATTTCAGATGGTCGCCGGCCAAAAGCCCCAGGCCGCCGGAGTAAATTTTCAGGCATTCGTGCAGGCCGTATTCCGCGCAAAAATAGGCGAAACTCACGTTGGCCTTCCCGGCCGTCTCGCGATCCCACCACGGGTTCGTCTGCAAGTACTGCACCAGCTGGTTGTTGACGCGGTCCATGTGCGACAGGAAGCCCACGTCCTTCATCAGCTCATCGACCCGCTCCTGCGACAGCCGCCCGATCATCGCCACCGGGTTGTGGTCGGTTTCCTGCCACAGGCCGCGGTCGAGACGGATGAACAGTTCGCGCGCCTCCTGGTTCCAGCACCACCACAGGTTGTAGGCGATGTCAGTGAGCACGGCCATGCGGTCGGGCAGAGCGGGAACGACAGTGTAGGTGTGGACGACGCGCACGCAAATTCTCCCCGCAATGGCAACCGGCTAAGCCGACCCTGCGCGGCTCCAGCGAGGCGCATTCGGCCTCCAATTTGTAAAGGGAATCGGGCGCTTCGCAAGCAAGGGCGGCAGCGCCGCGAGGCGCGAAAACCAAGTCTTAATGTTTGAGCCGGTGCACACGCGCCGCGGCGGTCAGGCCGGGTAGACGCCGACATCCCGCGCTGCGCGGTGCAGCGCGGCCACGTTTTCCAGCGGCGTGTCGGGCGCGAGGTTGTTGCCCTCGCGCAGAATGAACCGCCCGCCCTCGCAAATGCCCGATTCGAGCACCCCCGTCGCCGCCGCGTAGACCTCCGCCGCCGTGCCGTTGCGCATCAGTTCGACATGCGGCCCGCCCAGAATTTCCACCGCCGGCCCGAGCGCCCTGCGCACCGCGCCGTGATTGATCGGAAACCCCGTGTCGAACCGGTCGATCTTCAGTTCGTCGACGATGGTCTTGAAATGCCGCGACGCATCCCCGCACAGGTGGATCGAGCCGCCCTCCGGCGTCGAACTCAGTTCCGCCTTCAGCCGGCGGTGACAGGGCAGCACGAATTCACGGTACATTTTCTGCGAAATCAGTTGCACCGAATCGTCGGCGAAGCCGAACGGCTGGCGCTCCGGCTGCCCCAGGTATTTTCGCCAGGCCTTGATCCGCCGGATCGTCTGCGTGGTGACATACGCGAGCAATTCATGCACGTATTCGGGGTCTTCGATGAAATCGGTGAACAGCTCGGTCGCGCCGCGCAGGTTCGCCGCCACCGTCAGCGGGCCGTCGGTGCCCAGCCCGCGCGGCGAGACCTGCCGGACCTTGCGGCCGCGGTGCTCGAAAGTTTCGGCCCGGGCGCGGAAGCAATCGTAGTAGGTCTTCACGTCGGCCATCAGCCCGCCGAAGGGATCGAGGTCGCCCTGTGCGATGATCTCGCGTTTGCGCTCCGGGGCGGTGAATCGAGGATGGGTGTCCGGCACCTGGCCGTCGAAAAAAGCCACCTCGCAGCCGAACCAGCCGGCCTCGTAGAAATTCTGGAAATCCACATTCACGCTCCAGCCGTCCTCCTCGGCCGGCAGCCCCATCGGCGCGTCCTGCAACAGGTGGGTTCGCTGCCATTCCTGGATCGCCACCTGCGTGTCGAACATGAGGTCCGGATCGAGCGTGTACTCCTTGAAATCAATGTGCCGAAACGGCGCCTGTTCGCCCAGCAGAAAATAGCGCGTGTTGGTGCCGATGATGACCGGCACACGCGTCGGCCGGCCGGCGCGGTAGGCGGCCCAGACCGCCAGCACCTCGTCGTTGTGGCGGCGGATTGCATCGGCGCTGCGCGGCAGGTCGGCTGGCGCGGGACCGCTTGGCTGCGCCTGCGGCATTGCCCGCGCGCCGCGTGAAGTTGAAGGGGATGAACGGGTCGGCAACACCTTGACTGCGGAGGACATAACCGGACTCCTGCCGGGGCAGCCTCGATGATGCACCCGCGCGGCCGGCCGGTCAAGCGAAACCGCCCGTTCGAAAATGGCCGGCGACAAAAGTGCACCCGGCCGCCGCTGAGAAGGCCCACGGCCCACGTTGCGCCGGCGCCCGGCCGCGCGGTTTTGAAGCACCCCGGCAGTTCCTGATATGATGGGGTCCGCGAATGAGAGCCACCGGTCCCATGACATCACCCGCCACCGAATTTATCGACTGCGGCCGCTTTGCCTGGGTGTCGCTCGAACAGGCCCCGCCGCACTGGATCACGCTGCCCCCGCCGACGGCTTCCAACGGCCCCGGCGAGTTCCCGGTGCTCGACGCCGATCCCGCCGACTCGCCTTCGGATTCGGCTGCCGCCCCTCCGTTCCCGTCCGATTCCGCCAGCGTGTACCTGCGCGAACGGCCGCTCGCCGATTTCATCGCCGCGCTCCTGCGGAGGCTCAACGACCCCCTCACCGCCCGGCCGTCGGCGCGCCTGACCGACCATCTGTCCTCCGGCCTGTCCTCGCGCCACACCCAATTGGACGACACCCCCGCGCCGTCTCCGGCCTGGCCGCTGGTCACGCTCGCCAGCCCCGACGATCTCGAGCGGCTGCTCGGCGTCCACGACGCCGCCTGGACCGACTTTGAACGTTCCGGCGCCGCCCTGGCGCTCCGGATCGAACCGCCGCCCGACACGCCCGATGTCTTCGCCTGGTGGCCGGTGTTCGATCGGTTTTTCGAGCGCCATTCCACCCTCCCGGTGCTGCTCGATGCGATGGGCCCGACCGGCATGAAGGGCTGGGATCAGATCGTGCGCGTCGGTTCCGACGCGCAGTTGTACGGTCTGGCGCGCGGCCTGCCGGGACTGGCGCCCGGGCGGCGCGGCGTGGCCCTCGAAGAACTCACCGCGCCCGAACTGCGGCGCGCCGAAGCGATCCTGCATTTCTACGTCGGCGAAGCTGGCGCGCAGCGCGTGCTGTTCGGCTCCGGCCAGGGCCGTCATGTGCCGCTCGACGAAACCCGCATCCACGCGCTGGCGCAGTGGTTCGCGCGTGAACGGCCGTGGCTGGAACCGGCCAGCGTGCCGTTTCTGCTGCATGCCAACGCGCAGCGGCTCGCGATGCGGCAAATCGCGCGATAATTGGCTGCCGATGACAACGAACTCCACCGCCGCCGGCGCTGCCAGCGCTGCCGGTGCGCGGATGGTTGCGGGAGCCCCCCATGAAGTACCGTCTGCTTGGATCGACCGGCCTGCGCGTCTCGCCGCTGTGTTTCGGCACGATGAGTTTCGGCGGCGACGCCGACGCGGCGACCTCCGCCGCGATGTACCGCCGCTGCCGTGAAGTCGGCATCAACTTTTTCGACACCGCCAACACCTACCAGCGCGGCGGCGCGGAGGAAATCCTCGGCGGCCTGATCGGCGCCGAACGGCATGAGCTGGTCATCACCTCCAAGTGCGGCTTCAAAATGTCCGACCAGCCCAACGACCAGTGGCTCTCGCGCAAAAACATCGTGCTCAGTTGCGAAGCCTCGCTCAAGCGCCTGAAAACCGACTACCTCGACCTGTTCTTTCTGCACCGCTTCGATCCCAACGCGGCGATGGAAGACAGCCTGCGAGCGCTCGACGACCTGCGGCGCGCCGGCAAGATTCTGTACGGAGCGGTCTCCAACTGGAGCGCCTGGCAGACGATGGAAGGCCTCGCCCTCGCCCAGCAGTGCGGCTTCGCGCCGGTGGTCTGTCTGCAGCCGATGTACAGTTTGCTCAAGCGGCAATGCGAAGTCGAAATTCTGCCCATGGCGCGCGCCCGGAACCTGGGCGTGATTTCCTACAGCCCGCTGGCGGCGGGGATGCTGACGGGCAAGTTCCGGCAGAAGCCGATCGCCGCCGGCGTGCGGCTGGCCGACAACAAAATGTACGTGGCGCGCTACAGCGAAGAATCCTACCTGCGCGACGGCAACCGCTTCGCCGACTTCGCCGAGAAAAAGGGCGTGCCGCCGGCCGCGCTGGCGGTGGCCTGGGTCATGCACCATCCGGCGATCACCGCGCCGATCCTGGGCGCGCGCAACCTGGAGCAACTCAACGGTTCGCTGGCCGCGCTGGAGGTCGACATGACCCCCGACGGCCGGGCGGAAATCAGCGCCCTGACGCCCACCCCGCCCCCCGCCACCGACCGCCTCGAAGAGGTCACCGGCGGCTCCATCGGCGCGTACAAATAACCCGCACCCCCCCAGCCGCCCCGCGTCGCTGGGCGGCGTCGCGCCCGGCGCGAGACCACCACATTCCCCGTTGGCTTCCGATTTTGCGATGGGTCGGCGGGAAACCACGCGATTGACGCTCGCGGTGCTGGTCATGCCCGTCGCGCCGGCGGCGCCGAGCAGCGTCAGGAGCAGCAGCACGCTTGCCGCAGCGATGCCTGGCAGAACGCGCTTTTTCGCCAACAGGGCGACGGCATCTCCGGCGTTTGTTTGATTGCGGACTGGTTGACCGGTGCGATCCGCGCATCCGGCGAGCGCATCCACCGCGCCGTTCCTCCTGGAAACGCCGCGTTCCAGCACGGCTTCTGGGATTTCGTCCTTCTCCGCGCCTTGGGTTTGTAGGGGCGGGCCCCCGTGCCCGCCCTCTTCGCTCATTGATGGCACGACGGGTTGTTCGAGCGATAAGGCACCAGCTTCGCCGGCATTTGTTTCACGGCGGACTGGTTGACCGGGGCGATCCGCGCTCCCAGCTAACGCCGCGGGCAAACGCAGGGGCTGGGCGTCACGAACGGGGTTGATGATTTGCAGGTTGGGGTCGTCGGGGTCGGCTGCGAGTTCTTCCAAGGTGGTGGCGAAACGCAGATTCGGCGCGGGGAGTTCGTCGGGGCTGAAGGCGAGCGGATCGGCGTTGCAAAGGGAAAGATATTCGACGATGCGATCGACGGCCATGGCGCGCTGGCGGGGCGGACGCGGATGGCGGGCGATCAGCCGGTTGGCTTCGCGCATGAGCCGTTCGATGTTGCGGTTGAAACCTTCGAGCTGGCGGACTTGGTCGGCGGTGTAGGCGAGGGCTCGCGCCAGGCGCATGCGCTGCGAGCGGTTGGCGGGATCGACGAGCCATTCGCGCGGCGTGGGAACTTTGGGGGCGGGGCCGGCGC
>JBOHNC010000341.1:0-19712 GCA_050730415.1 Planctomycetota bacterium
GCGCAACTGCGTCGTATCGAACTTGACGCCGGAATCCCGGATCACGGCACGGACTTCGGAATCGTCGGCATCCAAGGTCAATTCGATTTCCTGCGCGCCCAGCGAAGCCGTGTCGGGGTAGGCGTGCTCCATCACGTTCGCGACGGCTTCGTCCACGGCGAGCTTGATCATGTTGAGTTCCTCCTTGGGGAAGGGACTCTTGTTGATCACGTCCGCCACGATTTCCCGGATTTGCGCCAGAAAACGCACATCGTTGGGAAAAACATATTCGCGGTGCACCACGTCGGCCATGTTGAACAGCTCGCTAACGCTCCCGCCACCGGAGCGCAGTCAGACCACGACGGCCGCCAGCCGGCTGCCGCCGATCCTCCTTCGCTCTCTCGCTTCCGAACGCACCTCGTGCCTAAATTGTACGGAGCCCCACCGGTTTCGCCTGAAAAATCCGCATGTGAATGGAAAAAATCTGCGCGGAGACAGGGGACAGGGGACGGCGGGCTGGGAGCAAGAACAGGAAAAAGAGGGTCGGGAATGTGGCGGATGGGATGATTTAGGCTTCGATCCGGAAGGTCACGTAGCTGATGTCGTCGTGCTGTTCGGCGCTGCCCTGGTGCTGCCGGAGCGTCTCGCGCAGGCTGGTCACGAACTGTTCGCTGGGGACGTCGGCGTGCTGACGCGTGAATTCATACAGTGTGTCCGAACCCCATTCCTTGCGCGCGGGGTTCATCGATTCGGTCACGCCGTCGGTGTAAATCACCACGCGGTCGCCGACCTGCAAGGTGACCTTCTTTTCGCGGATGACTTTGTTGAAGATCGGCCCGGGGTCGAAGCCCAGCGCGATGCCGTTGGGGTTTTCCAGCTCCACCGACTTCGACGCGGCGCGGTAGATAATCAGCGGGTTGTGGCCGGCCGACGCCACCGACAGTTCGCGGTTGAGCGGGTTCAAGGTCATGTACAGCGCGGTCACGAACATGCCGCGCTTGAGGTCCCGCGTCAGTTCGCGGTTGACCTTCGACAGCGTGTCGGCCGGCGAAAGGTTGGCGACGGCGTACAGCCGAAGCAGCGTGCGAGTGGTGGCCATCACCATCGCGGCGGGCACGCCCTTGCCGGAGACGTCGGCGATGACGAACCCGAGCGTCTCCTTGTCGACGGGGATGAAATCGTAGTAGTCGCCGCCGACCTGCTTGGCGGATTCGTACATCACGCCGAGGTCGATGCCGGGGAGGTTCGGTTTGCGCTTGGGTAACAGGCGGTTTTGGATTTCGCGAGCGGCCTCGAGGTCCGCTTCGATGCGCTGCATGTAGATGGCGCGTTCCTGCGCCTTGCGCAGTTCGTTGGTCATGTCGTTGAAGGTCGCCGCGAGCACGCCGATTTCGTCGCGCGAATGGGAGTCGGTCTGGTGATCGAGATTGCCTTCGGCGACGACCTCCAAGTCCTTGATCAGGATGTTGATCGGACGAGTGATGGTGGTGGCCAAGCCGTAGGCAAAGAGCAGCCCGGCGACGACGAAAAACAGGCCGATCAGCACCAGCAAGGCGACGGTGCGGTTGACTTCCTTGGCGACCTCTTCGCGCGAATAGGCCAGTTCGACGCCGAGACTGGGGTAGGACGTGGTCCCGGCGCGGTAGTCGTCGTAGAAGTAAATATTCCGATTGGTCCCTTCGACCTCCCCTTCGCTCACGGTCAGTTTCCAGCTTTCGCCCTTGCGCAGAATCACGTTCTGGTAGCGGCCGCCGGGGACGACGCTGGTGACGCGAATGGTGTCGGCTTTCTGGCCGACTTCCAGGAGCGGCACCGGTTTTTCATGCAACCCGGTGTAGATGCGGATCTGGTAAATCAGCGGATTGTTGTCGCAGATCGACTGCAGCCGGTCGTGCAGGTCGTTGTAGCGGTTCTTGTCCGGGTGCGCGCCATCGCTGTTGCAGTCTTCCACTTCGACCGCCGTTTCCGGCAGGCCGATGATCAGGTTTTCGCCCTGCGCGAAGATCTGCTGTTCGGTGTGGCGGCTGACAAAGTACACCACCACCGCGCCGAAGACCACGCAGAAGACGAAGATGACGCCGGTGAAGTACACCGCCATTTTGGTGGTGAGACTCCAGCCCTGCCGAGCACGCTGGCGTTTGACGCTGACATCGTATTCGCCGGAAGTCCCCGAACGGCGCTGCGCACCGCTGGGCGAACGGCGAGTCTTCAGGCGGCTGGCACTGGCGCCGGCCTTCTTTTCGGCCGGTGACGCGTCAGTGACGGGCAGTTTTGCGGCGCTGCTACGTGCCTTCGCGCCGCGGCTGGGCGCAGTGTCGGCGGCGGCGCCACCCGCGCCGTCCGAACGAGCCGCCTCGCCGCTTGCACCCCCGGTGCGCTGCGAAGGCGTCTTCCGGCGGATGGTCGTGGTCGTCTTACGCCGCAACCGACGGACCCTCACCCTCGTCATGAAACCGCCTGCCCGCGCCGCTCCGGCGGCGCGGCAGGTCCCGCAATTTTAACGGATTTTCAAATTGTAGAGGGAGTTCCAGCAAATGCGCGGCAATTCACGCAGAGCCGTGTGGAAAAAAAGGCCGCTGCGAGCAATTACTTGCCGGCCGCCTGGCGCTGCTGCGCGCGCTGGCGCAGGAGTTTCTGCAGGCCGCGCGGCGCCTTGGCGATCGGCACTTTCTGCCGTTTGCCGTCGACTTTCACTTTCATCAGCCCATTGCGAATTTCGCTGGTGGCCAGTTTGGCACGGCGGATTTCGCCGTTGGGCAGCATGACGCGGATTTCCTGCAGGTTCGGCTTGAACCGGCGCTTGGACCGCCCGCGCACGTGCAAGCCGATGCCGCCAAGATATTTGGGAATACCGTGGTAGACGATGTTCCCGCCCTTGCGCGGACGCTTGCCGCTCGATTCGCAAATCCGTGACATGGCTCGATCCTATCTCTTCAGGTCCCCGCGGGAAGCCGCGGATGTCTATAGGGCCGTGTGCGCACCGGCGCTTCCGGCCGCGCAACCTTCCCGGCCGCCTGCTGCGGCGGGAAAGGGAAATAGGGTACTCCAGACGGCCGAAATGCAACCTATTTTTCCCGAAAATCGTCCCGCGCTACTTGTTATCCCCGTTCTGCTTGTTGTCTTCCTGCGCCTGCAGTTTGTTGACCGAATTCCAGTAGGACTCCAGCACGTTTGCCCAGTTGTCGGGGATCCCCTGCCCGCGCAGCGTATTGAGCTTCTCCCGTTCGGCATCGGGCAGATCGGTGAACTTCTGGACCATCGAACCGGTCTCGGTGCGTTCACTGTTGTATTGCACCGACCCCGGCTGATTGGTCGACTGCGTGGCGCCCTGCTGGCTGTGGCCGCCGGATTTGGAGCCCGGCTTCTTGCCCTCGCCTTCGCCCGGCTTCTGCTGTTGCTGCTGCTGCTGCTGGCTCTTTTTCTTGGACTTGCTGGAACTGGAACTCTGCTGCTGCTGCTGTTCCAGCTTTTTGACCAGCGCATTGAGCCGCGAGACCACGTTCTGCTGATCGCCGACCACCTGCGCGTTTTCGGCCAGTTGGTGCTGGTCGTTGCGCAGCTTGCCCTCGATGTTACCCATGTCGTCGGCGAGGTTGGCGAGCACCTTCAGCGGGTCTTCCTTGTCGTCGGCGTTGGCCGGATTGGGGTGGTCCTGGAGCGTCGCGATGGCGCCCTGGATGCGGCCCTTCACCGCCAAGTCCGGTTCGGTGTCGGCGGCATTGAGCAGCGCCGCGAGCACCTTGTCCTTGTCCAGTTTCAAGCGCGCCAGCGCCGCGGCGGCGTTGCCGCGGACCTGCTTGGCGTCGTCATTGAGGGCCTTGATCAGCGGCGCGACCGCCCGGTCGTCGTTGAACTTGCCAAGCGCCTCGGCGGCGGCGGCACGCACCTTGTCGCTGCTGTCGTTGGCCAGCGCACTGACCGCCGCATCGAAACCGGCCGGGTCGGGCAGTTCGTACAGCGTCATGGCCGCCAACAGGCGCATGTGGTCGTCGGCATCCTTGTGATCGCCGGCCAATAGCTCGCCCACCGCCTTGGCCGCCGCCGGCGCGTCGCCGACGTAGGGCATCAGCTTGATGGCCAGGTGTTTTTTCAGGGAATTCTCGTCATGCAGGCTGGCAAACAACGCCGCTTTGTACTGCGGCGCCAGTTCGGCGCAGCGCTTGCGCGCCTTTTCGATCGCCGCCGGATCGTCGGCCGAAAGACCGTCCGCGGCCTTGCTGAGCAACTCGTAGTCGTCGAGACCGAGCCCCTGCGCGGCGTCGGTCGCGCCGCCGGTCGCCGGCTGCGGCGCTGGCGTCACCGCCGGCGTCGGCGGCGTGGGCGCCACCACCGGCTGAATGTCCTGCGCGCCCAGCGCACCGGCGCAGACCATCAGGCCCGTCAGCAGAACCGTCAGCATTCGATTCGGTTTCACGTTCGGTCTCCTTCACCTTTCCCGCGCCGGCCGCGGCTGCGGTCAGGCGCTTGAATTCTTCCGCACCGCCAGCCGGCGCGCCGGCACGCCGAGGGGGGCTACTGGCCGCCGCCCTGCTTCTGCTGGCTGTTGACCTTGTCGATCATGTCGTCGGTCTTGGTCTGGATCCGGCCCTGCTCCCGCGCCAGGCGCAGAATCCGAGCCTGATCGTCCTCGCTCAGTTGCGATTCCTTTTTGGTGGCCAGTTCGTTGTGCAGGCGCAGCGTCTGAGCCTTCAGGTCGTTTTCCATGATCTTGAGCAGCTTGATTTCGGCGATGGGCGGAACCACCGGCTGCTTGCCGCCGCCACCGCCACCGCCGCCGCCACCCCCGCCGCCGCCGCCCTTCTTTTTGTCCATCTTGTCCTTCTTGAGCGCCTCATCCAGTTCGCGCAGCTTGTTCAGGATGTCTTCCTGGGTGTCGGTCTGGAGGCTGTCCACTTTTTCGGGCTGCTTCAGATGAGTCGCAACGTCCTTCATATCCGAGGCGATGTCCTCCATCACCGTCCCGAAGACGTAGGTGTCTTCGAGTTTGCTGGCCACCACGTTCGCGGTCTCCGCCAGCGTGCCTTGGTCGTCGGAGATGTGATTGAGCGCCGCACGCATCGTGCGCGTCACCGGCGTCGTCCCGGCTTTGATGTTGTCGGTCTTCTGCCGGACTTGGTCGAGGGTCTTCACCCAAAGCGCCTTCTGGACCAGGATCATCTGCGCGATCGCCCGTTCGGCTTCGAGCTTGTCCTCGTCCTGCTGCTGCTTTTTCAGATCGTCTTTGGCCTGCTGCAGGCTGTCGGCCGCCTTCTGCATGTCCTGCTCCGAGTCCGACGCCTGCTGCTGGGAACTCTGCGACTGCCCGCTGCTGGAACTCTGGCTGGCCTGGCTTTGCTTGCCCTGAGCGCTCTGCGTGGCGCTGGACGCCTTCGACATGTTGTTGTTCTGGGTCTTTTCGTGCATCTGGTCAATCTGCTTCTTGATCTTCTTCAGGTCGTCGGAGATCTGCTGCTGCTTGTGCGACGCATCGGCCAGCGCCTGCTTCGGATCGCCCGCGTTGCCGGCTTCCGCCGCCAGCTTCGCCAGTGCCTGCATGGCTTTTTCCAGTTCGGTGAGCGCCTTCTTCTGGTGATCGCCCGCCTCCGGGTTCTGGTTGCCGCCCTGCTGACCACCTTGTTGCCCGCCTTGCTGGCCTCCCTGTTGCCCACCCTGCTGACCGCCTTGCTGGCCTCCCTGTTGGCCGCCTTGCTGGCCGCCCTGTTGACCACCTTTTTGCCCACCCTGTTGGCCACCCTGCTGCCCGCCCTGCTGGCCGCCTTGCTGACCGCCCTGTTGGCCCCCTTGTTGGCCCCCTTGCTGACCGCCCTGTTGGCCGCCTTGCTGGCCTCCTTGTTGACCACCCTGTTGCCCGCCTTGTTGGCCCCCTTGCTGACCGCTCTGGTTCTGCTGCAAGCTGTTCTGCGCTCGCTGCATTTCATTTGCGGCGGCGTCCATGTGCTTCGTCGAATCGTTCTGCGATCCCAGTTGCTGCTTGATCGCTTCCATCTTTTGCTGCAGATTGCGCGCGGCGTCCTTGAGCGCCGCCTGTTCGCGCGCCAGCCGCCGGTTGGGCTGTTCCAGTTCCTTGAGCTTCTGATCGAGCTGCGCCAACTGGTCGAGCGCCTTGCCCAAATTGCCCAACGCCTGCGATTGCGGCGCCAAAGCCTGCGTCGGCTGCGACTGCTGCAACTGACCCTTGGCGTCGTTCATGTTGCCCTGCGCCTGCTGCAAAGCTTTCTTGCCGCCGTCCTGGCCCTGCTGGCCCCCTTGTTGGCCACCCTGCTGCCCACCCTGCTGGCCGCCTTGCTGGCCGCCCTGCTGGCCTCCTTGCTGCCCACCCTGTTGGCCACCTTGCTGGCCACCTTGTTGGCCACCCTGCTGCCCGCCCTGCTGGCCTCCTTGCTGCCCGCCTTGCTGGCCACCCTGTTGGCCACCCTGCTGCCCACCTTGCTGGCCGCCTTGTTGGCCACCCTGCTGCCCACCTTGCTGGCCGCCTTGCTGGCCACCCTGGCCTTGCGCATTGGGATCGGCCGCCTGAATGGCCGCCGCAAGCTGCCCGACTTTATTCGCCAGGTCGCCCGCCTGTCCGGCCAACTGGCCCTGCGGCGTGCTCATCCCGTTCGCGTCTTTCGGATGCTCCGCGCCGTTGGCATCGAGCGCCTTCTTCAGCGTGTCAATCGCGCTGCCCAGATCGTGCCCGGCCTTGCCCTGGTTGTTCGCCGCCGAACCCGCATGGCTGTCCACCAGGTCCCCTTCGGACTGGTCCATTTCCGAACTCGCGCTGCCGGTGTACCCGCTGGCTTCATCGGCCGCCTTCGCCAACGCCGCCCGCTTCGGATCGCCGCTTTGTACCGCCGCGACCGCATTGAGCGCTCCCAGCACCGAGTCGGCTTTGGTCTTGAGATCGTCCTGCTTGTCCATCAACGCCGAACGTTGCGGCTTGGTCGCGAACGCCAGCGAATTCTTGGCGTCGGTCAGCGCGCTGAGCGCCGCGTTGACGTTGTCGAGCGCATCCGCCTGCGCGTTGCCGCCCTTCACCAGCGCATCCGGCGACTTGGCCGCATCGGCCATCGCACCGGCCGCCTTCAACGCGTCGCCGGCCTTGCTCATGTTCCCGGTCGCTGCCGTGGCGGCGTCCTTGGCCGCGGCCACCTGCTGCACCGCCTGCGCCAAGGCGTCCTTGGCGTCGCCGGCCGGCATCTGCGCCAATTTCTGCTTGTTTTCGTCGATGTATTTCTGCAAGGCGGCGTCGAGTTTCCCCGCCTCCGTCTGCGCGTCGGCCTGCTTGGGGGCGTTGTCCGCGCCCGCTTTCTTGGCGATCGTCGCGTCCTGCTTCGCGCCGGCCAGCGCGTCGGTCGTCGCGTCCACCAGGCCCTGCTGCTGGGTCTTGAGCGCCGCCGCCTGTTTCATCAGGTCGTCCAGCGACGCCTCCGAAGGGTTGACCAGCTTCTGCGTCTGGTCGGTCAGCGCGTCCTGATCCTTTTTGATGTCCTCGAGCGCCTGCAGAGCGGCCGCCATCTTGCGCTGCTCGTCGCCCGCCGCGTCGCCGGTTTTCTGCATCAGCCCGGTCTGATCCTGCGCCATCTTTTCCACCTGGTCGCGGTAGGCTTCCAGTTCCTTGCGCAGCTTGGCGAGGTCCTCCGCCTTGGCCTGCTTCTGCGGCGTGGTGGTTTGCTGGTTGAGCTCCTGCTGCTGCTTCTCCAACTGCGCCAACTGCTGCTGCAACTGCTTCACCTGCTGCTGCAGTTCCTTCTGCGACTCACGGTTCAGTTCATTTTTGCGGATCTGCTCCGATTCCTGCTTGTTCCGTTCCAGCTCCCGTTGCAGTTCGTCGATTTTCTTGAGCAGATCCTTCACATCCGACGGCCGCTTCTTTTCCAGCGCCGCGATGATCTCCTGCAACCCGCCGATCGCATGGTTCATGCAGTCGCCCGACAGGCCCTGGTTGTTGTTGTTGAGCGCCTCGGTGGCCTGGTCCATCTTGTCGCCGATGCCCGGCGTGTCGTCCAGCGCCTTGGCGTCGGGATTGGCCGCCGTCGCATACACGTTCTTCGAAATCTTCATCGCGATTTCAATGTTGCTGGCGGTGAACGGATCGACCTGCCGCAACTGCACCCAGCGGTCGTTCATTTTGCCGTCGAGCGTACTCATGTCGGCGCGCACCGTTTTTTCGTTGTCGGCCAACTGCGTCAGGATGAACTTTTCGTTCTTGTTCAGCGTCGTGACATCGCGGCCGCCCAGCGCCGCAGCCCGGCTCTTCATGTCCGACAGCGCGCTTTTCTGCTCGGCCAGAATCTTGCGCGCCATCCGCAGCAGTTCCTCCGCCGCCTCCCGGTCCTTCACCGATTTCAGCAGCGCCTTGAGGTCCTCGTAGACGTCGCTTTCCTTCGTGAGGCTGTCGTTGAGCGCGGCCATCCGCTGCGACATCGTCCCCGCGCCGATGACATCGAGCATCGCCTGCTGCAGCACGTTCATCTTCGCGCCGTCGCCGGTGGACAGGTTTTCCAGCGTCTTCGAAACCAGCGTCAGGAAGTTCAGGTCGTCGGCCGATCCCAGCTCCGAGGCCCGGTAGTCGGCTTCGAGGTCGCTGTACAGTTTGCTCAGGCTCTGCGCGTCGTTGGTCAGCTTCGTCTCGGTGCTCTTGGCGTTCACTAAGTCGGCCCGCTGCTGGTCCTTGTACTGCCCGGTCTGGTCGATCTTGATCTTGACTCCCTGCGTCAGGTCCAGGTTGTCGCCCTGATTCTTGACCAGCGCTTCCAGCATCGCCAGCAAGGCCGCCTTGCGCTGGTTGAACAGCGCCAGCACTTCTTCCTTGGTCAGAATCCGGATGAAGCGGTCGTTCGACGCGGTTCCGTGGAGCTTCGGCAGGAGCTTCCCGCCGGCGCCGGGCGTCGGCTTGTAGTCCCACACGTACACGCTCCAGACCACCGTGTCCCCTTCCTGCACGGGCGTGTTGTCCGGCCCGGACAGGTCGCTCATCGGCATCAGCATATTGAGCGACGCCTGCTGCATCCGCGGGTCGCCGACAAAATCCTTGAACGGAATCGTGCCGCTGTTGCTCAGTTCCTCCGACTTCTGCTGATCGGTCGCCTTCGGATTCTTGACGGTCCGGTGCACCGACCAGCGCACCTCCGCGCCGGCCAGGCCGTGGTCGTCGGCGATCGCCGCGGTGATCGGCGCGGTGTAGCTCTTCGTCACCTGCTCGGTCACGCTCGGCGTGTACACGTCCACCCGCGGCGGCAGGTCGTCACTGACCGCGATCTGGATGGACTCGTTGGCCTTGTTGTAGCGCGGCTTCACCCCCTTGATCGTGTTCAGTTCGGCGAAATCCTTGCACTCCATGTCCACCTGCGCCATGCTCAGCCCGGGCGCCAGCGTGAACTGCCCCGACAGCAGGCTCCTGCCATTGGGCGCGTCGGAAATCGTCAGCGGCTCCAGCGTCGGCTCGCCGCCTTCGGTGTGCATCAGTTCCAGATTCGCCGTGTCCACCTTGCGGTTGGTCGTCAAGGACAGCTTGACCTGCGTCCCGGCCACCGCCTGCAACGACTGGATCTCCTGCGGCTTCGATTGCCGCTCCTGCGGCGTGCTGTCGGCCGGATACAGATAGGCCGGCGGCGTGTAGGTCGCCATCCGCGTATCCAGGCTCGGCCGTTCCACCTTATCCACCCGGTACAGATCGCTGTGCGTCAGGTTCCCGCAGAACATCTGGTATTCGAAGCTTTCGCTGACCCGCGACAGGTCGTACACGAAGCGCGTCTCGCCGTTGTTGCTGTTGCGGAAACGGAAGTAGTTCAGCATGCCGTCGGCCAGCGGATCGAGCGCCTCTTGCTTGCCCGGGCTGTTGTCCAAAAGCCGCATCGGCTCGGGACTGCGCCAGTTGCCTTCGCCATGGCCGTCCGCATCCACAGCCCGCATGCGGATCGTCACTTCGTCCGGCTGCGCGCCTTCAATCGTCCCGAGAATCTGATATTTTTCGCCCTGCAGCGCCTTGTCGTTCTCCACGCCCCCATTGACGAAATGCCGCATCCCCTGGTACTGGTCGTCCTGCAAGCACAGCCGGCTGAAGCCCTTGCCCACGTCGCGGTAGCCGTACAAAAGCAGCAGCAGCGCCAGCACGCCCCCGGCCAGCGCCAGCGACTTGTACAACGGACGCAGGTTCTCGGATTTGATCACCGCATTAAGGTCGATTTCCGCCGCGCTGGCTTCGGTTTCCTGCACCACCGTGTCGATCATTTTTTCCGACAGGCCCAGTTCGCCGGCCTTGAGCTGCTTGGTCAGCCGGACCAACTGAACCGTCGAAATCAGCCGGTCGTTCAAATGCGGAAATTCCCGCTCGATGGTCAACGCCATGTCGTCGTCGGTCAGCTTCACCTGGCGCGGCCGGAAGATGTAGCGCCAAGCCGTCAGCGCCGTGGCGCCCACGATCATCAGCAGAGCCACCACTCGCACCGCGTAGGGCAGCACGAACATCAGGTCGACGGCCAGAAAGAAAAGCACCACCGCACAGGCCACCGCCAGCGTGCGCAGCAGACCGTCCTTCAGGCAGGCGGCGTAGATCATGCCGCGCAACCGTGCCAGTTTGCTTTCAATATGCGGGATCGCCATGGATCGGCTCCTGATGTCGAGAATCCGTCTTCAACCGTCAGCGGGGTAGACCGTTGGGAAACGCACCGGTTCAGTGTTTTCAGGAAAAATAACGCGCGGGGCGTCGAAAAATCCCAAAAATCCCGGCCGTGGCCACCGCCTTGGCCCTGGAAATCTTCCAGCCAACACCGGGAAGAACGATTTTAACCTATTCGAAATAAAACAGTTGAACGATTTATTCAGCGGTGACTCGGGCCCTGTTCCCCGCACCGACCCTCGTGGCTGGTGAGCGGCGGTCGGCTTCCGATCGCACCCTTCACGGCTGCTGCAGCGGGCTGATGAAGACCGGGCGGTCATCCGGACCTTTAACTACCTTCGTTCCCGGCGGCATCTGTTCGAGCACCGTCCGGAAGGTGCCCTTCACCTGGTCCTCGGGGAGCGCCTCCTGCTCCAGCAGCGCGGCGTATTTCGGATCGACCGACCGAAACGGGCGAACCGGTTTGAACACCGGATCGGCGTTGGGCGCCACCTTTGCTTCGGGCGGAACCTCGGCGACCACGTAGTGCGGCTGCGTGCGCACCCAGGCTTCATGGCGCTGAGCGGCCAACGCGCGGTCCTGCGCGGCGCCTTTGCGATTGTTTTTCTTGCTCATGGCGAAGACCATCCTTTTGTTGCGCGAAACGGCCCCCTACTTTAACCGCTTTTCCAATCGTACACATGCGCCGCCGGCGATTCGCCGCAACCGGCCGCCTACCCCGCTGCCCCCGCCGCCACCCGCCGAGCGTCTAATATCGCGCCACCAAGCTGCGTCGAGGGTCGGTGGAGTCGGTCGCGCCCGCTTCGGGAAGTTCCCGCCGTTCCACGGGATGTGCCGCCATGGACCTTGTCCGCCCAGCGCGGCGGATGCGGTGCGGCAGCCGGTACGGGCCGTTGCTGCCACGGTGACATTTTCGCAGGCCCGCCCCAAGCCAGACGACGGAGAGTCGGTATGATAGCCCACGGCGGTCGCTGTGCGGCTGCGAGGAATCCCCTATGAAATTGCACCTGAAATTGCCCTCCCTGCCGGCTTTGCGTTCGCTGCTGTTGGGCGTATTCGGCTGCGGCACCCTGCTGCTGTTTATGGGCTCCAACTGCACCCACACCCGACAGGTGCGGCTGAATTACGTCAACGTCCCCGACGCTCTTCCCGGGCAGTTGGCCGGCGCCAGTTTCAGTTTTCAAATGCAGGTGAACAATTCCGGCAACAAAGGCAGCGGAGTGTTCACGATCACCGCCTATCTCTCCACCGACGCCGCTTTTGACCCCGCGGTGGACGTGAACACCTTCGAACCCGGCACCGATCTGGTCATCGGCCAATCCGCGCTGCAGCCGGGCGTCGGCGCCGGCGCCACCGACACCGTCACCGTCACCGCCACCGTGCCCACCGGCCTGCCCGCCGGGGAATATTTCATCTTCGCCAACATCGACGGCAAAACCGTCACGTCCATGGTCTTCCCCGTGCTGATCAGCGGCTCCACCCCCGATTTCACCGTCGAGGGCCTGGCGCTGAACCAGACGCTGGTCCAGCGCGGCGCGGCGATCGAAGTCACCTGGAACGTCACCAACCTCGGCGGCGGCACCGGCACCGTCAAAAACGGGTTCTTCCTCGGCCTCAGCCCCACCTACTCTGGCAGCGACACCTCGCTCAACATGGACTGCGCGCCGAATTACAGCCCCGGCAGCTCCATCCAGAAAACCTCGCTGATCACCATCCCCGGCAGTCTGCCGGTCGGGCAGTACTACCTGATCCTGATGGCCAACTACGACGCCGCGGTGACCGAATTGGATCACTTCAACAACCAGATTGCCGTCCCCATTTTTGTCAGCGCCAACGCCGGCATCGACTACGTCGTCGGCAACAATGTGCTCGACGTTTCCAACGTCGTCGCCGCCCAGGGCACCACATTTTCCGTCAGCGTACCTTGCGCCAATGCCGGCGTCATCGACGCCACCACCGGCGTCGAACTGGGCGCCTACCTCATGACCGGGCCCACCCTGGCCGATCCCAGCGGCATTCTCGTCGGCGCCACCTCGGTCCCCACGCTGCTCGCCAACAGCACCTACACCGCCAACTTCAACATCGTCATCCCGCCCGGCCTGCCGACCGGCCAGTACTACCTCGGCTATTACATCGACGACCTGAATTTCCAACCCGAAAGCGACGAATCCAACAACGGCTCCCCCACCTACCTCATCAACGTCGTCGCCGACGACATCTACGAAAACAACGACACGCAGGCCACCGCGACGATCATCACCAAGAACACCGTCTACACGGGCCTCATTTCCGCCCTCAACGACGACGACTGGTACCGCATCACCGTCGGCGGATTTTCCAACCAGATCTCCGGCGTCCTCACCAACAACGCGCCGTCGGGGCAGTTGGGCGTGAGCATCTACAACGGCGCCGGCACCGACATCGGCGACGGCACCGTCACCGCCGCCGGCTGGACCAGCACCATTACCGAACTCCCAGCCGGCAACTACTACTTCCGCATCTTTCATGAACCCAGCGACACCGACTACACCACCCCCTACGCCTTCGCCGCCTATTCCATCGAACAGTCGGCCGTGCTGATCTCCGCCACCAGCGATCTCGCCGTCAACGGCACGCTGGGCACCACCGATACCTACACCGTGGCGCTCTCGCGCGCGCCCAGTGCCGGCGAGACCGTCACCGTCACCTTCGGCTACGACAACACCCAGCTTAATGTTTCACCGACCCCTTCGATCTCCTTCGACAACACCAATTACACCACGCCGCAGACCATCACCGTCGGCGCGCCTGCCGCCGGGACTCCTGGTCAATACACCATCACCCACACGGTCAGTACCACCGGGGGCATCTACACCGGCGCCACGGCCGGTTCGGTCAAAGTCGACGTCAGCGACTGATCTTTGCCCCCACCATTCGCACGATCCGCACGACCCGGAAGACCCGCAGGGCTCCCGCCAAGTCGCGGCCGACCGGGCCCGTCGCGCCAATCGACATTTGCCCTCCTCCGCGCACAATGATTTGCCGGCGTCCGGCCTTGGCCGGCGCCCGGCTCCGCAACCGGCGGAGTTCCGCATCCCCCGGCGCCCCGCAATCCCGCAGGCAGGAGACAACCCATGGGGTTTTTCCGCAGTTGGCAGTTTTTCGCGCTGCTGGCCGCCTTCTTCGCGGCGATGACCAACATCTGCCTCAAAATCGGCGTCCAGCATGTCAACTCCAACATGGCCACCTGGATTCGCGTCGTCGTTCTGATGGTGGTGCTCACCCCGCTGCTGTTCGTGCTCCGCCAGTGGCAGCCGCTCGGTTCGATCAGCGCGCGCACCTGGATTTTTCTGACGCTCTCCGGCCTCGCCAGCGGCGCCTCCTGGATGGCCTACCACCATGCGCTGCAACGGGGCGAGGTCTCGCTGGTGGGCCCGATCGACAAGCTCAGCGTCGTGCTGGTGATTCTGACCGGCGTGTTTGTGCTCGGAGAACACCTCAATGCCCGCCGCTGGGCCGGCGTCGCACTGCTGGTCGCCGGGATCGTGCTGTTGGCCTGGCCGACCGCCGAGGAACGCGCCAAAATGGAAGCCGCCCGCCGGCTGCAACTTGAACGCCCGTCCGCAGACCGCAGCGCCGACGCCGGCACGCACCCGCCGAGCGTCGACATCGCCGGCCGCCCCGCGCCCGGGGAACCGCCCGTCGCCGAATAGAATTTTTTGCGTCCGAATCGGAGATCGCAGGTTGCGGCGCCGCGCGCCACGGCTGGCCCCGGGTGGGGGGCGTTCAGCGCCAGTTCAGAGCGTCTCTTCCAGCGGCACGCCGGCGCTTTCGATCACCGTGTCGTCCACGAACAGCGGCGCGTCAGTCAGCGTCGCGATCGCCATGCAGTCGCTCGGCCGCGCATCGACCGTCGTGCTTTCGCCCTCGCGCGTGCGAATGAACAGGTCGGCGTGGAAGGTGCCGCCGTCGAGCTTGGTGACCACCACTTTTTCGACCCGTGCGCCGGAATGCTCAATGGCCGCCACCAGCAGATCGTGGGTCATCGGCCGCGGCGGCGTCTCTTTTTGCAGCCCCCGCACGATCGCCGCCGTTTCGTTCGAACCGATCACGATCGGCACCACCACCGGCGCGTCCTGCGGCCGCAAAAGGACCCGGTTGAAGCCCAGCTTTTCGCAGGCCAGCACCTGGTAGATTGTGCAGGGCTGAAGCGCCATGAACAGATTTCCTCGCGTCGCACGCCGGCCGGCGGCGCCCCGGCGCTCGACCACGCCGTTCCACGCTGGGCGACGGGTCCTATTGTACACCGGCGCAAACCGCGCCCGCGGCGGGGAAAAATCCACCGGTCAGGCCCAAGCAAGTGCTCCCGAAACGCCCCAGGCCACACGAAGGACCCACCCCAATGTAGGCCCCCTCCCCGTGACGGCGATTTTTGAACATTTTTGTACACTGTAACCGGCTGATTCCAAGCTAGTTACACACTGCACCACGGCCTGGCAACCGCCCCGCCCCGGCTCTGGCCAAGCGATTGCGCGACGGGTTCATCAGGGCCTGAGCGTTACCAAAATGAACCGCCACATACAGTCCGCGATCCCGCCCGCCCGTCGGCGAGTCCCGCGCCGCGGCCTGTCCCTGATTGAAGTCATGATCGCCCTCACCATCCTGGCCATCACCATGCTGGTCGCGTACGACTGTGTCGTGGCCGCTCAGCACGCCGACCGGGTTTCCGACGAAGAAATCATCGCCAACCGGTTTATCGAGGAAAAACTCGAAGAAATCCGCATCGACCAGGCCACCGACTACACCACCTTCGCCCGCAAGTGGAACGGCCTGACCTACGACGATCCGCCCGGCGTCACCACCACCTACAACGCCTATTCCAAGTGGACCCTCAATTACAAAGACGCCTCCGGCACGTTAATCGGCTACTACCCGAATCTCGGTATCAACTACTACTACATCGACGAACTGCGCCCCAACATCAATGAATACTACGACCCGCATTCGACCGACGATTTCACCCGGCTGGAGTACCTGCCGCAGGTGCAGTTCGTGCTGGGCGTCGATCTGCCGCTCGAAGGCACCCCCAAAATCCGGAATATCATCCCCGAGTGCGCCGGCCAGATAATGAACGGCACCGTGGTTGAATGGACCGGAGCCACCCTCCTGCACATTCCGCCGCTGCCGGGCTCCAAAGCGTACAACCAGGGCAGCTTCACCGGCGTGCCGTTTTTCGAACTGGACGGCGATCCCGACCGCGTGCCCGATTCCTATTTTGAACGCTTCAGCGACGCCCCCGGCGCCGACACCACCACCCACTCGCGCAGTTGGAACTACACCATCGATGTCGACAACGACGGCGTGATCGGCGACGTGTTTTACGCCGACGCCGCCGGCTACAAAAAAATCACCTACACCGCGCTGCAAGGCCAAAACCAGTACGACGACTCGCTGGTGGGCCTCCCCGTCGACGCCGCCACCATCCTGACGGTGCCGGTCGCCGCGCGCGCGCAGTGGCGCGAAAGCACCTCCGATCACTCCTCGAAATACACCAACGTCTATCACCGTGTGGAAGTCCACACGGTGATGGCCTACACGCCCTGAAGCCCAGGAGGCTGCATCGATGCTGCCCACACGCATGGCCACCCGCCCCGCGACCGCCGAGCCGCTCCCGCCGCCCGCGCGCCGCCGCGGCTACACCCTGGTCGAAGTCACCGTTGCGGTCGCGGTCACCGCCACCGCCATGGCCATGGCCTTCCAAATGATGGTGACCATTTCCAACTTCACCGAAGACGAGGAAACCACGGCCGCCTCCCGCACCGACTTCGACACCGTCGACACCCGCATCTTCGACATGCTCAACCAGGCCAAAGTCGAAGTCGATTCGTCGCTCACTCCCGAAGAGCGCATCGACGAATCCTGGATTGAATTCCGTGTCCCCGCCGACACCGGCGACGGCAACGGCCTCCAGAACGGGCTCTCCCCCGACCTGCGCTGGGGCGCGCCCAAGCTGTCGGAAAACTACACTGCCGCTCACGGCAACGGCACCGGCGACGGCAAAATCCGCATCAGCTTCGTGCCTTCCTACGAAGTCCTCGACGAAGGCTACACCCATGTCCCCGCCTACGAACAGCCCGGCAATATCTGGCTCAGCTCCATCAATGTGCCCAAGATGACCGAGCGCACCGGCGACGTTTCCGGACATCCCCAGGAAGGCACGCCGATCGACTTCACCACCACCTACCCCATCCTCTGGACCGTCTACAACGCCTCCGGCCAGAACCTCAATGTCACCTGGGAGCGCAACGTCACCGACCCGGTCACCGGCGTCGATCCGGCCCAGAACTTTGGCCAGACCACCCGCTTTTATCTCGGGCTGTTTGAAATCCAGGTCATCCTGTTCCAGCCCAATTCCACCAATCCGCTGCCCGACGCCCAGCAGCCTCCGCCGTCTTACTACGGCGGCGTCATGGGCCCCAACGGCGATCCGGTCAAAGGCACCTGCATCATTGCCGTCTCCGAAGAAGACGCCTACAACGCCATCTGCGACCGCCATTCGCTGGTGCTCTCGGCCAGCTACAAGCTCGCCCCCGACGTCGACGGCGACGGCGTGGCCGATCCGATTTTCTGCGAAGCCGGCCGCTGGTACTACAAGGACGCCTCCGGCGCGCCGATCGGCAACGGCGTCATCAACGCGCTGGCGTTGAAGTACATGGTCGTCCGTCAGCGCCCCAACACCTCCCCTACGGCCTGGGACGTGTTCCGCGCCTACCACAAGGTGTCCTTCCGCAATCCGATGTACTCGATCAAGGACACCTACAACATCCCCGACCTCGCCCCCGGCGTGCAGTAAGAGCGCCTGTTTGGTTGCATGGCGCGTGCCGGGTCCGTTGATCCACGACCACTTAAAATCCGATTCGTCGCTCGCCGCTGCCCGAACGGTAGGTGGCTTCCCGTTCGAGTTCCTCCACGATGCGTTCGGGGGTCAGCTCGTTGGCCGCCGCGAAACGCCACTTGTTCCAGACCGCGCGCACGTCGCCGGCGGTCAGGTCGTGAATGCTCCGCAGCCGACGGCCCAGCCCGCCATTCAACGCCGCCGGCCCCAATTGAAAATAGCGCTGCACCAGGTCCACCTTGGCCTGGTCGGCCAGCGGCCGGAACTGCACCTTCCAGTGGAACCGCCGCGTCGCCGCGCGGTCCAGCCGTTCGCGCAGATTGGTGCAGCAGACCAGCACGCCGCGGAAATTTTCCATCTGCACCAACAGCTCGTTGGTCTGCGAAATCTCCCACGACCGCGACGCGTCGCTGCGTTCGGTGAACAGCGAATCGGCTTCGTCCAGGAACAGAATCGCCGGTTCTTCGCCGGCTTCCTCGAAGGCCCCTTTGATCTTCCGTTCGGTGATGCCCAGGTAGGGATCGAGCAGATCGCTGGCGCGCCGCGCGATCAGCGGCAGGCCGCATTCGGCGGCGAGGTACTTGGCGAACTCCGTTTTCCCGGTGCCCGGCGGACCCCAGAACAGCACATTCAGGCTTTCGCCGTCGCCGCGCGGCAGGTCGGTGCGCCGCCGCGTGAAGGTGCGGATCGCATCGATCAGCCGCGCCGGGTCGACATCGAGGTTCAGCGCGGCTAGGTCGTAGCGCCGCGTCAGTTGCGCCAGCGCCGGCGCCCGGCGTCCGGTGATGTCCTGGTGCGTCGCCAGGAGGTTCTCGACCGTCTGCCGCAGCCGCGCCAGCACCGTCGGACCCGGCGGACGCCGTCCGCGCACCGCCGCGATCGCCCGCACCGCATCGGCCGCCGCCGCGATTCCTCCCGCCGACACGTTGTAGCGCGCCGCCAGTTCGCGGATGTAGGCATTCGTGAACAGCGCCTGCAGCCGCCCGCCGCGCCGCACATGCCGCCACACCGATTCCCGCTGCGCCGCCGTGAAATTGCGGAACTTCACCGTGTAGGCAAAGCGCCGCAGCAGCGAGGGGTCGATGTTGTCCACCTGGTTGGTGATCCACAGAATCTTGATCCGGCTGTGATCCAGAAAATGATTCAGCCAGGCTTTGTCGAGCGTCTTCCGGGCGCTGAACAGGCTGAAGCCGGTGTTCAGCAGCGAGTCGGCCTCGTCGACGATCAGCACCCCGTTTTTCGGCGGCACGCAGTTGGCCGCCGCCTGCAGGTGAATGCGGCGGTCGCCGATGTCCTGACCGTCTTCGGGCGGCTTCAGAAAATACGCCACCAGCCCGTTGGCCTTGGCCGCCGCGCGCGCGAATTCGGTCTTGCCCATGCCCGGCTCGCCGTGCAGCAGCAAACTGCGCGGCAGCGGCGCACGCAACAGATCGTTGACGATCGCCGTCGCGTCCTCCGACAGATTGAACGAAGCCAGATCGAACACCGGCCGGTGGTCGCGAAAGCAGAACGAATCGGCGAAATCGGTGTCGACATTGCCGCTGAGCAGCGTCATCACGCTGGCCTGCAGTTCCATGCCCCAACTGCGGTGGACATGCTCCACGTCCACCACGCCGGTGGCGACCAGCCGGCCCTGGCGCGAAATGCGGCGGCTGAGGTCCCCCACGCTGATCTTGGTCGCCGCGGACAGCACCTGTTTGCGTTCCAGCAAAATGTTCTTGGCGACGAAATTCTCGAGCGGACCCCACAGCATCTGGCAGTACAGCAGCCCCAGAATCGCCCGGTCGGTGCGGTCCAGATCGAGGAACGCCAGTTGGCGTTTCAGCCACCGGTCGTAGGCATTTACCTGCCGCGCGGCTTTCAGTTCGCGCGTCTGCCGGACGAGCATTCGGCGCAGCATCGGCAGGATGTCGAGCACCTTGCCGACGGCGGCGCTTTCCTGCAGCACCGCGCGGATTTCCACGCCCGTCGGCGGGTAGCGCCGCGGCGGCAAGACCGGCGGCACGCCGGGATCGCTCGAAGCCGCCCCGAACTGCGCGGTGTTCTGCGCGCTCTGCACGTTGGCCTTGTCGAGCGCGGTGCCGACTTCGAACCGCGCCGGCTCACTCAGCACCGACAGCACCAAGTCCAGAAACGTGTCGTCGTCGCTGAATGAATCGAGTAGGTCGCAGCACAATAGCAGCATGCGGGCGCGCACCGGGTAGCCGTCGGTGGCGGCATCGGCGGCCACCGTGGCCGCGGCGAACGCAGCCACAGCGG
>JBOHNC010000342.1:0-3261 GCA_050730415.1 Planctomycetota bacterium
GCATTGCGCGCCACGAAACGTCCAGAACATCCCCCGCGCTAGCCCAGGCGATCAGATCGCCCCCGCCGCTTAAACGCGCGGAACTGTACCCGGCTGACTGAACGGGCGTCAATTCAGCCAAACCATCATGCGTTGACCAGATTCTCGCGATCCGGCTTTTTCTCGCGCAGGTCGAGACCGCCTTCCAGCACCGAACGCATGTTGGTCAGGTAGGCCGCCCACGCCGTCGTGCAGCCAATATAGAACTTCTGCCCCGCCGGATTGTTCGCCATGCCTTCCTGGTCCAGCTCCACCAGCATCCGGTCGCCGACGACTTTCAAATGAACGTGCACGACCACCTTGCCGCCGAAGGTGAAGGCGAAATGGTCCTTCCCGTTGGCTTCGATCACGTGGCCGGTCAGCACCGTGCCCTCGTACCAGGACCACTCGAAGCGGTCGCCTTTCTGCGCATGATATTTCTTGTCGTGCGCTTCGCCCGCCGGCGAAAAATACCGCGCCCGCGCCAGCCACCAGCGCGTCAATCCCGCACCCGTCGCCCACAGCCCATAAGCTGTCGCCGGCGTCGTTGAAATGTAAATCGCACGCGAAAACCGCGCCCAATCCAGCGTATCTTTGACAGGCATCCGCAACCCACCCCCCAATTCGCCCGCCGACATTGTACCGCCGCCGCCGCACCTGAGGTTTTCCCCCGATTCCCTCTTCCTCGGCTCTGGTTCCTTGTTCCCTGTTCCCTGTTCCCTGTTCCTTGTCCGCTGTTCCCTGCCGCTCGTCCTCAGCGATTGTTGGTTTCCGCAAACGAAGAATCCGGATCGCCGCAGGAATCCACCGCGCCCTTGAAGCGGCCCACGCCAATCGACTTGCTCGTCTTCTTCGTCACGAACAGCTTCACCACGCAGGCGGCAACAAACCCCGTCAGCGGCACGGCGATAAACGTGCCGTTGAATTTGAACGGCACCATTTCGAATTCCGTCTGCCCCGGCGTCATCACGCCCACCTGCGTCACGTCGTGCCCGCGCCGCACGCGGAACATCGCATGCAGTGGCTTCGGATGACGCACCTCGACTCCTTCGTCGAAGTTCAAATTGACGATCGCCGCCACGTAGTTTTCACCCACGGTGAACAGCCGCCCGCGGCAGCCCTTCGGCACCCGCAGCGGATCGGGCTCGAAACACAGCACGCGCCGCCGCAACTGGTCGCACAGCGGCAGGTACTTTCCCCGGCGCTGGAATTCCGGGATCTGTTCGAGTGGCGGCGATTTTTCCGGGTGCTCCGCGTTCCACGCATCGGCCGCCGGTGGGTAGCAGCCCATCAGCAGCGCGCGCCGGCACGACTCGTCGTCGGTGGCGCGATCCGACGTGAAATAGTACAGCGCCGGCTTGGCGATCGACGCCCAGAAATACTTGTCCTCCATCTGGTCGCCGTCGCCTTCCAGCAACATCCCGTCGACCCAGCGCATGCTGCGGATCGTCTGCGGCTTGTTGGCGAAGGTGCACATGTTGCGGTCGAGCAGCATCTTTTCGATTTCTTTCTCCACCGGATCATAGGAGAAATTCACGCTGTACGCCGCGCGGTTGTTGGCCACCGTCACGCCGTCGTCGTGCCCGAAATCGACCTCGAAATGGCGGAAGCAATCGAGGAAAAATCCCGCCAGCTTCGGGTATTCCGCCAGAATTTTCTTCGCCGACTCGATCTGGAACTTCCCGAACGAATACTGCGGGTCGGCATTCATGTTGTGGCACATGTACCAGCCCGAGGACATCAGCGAACCATCCTCGTTCTTGCAGATCGCATCCGGCCAGCGCTTCTCGACCACCGGCCGGAAGCCGTCGGTGTAGTTGAAATACCAGAAGGGGTAGACCTCGCGCCGTTCCAGTTCCACGATGTACTGCTTCATGAATTCGCGCGTGGTGAACAAACGCTCGATCGCGGCTTCGGGGCGAATGTCCTCCGGAAGGCGGTCTTCGATCAGCGCCAGAAGCTGTTCGGGCCTGTGCGTCTGGATATAGGCCCACACCGCCTCCACCGTGGTCTTCGACCCGCCCATCTTGCGGTAGGCTTCTTCGAGCGCCATCACATTCAGCCACCGGTCCTGGCCGTCCTGGAAGTAGTCGCTGTAGTAGCTGAAGTGCGTGTGGACTTCGAACAGACGAGCCCCGGTCTGCGCGATGCGCTCCGGCGACCGGCGGTCCCAATACGCCGCGCCGCCACTGAACATGCCCTCGATCTCGAAGATGCGCGGATTCTTCGGCTCAAAATACGGCCGCCAGCGTTCGAAGACCCGGCCGAGCGCCGGACGCCAATCGCCTTCGTGGAAAAATAGCATCACCTCGGTCTGCATCGGCCGGTCGCCGACCAGCCCGATGTAGTAGTTGACCGTCTCGAGCACCGGCGCCTGAAACGGCTTGGGTGCGGCGCGCCAGGTGAAGCCGCGGTCGGCGTTGTTGAAGGCGAATTTTGCCGCCGGCACGCGCGCGTCGAGCGGCTCCAGGATCGAATAGCCGACATCGGCGGCCTTGCTGTAGGTCGAAAACATCGGCAGAATGACTTCGCTTTCGCTGACGTAGGAAACCTGCAAGTGGCAATGTTCGAAGGGCGTCATCCCGTCGAAAACGCGCTCGCCCTGGTGGCAGGGCGCCCACAGGTCCCAGCCGGCAATCAGCGGCGTTTGAAAATAGACGCGCAGCGATCGATCCGGCAGCCCCGGTTTGTTTTTTCGCGCCTCCACCTGCCAGCGCAGAAAGCCCTGGTCGATGGAATAGGTCACGGTCAATTCAAACGGCGCGCCGACATATTGCTTTTTGAACGACAGTTTGTTTTCCGCGGTGGCGAGTTCGCGGAGTACATATTCGTCCTTCAGGTCGTGGTACCAGCGGTCTTCGAGTTCGTCGTAGATGCGCAGGCAGCCCGCGTAGCCGGGAATGCCGCCGCGGAGCTGCTGGAACAGGTCCAGTTGATTCGAGTTCCAAACCACCGACCGGATCGAACCGGTCTGCAGGTCGATGCCAATGGTGGCTTCGCGGGTGCGCAGTTCAAACAGTTGCACCTGACTGAGCGGTGTCAGCGTTTCGGAGGGCATCGGATTTCTCCTGGCGTTCGGCGGAGAGATTGGGAATGCCGCGCATCCGGGTCCGGTGCGGCAGCCCGCTGGCGATAGTCATTGTACCACCGCAGCCTCGGAGCCTTGCGCGGCCACGGCCGGCTTCCCTACCGCGCCGGCCGCTTCATTTCGCGCGCGATCCCTGGGACGATTGGAATTGCAGG
>JBOHNC010000343.1:0-28795 GCA_050730415.1 Planctomycetota bacterium
TGGCTCGGCCTGGGACCGCCGACGTTCACGTCGGCTCTTCAGGTCCAATGTTCATTCGGCTCCGTGCGCCAATCCGATCTCGCCGTGCGCGCCCATCAACCCTTGCCCCCCGCCGCCGCTTCCAGCAGCCCCTGCCGCGCCATCTCGTCGCGATACTTCCCGTAGGCCGCCTTATATTCGTCGAAGGCCGCCCGCAGGTGCGTCGGAAAGCAAATCTCGACCACCCCGTGCCGTCCCATCAGCCGCAAAACCGTCCGCCGCGAGGCCGCCCAGAACTTCAGCGCCAGCGCCAGCACCACGCCCACCACCGCGCCGATGCCACCCACCACGCCCGGCAGATTGCCGTGATGGGCCGTGTCGAGCCGCATGCCGATCAGCACGCCGGCCACCGGCAATCCCACCAGCGGCAGGAGCCACGCCATGTCCCGCAGCCGCTGCGCCGCGTAGGCGCCCGGCGCTTGTGGCACCGCCACGCGCCCGCCCTGGTCGGCTTTCCAGTCCTTCACCAGCGATTTGATCGCCGAACGTTCCGAGCCGTCCTCCGGCGCCTGCTTCAGCGGCAGCGTCCGCTTGAAGCCCCCGGTGGGACGGCCGCTGAAGACACACACCTGCGGCGCGTGGTCCGATTGCAGAAAGTGGTCGGTGACGAGCAGACGTGAAGGCATGGCGGGTTTCTCGCTGACAGGCCGGGCGCCGAATGAACCAGGATTGCGCAGCCGGTTGCACTCGATTTTCTCCGAAACCGCCGGGTCGCGGAAGCCGGCCGATGGATTTCCCTTCAAGTTTTTCCCCCGCGGCGCCGATACACCAGCAGCCGCGCGGAGTTTCCCAGTCGAAACGCGCCGATGTTGTTCGCCCATCCGCCCATTTTGGGGGAGACCTCATGCTTGCGCCCGACGATTACACCCAGCCCATCGCGACCCATGGTCTCCAGCGCGGCGCGCCGGCGGCACAACCGGAAATCGACAGCAAACTGCAGATCAAAGGCCCGGGGCCCAAGATGATCTCCTTCACGCTGCCGGCCTTCGGGCTGGTCTGCGCCACCGCTGCCATCGGTTTTGCCTGCATTTTTGTGCTCGGCCGGATGACCGCCATTCCCGCCCACGCCGCCGGCTTGGACAGCGCCGATTCCGCGCCCGCCACGCATTTGCCCGCGGTCGATATCAACGCTCCGCTCGACATCAATCCACCCGATGACGGTGGAACTCGCAGCGACGACAGCAAGGGCCTGCCGACCGGGATCGTGAGCAACACCGCCGACGCAGGCGATTTGACCGCCGCCAACGGCAGCGCGAGCACGGCAGCCGGCAAATCGGTGTGGGGCTACGAAGTCATCCGCTACAAGGCCGCCGACAAGGGCGATGTGCTGGCGGGCAAAATGCGCGACCGCCTGGCGAGTGAAGGGTTCTCGACGGTTTGCGTGGTGCCGCACGGCGACGCGCTGGAAGTGATCGTCGGCGCCGACAGCAGCTACCGGTCGCTCGAAAAGTCCTGGAAGGACAAACTCAAGGAAAAAGGCTACCGCGCCGATCCCGTCTCCTACGTTCGTCCCGCCGAAACGAAGTAGCTCGCCCTCGCCGGGCCTGCTGGCAGGCACGCCCGCTCTTCGAAGAATTTGCCGCCTCGATCCCAATTGAGTCACCGCCAAAAGTGCGTGAATCGCCGAGTGCGTCGGCCTCTTGCCGGCTTTTCGTCCAAACAAGCCATTCGGCTCCGTGAATCCCACCACTCCTGAAACAACCGCGCTCGCAGAGCCGTATGGACGGTTTAGGCGAAGCACGGCCGTGCCCGCGCTGCAGATCCGGGCATGGTGTTCGCAAAATATGACAGGGGTCCGGGAACGCACGCCTCAGCATATCGGTGGGCAATCTGCACCCCTCGCGAAAAAGAGCCGGCAAGATGCCGGCGCTTCCGGGAGTGGACGTGCTCTCCGAGCCGAATGGACGGTTTGCGCGAAGCGCGCGGGTCCGGTCGCGGTCCCGGGGGAAGGGCTCGATCGAGCCATTTATTTCGTGCAATTGCATTGGCTGGATTTGCTTCACTTTAGCCTCGACCCATCCGATACATGCCCGGGCGGAATCTCACCCTTCGGTTGGCTCGGCTTGGCGCGGCGCGATTCTCGCATCGCCCGGCCCGGAAAGACGCACGAAACCCATGCTGTACGAACTGCACCGCTGGAGCGCCAGCTTCGCGCCGCTGCACATTTTCGAATCGGTCGTGTTCCGCGCCGCCTTTGCCGGCGTCACCGCCTTTGTCCTTTGCCTCATGTTCGGCCCGGCCATGATCCAGTGGCTGCGCATTAAAAAACTCGGCGAAGATACCTCCAAAACCGACAGCCCGGATCTGAAGGAACTCCACAAACAGAAACAAGGCACCCCCACGATGGGCGGCGTCCTGATCGTGGGCGCGCTGAGTATCGCCGCGCTCCTGTGGATGCGCTGGGATGTGTACTACGGCTGGTTGGTGCTGCTCGCCGGCTGGCAGCTCTGCGCCATCGGGTTGCTCGACGACTGGATCAAGCTGACGCGGACTGGATCGAGCGGCCTGTCCGCGCGCGGCAAGCTGGGCCTGCAGTTGCTGACCGGCCTGTGTGTCGGCTGCGGTCTGTGCCTGTGGGGGGATGGCAGCCAAGCCACGTTGATCAGTTTTCCGCTGATTCGCCCCGAAGTCTTCTCGATCCAGTTGGGGTGGGGGTACGTGATCTTCGCCGGCCTGGTGGTCGCCTTCACCTCGAACGCGGTGAATCTGACCGACGGCCTCGACGGACTGGCCATCGGCAATGTGGTGATCACCGTGCTGGCGCTGGGCTTGATTGCATTCTGCTGCGGCGACGCCGCGGCTCGCAGCTGGCTGCAGATTCCCACCGTCGCCGGTGCGCAGGAATTGGCGATCGTCGCCGCCGCGATGGCCGGCGCGGGCGCGGGCTTTCTCTGGTTCAACGCGCACCCGGCCGAGGTCTTCATGGGGGACACCGGCTCGCTGGCCCTGGGCGGGATGATCGGCGCCATGGCGCTGGTCGAAAAGCAGGAAGCGCTGCTGCTCCTGCTGGGCGGCGTCTTTTTCCTCGAGATCGGCAGCGTCATGCTGCAAGTGGCGTCGTTCAAACTGCGCGGCAAGCGCATCTTCCTGTGCGCGCCCTTTCACCACCACCTGCAGATGAAGGGTTGGTCAGAAAACCGGATCGTGACGCGGATGTGGATTCTGGGGCTGCTTCTGGCGGCGTTTTCGCTGATGAGTCTGCAGATGCGGTGAGAACCGTCGCGGTGGACGCTGGCGAGGGAAGGACGGCATGTCGGCAGGAATTGCAACGAGCGAAACTACGGGATTGCCCGGCCAGGACCGATTGGAGGGCGCGCTGCGTCGCCGCCGGTCGCGCATCGATGCGGCGATTGACGCCCTGGTGCGGACCTTCAGCAACCCCCGCGGCATGATCACCAGTTGCACCATCGGCCTGGTGGCGATGGGGCTCGTGATGGTGTATTCGGCCTCGGCGCCGACCGCCTACCGCTTCGGCGCACCGACCGCCCTCTTCGAAAAGCAAACGCTCTACGCGCTGTCTGGCCTGCTGGCCTTTTTGTTTTGCTCCCACTTCGACTACCACCGCCTGGGCAAACGCCGGCAGCTGCTGTACGGCGCCGGCGTGCTGCTGCTGGTGGCCACCTTCATCCCGCACGTGGGCATGACCTTGAATGGCGCGCGCCGCTGGCTGGGTTTCGCCGGCATCACCTTTCAGCCGGCGGACTGGGTCAAGGTCAGCCTGACGGTGATGTTGGCCCACCTGCTGGCCGAAAAGCAGAGCATCCTGCACCACTATTGGCGCGGCTTCGTTCCGCCTTTCGTGGTGTTTCTACTGCCCTGGGCGCTGGTGATCGTTCAGCCGGACATGGGCAACGCGATCCTGCTGTTACTAACCTGCCTAGCGATGATGTTCGTGGCGGGCATGCCGCTGCGCCACCTGTTCACCAGCGCGATTCCGGCGGTGCCGGTGATTGCCCTGGTGGTCATCAAGAAAGGCGAGTACATCCAGCAGCGCATTCTCCAGTGGTGGGGCGCCGCCGGCAGCAAGGAAATGATCTACCAGGGCAAAAACTACCAGGTCAACATGTCGCTCTCCGGCCTGGCCGAAGGCGGCTGGTTCGGCCGCGGGCTGGGTGCCAGCGTCCTGAAGGTCTATCACCTCCCCGAGGCCTACAACGATTTCATCCTGGCGGTGGTGGGCGAAGAACTGGGCGTGGCAGGCCTCACTTTCATCCTGCTCCTGCTGGGCCTGATCGCCTTCCAAGGCCTGCGGCTGGCCAAACGCGCGCCGGATATGTTCGGCCGGCTGCTGGCGCTCGGCATCACTTTCAGCATCACGGTCCAGGCGATGATCAACCTCGCCGTGGTCACCCGCTCGATGCCGACCAAGGGCATCAGTTTCCCGCTGGTGAGCTATGGCGGCAGTTCGCTGGTGCTGACCCTGGCGGCGCTTGGCATCCTGTGCAACGTGGCCAAGCAGACGGACATCAAGGCCAAACCCGCGCAGCGCGGCGCCGAGCCCTACGTGGAACCGGCGGCGGAAGTCCGGGCGGCGCTCGGCCGGCAGGAAATCGCGGCGCTCAAGCGTGAGGCCGGAGAAAACGCGTGACTCTCACGCCGGGAGATCGATCCATGGGCGCTTCGATTCTGCGACTGACCGGCCGCCCGCTGCGCGTGGCGCTGGCCGCCGGAGGCACCGGTGGACATGTGGTCCCGGCGTTGGCGCTGGCCGAAGCTATGCGGGAAGGACCGGTGAACGGCATCGCCTTTGAACCCGCGGTGTTGCTCGGCTGCCACGGCGGGATGGAAGAATCCCTGGCCGCCGAAGCGCACGTCACCTTCGCCGGCCTGCCCAAGCCCAAAGCCGTCGGCTTCACGGAAAAACTGCGCGCGCCGCTCAAGCTGGGCGCCGCGGTCTGGCAGGCACGCCGCGAATTGCGCGAGCGGGATATCGAAGTCGTCGTCGGCTTCGGCGGCTATGCCTCCGCCGCACCGCTGATCGCCGGCTGGCTGAGCGGTCTCCCGACCATCCTGTGCGAGCAGAACGCGCGCGCCGGCCGCACCAACCGTCGCCTGGCGCGTTTCGCCAGCCTGGTGGCGGCGCAGTTTGAAGAATGCCGCGGCGATTTTCCCGCCCGCTGCCAACTGGAGGTGCTTGGCAACCCGCTGCGCCGCGCGGTGCGCTCCCTGGCCGCCGACCGCGACCTGCGCGCCAGCGCCATCGGCCGCGCGATCACCCACGAAACCACGCTGCTGGTGATGGGCGGCAGCCAAGGTGCTCAGCCGATCAACCGGCTGCTGTTCGAGGCCTTGCCAGCGCTGAAACTGGGAATTCCGAAGCTGCACCTGATTGCGCTGGTCGGCGAAAAGGAAACCCTGCCGATCGCCGCCCGCTGCGCCGAGCTGGGTCTGCCCGCCGAGGTGCTGCCCTTCCATGGCGCGATGCACGAACTCTACCGCCGCGCCGATTTCGTGGTCGCCCGCTCCGGTGCGACCACCCTCGCCGAACTCACCGCGATCGGCCTGCCCATGGGACTGATCCCCTTCCCCCAGGCGATGGACGATCACCAGACCTGCAATGCGCTGAGTCTGGCGGCGGCGGGCGCGGCGCATGTATGGCCGCAGGCCGGATTGACCCCGGAAGGGCTCGCCGTGCGGGTTGTCGAAGCGTTGGCCGACCGCGGCGGGCTGGCTGCGATGAAAAAGGCCGCAAGAAAGTGCGGCCAGCCCGATTCCGGTTTAAGAATCCTGGGTCGGATTGCCGATATAGTCAACGGGGTGCGTGTCGCGGGCGAGCAACAGGCGGCATGACCCCGGCGTGAAAACTGTTTCACCGGCCCCGGCGCCTTCCGCCAATGGGCGGGCTCCGTTCGGACCCGTCACCGCCGTCACCTCTCGCCGTGTGAGTTCCTCATGAGCACCCTCGACGCTTCGGCCTCCGAAACCAGCGCGGCACTGAAACTGGTGGACGTAAATGACCGGGAGCTGCTGGCATTCGAAGACGGCTGCGCGCGGACTGCGGCTGATTCGGCCGGCGGCGTCTCCCAACTTCAGGGAAAACGGCTGCATTTCATCGGCATCGGCGGCATCGGCATGAGCGCCATGGCGCGCATCGCACTGTCGCGCGGGGTGATCGTGAGCGGCTCCGACCTCGTCGAAAGCGACCTGACCCGCGGACTGCGGGAACGCGGTGCGCAGGTGTTCGTCGGCGAACATTGCGCCGAACAGGTGGCCGGCGCCGAACTTGTGATCATCTCCAGCGCCATCGAAGCGGAAAATCCCGAACTCATGGCCGCCCGCGCGGCCGGGGTCGAAATCGTCAACCGCAGCCCGTTCCTGGCGCGCCTCTTCTCCGGCACACAGACCATCGGGGTCACCGGCGCGCACGGCAAAACCACCACCACCTGGATGATTTCCAATCTGCTGATCGACGCGCAGATGGATCCCACCGTTCTGGTCGGCGGCACGGTGAAAAAACTGGGCAATGTGAACTTCCGCGTCGGCCACGGCCCGCACTTCGTCAGCGAAGTCGATGAATCGGACGGGTTGCTCACCTCCATTCACCCCGCCATCGCGGTGGTCACCAACATTGACAAGGAACACATGGAAACCTTCGGCACGATGGAGAATCTCGAAACAGCCTTCCTGACCTACATGCGCAACACTGACCCGGCAGGGCTGGTGATCGGCTGCGGCGACGATGACCGCGTCCTGCGGTTGCTTCGGCAGAGCGGCCGGCGGTTCATGACCTACGGTCACGGCGAGGCCAACGACCTCCGCGTGGAGCGGATCCGCAGCAGCGGGCTGACGATGAGTTTCAAGGTGGCGGCCGCAGCCGGGCGGGAAAGCTTCGCCGATCTCCGCTTCAAGCTGCCCATGCCCGGCGAACACAACGTGATGAACGCGCTGGCCGCGCTGTGCGTCGGCTGCGAACTGGGCATCGCACCCGCGGTGGCGCTGGAGTCGCTGGCCGGCTGCGACCGCGTGCATCGCCGGTTCGAAATCGTGGGCGAAAAGAACGCCATCCGCGTGGTCGATGACTACGGCCACCACCCCACGGAAATCAAGGCGACCTTGAAGGCCGCCAAGGCTTCCACCATGGGCCGGCTGGTCGTCGCCTTTCAACCCCATCGGTTCTCCCGCACCCGCAGCCTGATCGAAGAATTCCGCCATGCCTTCCGCGATGCCGATACCCTGATCGTGACTGAAATCTACGGCGCCGGCGAACGGCCGATTGACGGCGTGAACGGCGAAAGCATGGCCGATGCGATTTCGAAGGCGGGCTACGGGCTGGTGTACTACGCGCCGGACCGCGCCACCCTCCTGGATTTGCTCGCCAAGGTCAGCCGGTCCGGCGACACGGTCATGACCTTGGGCGCGGGAGACATCACGGCGGTCGGTCCGGAATTTCTGGAGCGGTTGGCGGGGTAGACGCTGGGCGGCGCCGGCGCCATCGCTGGCGTCGGATTCGTTCGCCGGCGCAGTTTGCGGACGACGAAAGGAGGATGGCCGATCATGGATGGATTCCCGATCTTCTACCACGAGCCGCTCGGGCGCCACGTGAACATCGGTGTCGGTGGACCGGCCGACCTCTTCGCGCAGCCGATGACCGCGCAGCAGGTGGCTGCGCTGCGGCGTTTTGCGCGCTCCGAAGGCATGGATTTCCGCGTCCTGGGCGGGGGCATGAATCTGCTGATCTCCGATGACGGCGTGCGCGGCGTGGTGGTCAAGCTGCATCCAAAAGCTTTCAACGATTTTCGCGTGCTGGGAGGGAACCGCCTCGAAGTCGGCGCGGCGTTTGGCTTCCAGGAGCTGGTCCACCGTGCGGCGCAGTTGGGCCTGTCGGGCTTCGAAAAACTGACCGGCATCCCCGGCAGCGTCGGCGGCGTGGTGCGGATGAACGCCGGCGGCAAGCTGGGCGAAATCGGCGACCGGATCGTCGCGGTGCGCGCGGTGGTGGGCGAAGAGGTCGTGACCCTCAGCCGCGCCGAATGTCGCTTCGGCTACCGCGACTCGGCGCTGAAGGATCACATCGTGATCGGGGCGGTGGTCGAGGGAATCCCCGGCGACCGCGCGGCGATTCAGCAGGCGACGCGGGAATTCGCCCGCTACAAGGCTTCGGTCCAGCCGATGCAACTGCCCAGCGCCGGCTGCATGTTTGCCAACCCGGCCGGTGGATCGGCCGGCAAGCTGATCGACGAAGCGGGCCTGAAAGGCGCGCGCGTCGGCGGCGCAATGGTGGCGCTGAAGCACGGCAACTTCCTGTACAACGCCGGCGGGGCGACCTGCGCCGATTTTCTGCATCTCATCGGATGGGTGCGCTCGCGTGTTTACGATTCGTTCGGAGTGGAACTGAAGCTGGAGGTTCAAACATGGGGCTGCGAATTCCCCGCGGTGCGGGATTTGAAGCTGGCTGCGTGATTCCCGAACTGCGCGGGGTCAATGTGGCGGTGCTCTACGGCGGCATTTCCGCCGAGCGCGAGGTGTCGCTCATATCCGGCGAGCGGATGTGCGAGGCCCTGGTCAAGTCCGGCGTGGATGTCACACCGGTGGATGTCGATTTGAACTTCGACGCCGAATACGTGCGGATGCTGGGCGTGGACATGGCCTGCATCGCGCTGCACGGCGAGTTCGGCGAAGACGGGCAGGTGCAGGCAATTCTCGAAGAGGCCGGCATTCCCTATACCGGTTCCGACGCAGCCTCCTCCCGGCTGGCGATGGACAAATATGCCGCCAAGCGCGCCTACTATTCCGCCGGACTTTCCATCCCCGCCGACCGGATGATTTCCACCAAGGCCGGATTTTACCCGGAGGCACTCGACGGCCTGCATTTCCCTGTGGTGGTGAAGCCCAGCGACAGCGGTTCCAGCCTGGGGGTTTTCATCTGCGAAACCATGAAGGATGTCGCCGCCGCCATCGACGCCCAGTCGCCGCTGGTCTCGAGCGTCCTGATCGAGGAATTCGTCCACGGGCGCGAATTCACCATTTCGGTGCTCGGCGACCACGCGCTGGAGCCGATCGAAATTCAGACCAAGCGGCAGTTCTACGATTTCAACGCCAAATACAACGACAACGACACCCGGTACCTGCTCCCCGCGCCGATCACGCCGTTTCAAAAGCGACTCCTGCAGCGCTCCGCTGAAGTCGCCCACACTTCGTTGGGCTGCCGCGACGTTTCGCGCACCGATATCATCCTCAGCTTCGACGGCACGCCCTTCGTCCTCGAAACCAACACGATTCCCGGCATGACCACCCACAGCCTGCTGCCCATGGCCGCCAGCGTGGCCGGCCTCGAATTTCACGAACTCGTCGCCGCACTCGCGATCCGCGCCTGGGAGCGCGGCGTGCAGGAACTGCCCCTGCGCGAGGCGGTGTAGCAGGCTGACGCTGCAATACAAACGTAACGTCGCCTGTTGACGCATCAGACTTGGGATTGTCTGTTTCCGCCCCCGCCGTGGAGTCCCGCTTGCGGGACGTCAGAGGCATAGCCCAGCACTTCAGTGCTGGGAGAAAAGCGACCGCAAAGGCTCCAGAGTCCCGGAGGGACGGCAGAATGCTTTGCGGCCAGTGCGACTCGCTTCAATCTTGACGCGCCGCAAGAGCGCGCACGCGCGGTCCATGGCGTCAGCCGGTCCTGTTTGATTTCGTGCGCACACTGAAGCATTGTTCGCGCCGTCGATCACTGACCGCTCGCGACGCCAGATTTAGGCAGACAGACGATCAGTTCAACTTTTTCATCGTGTCGCCGTGGCGCGGAATCACCCGCGGCCCGGCGCCCAGCGCGTCGGCGACCACCTGCAGCAGCCAGTTCAAAATCGGCAAACGCATGACCGCCCCCACCAACGCGTACCCAAGGTTGATGTGCTGCAGAACCCGCGCGAATCCCGCCACGCCGCTTTCCGGCGGCGATCCATCCATGGGATCGTATTGCATCCGGCTGAGCGTCTCATGGGGATGGTCTTCGGCCGCGTGAATTTCCAGCCCCACCGGATGCCGCGCGCGCACCCACCGTGCCACCGCGTTGCAGGTCAGGCAGGTGGCCGCGAAGTACACCCGGGCAGCGGGAATGCCGTGCGTCCCGGCCGCAGGCGCCAGGTCGGGCGCCGCCAGCACGGTTCCGTCTGCCGGAACAGCCCTGCCCGGCTCCATGGAGTCTTGGTTGGTGGGGGCAGCCGGTGCAGCGGGTGGGGAGACTGCGGTTGCTCCCGCCGGGTGCCATGGTTTCCAGCGCGGCACCCAGGCATTCACCGCGGCACGATAGCGATTCCAGGCGCGGCCAAACTGGACCTGCGCATTGAAGTCATCGACCCAACTGAGCGCCACGCAGCCGACCACCACTGCGGCCAGGCCATCGAACAGCGCCATGGGGCGGTTCACCAGCAACCCCAGCAGGGTCACGGCCATCGCCAACAGCACATGATCCGGATGCACCAGGTAGGCATGCAGGCCGTGCGGAACGTATTCTGCTTGCGGGGCTTCGTCCCGCGCGGCGGCCGGTCGCACTGCGCGGCGCGCGGAACTCGGGTTGGGAGCGGTCATTGCAGTTCTCGCCGTTGGCGGCTCGGCCCGGCGCCGCCTGACCTCCATTATCCCGCCGCTTCGGTGCAATGCGAGCCCCCAGAGTGGTGCAGGAGGCTGAAGGGGGCCGAGGGTGGGGGCGATGAGCGGGGCCGAGGGGGGCTAAAAGGGCCCTGCCAGCTTTTCCCACCAGAACGGAAGGTCGGTCCTCCGGAGCCGCTGAATCGCGCCGCCCCGCCCGCAACGGTTCCCGGTTGGCTTCGCGCCGTTCGCAGCTAAAATCAGGTGCCGGTCTGAATTCGCTCTGAAGCGGAACGAAGCGGCATCCGGGCTGAAGCAGGCAGGAGCAGGTTGCATGGCAGGACATTCCCACGCCTCCAACGTGGCGGTGCGCAAGGGCAAGCAGGACGCCAAACGGGCGCAGGCATTTGCCAAAATGTCGAAGCTGATCATGGTCGCGGCGCGTTCGAATCCCGACACCGGCAGCAATTTCACCCTGCGCCACATCGTCGAAAAGGCCAAGGCCATTTCGATGCCCAAGGACAAAATCGAGCACGCCATCAAGAAAGGCGGCGGGTTGCTCGAAGGCCAGGCCCAGCTCGAAACGATCATCTACGAAGGCTATGCGCCCGGCGGCTCGGCGATCATGGTCGAATGCCTCACCGACAACCCGCACCGCACCGCGCCGCTGATCCGCAACATCATGGACCGCAACAATGGCAAGCTCGGCACTTCCGGCTGCGTCGCCTACATGTTCCGGCGCGTCGGCCTGTTCGTGTTTGAAGCCGGCGCCAACACCGAGGACACCATTTTCGAAGCAGTGGTCGAAGCCGGCGCGGAAAATCTGGAGAACCTCGGCGGCGGCAAAATGGAGGTGATCTGCCCGGTCGATCGTTTCCAGGCCGTCGACGAAGCCCTCCAGAAAAAAGGCATCCAGTCCGAAGTCTCCGAACTTTCCTGGATCACCGACGACCAGGTCGCGCTCTCCAAGGAAGACGCCGAAAAAACCGAAAAATTGATCGAACTGCTCGACGAGTGCGAAGACACCAACAACATCTTCACCAACGCCGATCTGTCCGCTCTGGTCGCCACCTAGGCGGCGCCTGCAGGAACTTTTCTCCGATGTCCGTTTCGCCCCTCACCACCACCGACCCTGCCCTCGCCGCCGCCAAGCTTGCGGAGCCCCGCCCGCCCATGCTGCGTCCGCGGCCGGTGGATGCCGCGCGGCTGGCCGGCGCGCCGTGGGTTGCGCGCGTGCTGCTCGCACCGATGGCCGAAATCACCTGCGCGCCCTTCCGCCGCCTCTGCCGGGAACTCGGCGCCGGCTGCGCCGTGACCGAAATGTCCAAGGCGCGCTACGTGGTGGAACCCAACGAGGACACCGAGCGCACGTTGTTTTTCACCCCGGCCGAACGCCCCGTGGGCGCGCAAATCGTGGGCGCCGACGAGGACGAAATCCGGCAGGCGGCTGAACGCCTTGCGGCGCGCGGCTTTGATTTCATCGATCTGAACCTGGGCTGTTCGGTTCGTCGCATTGTCTTCGAAGGTTGCGGCGGCGCGCTCCTGACCGACCCCACCTTGGTGGAACGCCTGGTGCGCGCGGCCCGCGAGGCTTCCGGGCTGCCGGTGACCGTGAAAATGCGCTCGGGCCCCAAACCTTTGCAGGTGACCGCTCCGGAAATTGCGCGAGCAGCCGAAGCCGGCGGTGTGGCCGGGATTGCGATCCATCCGCGCTTCGTTTCGCAGGGGTACGGCGGCAGCGCCGACCCGACCATCGCCACCCAGGTGGTCCAAGCGGTGCGCGTGCCGGTGGCTGTCGGCGGCGACGTGCTTTCGCCCCAGATCGCGGTTCAATTGCTGCGCACCACTGGCGCGGCGGCGGTGCAGTTTGGGCGCGGTGCCATCGGCCGGCCGTGGGCCATCGCCGAAACGCAGTCGCTGATCGACCTTGTTGATGGCACCGGTTTCACACCCGCCTATTTCACGCCGGCCCAGAAACTGACCATCGCCTGGCGGCACCTTCTCGGCATGGCCGAACACTACGGCCCGCCGCGCGCGGCACTGATGTTCCGCCGCCACGGAGTAGCCTACGCGGCCGCCGTCATCGAACCGGACCGCCGGCTGGCCTTCGAGGCGGGCATGAAAACGCTGACCTCCGTCGATCAGGCGCGGCCGATTTTCACCGCCGCCGGGCTGCCGGACGACGCGCCGGCCTTCGTCCCGCCGACGAACCCGCCGCCCGCCGGCCACCGCCCGCCGGGTCAGCGCGCCACATCATGATCGCAGCCCTTCGCTCCGCCCACACCGATTGCCGGGCCTTCACTGCCGATCCGGCCGAGCCCGCGTTGGTTCCGGAGTGCCCTCCTCCTGGCTCGACAGCGCGACCTTCGCGAATCGCCGTTCCAACCGCCGTTGGCCTAGGTGGCACGGGCCTATGGCCCGTGGAGAAAAAGCCGCGGTGGAGCCGCGGTCCGCATCCCGTTTTCCGGCGGCTCGAACGAAATTCGTGTTGTAGCGCCGGAGTGTACGGACCGTGACGCAGCCCCCACCTTCCCGCTCACCCGGCCGCAGTAGCCGGAAACCATCGTCGCCGTCCGTGGCCGCTGAAGCACCCCGCGAACTCAGCCCCGCCCGCCGCCTGGCGCTGGAAGCCGAACTGGCCTCCGACCGCGGCGAAGGTTTCGCCGCCGAAGTGCTCGACGCCAACGCCGCCAAGCGCCGCGTTTCTCCGCAGGACCTTGCCCTGGCCCGCGAAATCACCGCCGGCTCGCTGCGCTGCCGCCCATCGCTCGACGCCTGGATCAATCGCTTCCTGACCAGCCCGCCGGAGAAACTGCATCCGACCATCCGCACGATATTGCGCCAGGGCGGCTACCAGTTGGCGGCGCTCGATCGCGTCCCGGTCCATGCCATCGTGAACGAAGCGGTCGAAGCCTCGCGCGGCGTGAGCAGCGCCGCCTTCAAAGGGCTGGTGAATGCGTTGATGCGACGCATGAGCGAATCGGTGGTCGCACGCGGGCTGCCCGACGACGGCGGCCATTCGCGGCGGCGGTTTCTGGCGCGGGCGCAGCTCGATGCCGCCGGTGCACTGCGCCAGGACTGGACCGAATTGAAGGGCGACTTCCTGCCAGACTTCGCGGCCGATCCCGTCGGTCACCTGGCCGGCGCCTACGGCCTGCCGCGCGCAGCCGTGGATTCCTTACAGGCAGCGGCGCCGACAGCGCGCCTGGCGCAGACGCTGCTGGCTGCGGACACCTTGCCGGCGCTGACGGTGCGACTCAATCCGGTCGCCCTCTTGCGACCCGGTCAGCCGCCGCTGGCCGAAGAACAGATTTTCGCCGGCGCCGCCGGGCTGCGCCGCTTCGATGTGTGGCTCGCCACCGCCACCGCTGCCGCCGCCGCCACCGCTGCCGCCGCCACCACCACCAATGTCACCGCCGCAACCGGCTTCACTCCGCCCGCACTCCCCAGCCCGCCGCCCGCCGCGCCGGTCTCCAGCGAAGTGCAGTCCGGCGAGTGGCACCTGCCGACCGCGCTGGACGATTTCTACGCGCTGCCAGCGGGCACCCACCCGGGCGACCTGCCCGGCTTGGAAGCCGGCCTGTACGTGGTGCAGGATCGCGCCGCCGGCGAAGCCGCCCGGGTGCTCGACCCCCGCCCCGGCGAGCGTATTCTCGACCTGTGCGCCGCCCCCGGCGGAAAGACCGTACAGATCGCCGGCATTCTAGCCGGCCGCGCGCTGGCAGCGACCGACGGCGTCTCCACTGGCGGTGGCAGCGGCGAAACCGGCCGGAACCGCAAACCGCGGCCGGCGCTCCTGGTTGCCTGCGATGCCGATCCCGAACGTCTCCTGTCCATCGTCGACGCGGCGAAACGCTGCCGCCTGAGCGGCCGAGTGGTGGACGATCCCGCGCAAGCGACGGCCCTGGCTCAGGCGCCCGCCGGCAGCGCTCCCGGCGCGACGCCCGGTCTCGACCTGCGCCTGCTCGCGCTCGACGGTCGCCAGATTCCCGCCGCCTGGCAGGCGCAGTTCGACGCAGTGCTCGTGGACGCCCCGTGCAGCAACCTCGGCGTGCTGCAACGCCGCTGGGAAGCCCGCTGGCGGCTGGACGAATTGGGTTCCGAACGCCTGATCGGTTTGCAGCGGGAATTGCTGACCAGCGCCGCGCGAGCCGTCAAACCCGGCGGCCGACTGATCTACACCACCTGCACGGTAGCGCGCGGCGAAAACGAAGATCAAGTCGCCGCGTTTTTAGCCGCCCATCCGGAGTTCACCGGAAAATCGCAGCGCACCATCCTGCCCACCCCCGGCCTCCACGACGGCGCCTTCGTCGCGGAACTGCGCCGACTGTAGCCGGCCTCTTTTTTCTTTGCGTTGTGTGTCTTTGTGTTGTGGCGCCGGCATCCAGCCGGCTTGGTGAGGTGGGCATCTTGCCCACCGGTTTTTTCTCGCGCGCGCCAGCGCCAACCGGTCTGTCGCAGACCAATCCTCAGATGAAATGCCATCCACCCAAGTGGCACGGGCCTATGGCCCGTGGCCAAAATGGCCGGCGCCTTTAAACTCTTGCGCGCCGCGCGCATTCTTTCGTTCTCAAGCAAACGTGTGGTTTTCCGTTTACACCCAGCCTTCCTTGGGCGGCTCCGCGCCGAACCATCGTTCCGTCACGACCTTCTTGCGCGTGTAGAACGCCACCGCATCCGGCCCGTGCGCGTGCAGATCGCCAAACAGCGATTTCTTCCATCCGCCGAAACTGAAAAAGGCCATCGGCGCTGGCACGCCCAAATTCACACCCAGCATCCCGCATTGAATCCGCGCCCGGAACGCCCGCGCCGCCGCGCCCGACTGCGTGAAAATCGACGCGCTGTTCCCGTAGCGGCTGCGATTGGTCAGCGTGATGGCCTCGTCCAAATCCTTCGCGCGAAGGATCGCCACCACCGGCCCGAAGATTTCCTCCTGCGCGATCGCCATTTCCGGCGTCACCCCGTCGAAAACTGTCGCGCCGACAAACGCCCCATGCGGCAGCGCCGCCACGCTGGAATGCGGGCGGCCGTCCAGCGCCAAAGTCGCCCCTTCCTTCACCCCGCGGTCGATCCAGCCCAGGATGCGCTGTTTCTGCTCCAGGCTGTTCACCGGGCACAGCGTCGCCGATTCGTCGTCGCCCGCGCCCAGCTTCAAGGCTTTCGCCTCCCGCACGAACGCATTCACCACCGCGTCCTGACGCTGTTTGTCGCCCACCGCCACCACGACGCTCCCGGCCAGGCAGCGCTGCCCGGCGCAGCCGAAGCACGATCCGATCAGCGCCGGCAGGCTGCGTTCGAGGTCGGCGTCTTCCATCACCAGCAAATGGTTTTTCGCGCCGCCCAACGCCTGTACGCGCTTGCCCGCGTTGGCCGCGTTGCGGTAGATCGATTCCGCCACCGCCGACGATCCCACGAAGGAAATCGCCGCCACCGCCGCGTTCGCGATCAGCCGTTCGCTGACCTCCCGCCCGCCCTGGATCACGCTGACCACGCCCGCCGGCAGCCCGGCCGCGGCGAACAGTTCCACCAGCCGCGTTCCCGTCAGCGGCGCTTTTTCGCTCGGCTTCAAAATAAATGCATTGCCGCAAGCCACTGCGATCGGCATCATCCACATCGGAATCATGGCCGGAAAATTGAACGGCGGAATCCCGACGCACACCCCGACCGGTTCCAGCACATCGTAGCTGTCCACATTGCGCGAAACATCGGGCAGCGACTTGCCCATCATCTGCGTCGGAATCCCGCAGGCGAATTCGACCGCATCGAAGCCGCGTCGCACCGAGCCCTTCGCTTCGCTCAGCAGCTTGCCATTCTCCCGCACCACCAACTGCGCCAGTTCGTCGAAGTGCTCGCTCAATAGCTGCCGAAATTTGAATAGCACTTCGGCCCGCGCCGGCGGCGGCGTCAGCCGCCACGTGGCGAAGGCCTGCTGCGCCGCCAGGCAGGCGGCATCGACCTGCTCGAACGACGCCTCCCGCACCTCCGCGACCAGCTCCCGCGTGTCGGCCGGATTCATGATCTTGCGGCTGACCGCGCCGTCGCCGGCCACCCATTGGCCGCCGATCAGCAAATGCGCGTCGCCGGCCCGCGCCGCGGCCGCGCCTGTGTTCGATCCGCTGCCTGCGGCCTTGGACGGCGCCGGTTTCTTTTTCGTGGTAGTCATGGCTGCTCTCTCCCGATTTAAAAAACGATCGTGTGGAATGCTTCACATTGTAGCCCGCCTCCGACCGACGAACCTCGCGCAACCAACCCCGCGCAACCAAATTCCGCAAAATGAACCATGGCCCACTGCCGCCGGAACGATGTGCTACCGCCGCGACCCGCGCCAAGCGCATTCCCTGGGCGCGCCGGTCTGCGACCTGTGCATTACCCACATCTTTTTGGGGCGCTTTTTTGTCTTCCAGCCCTGGCTTTCACCCCGTTCTTGAAGCCACGTCACAAGGCCGCCGCCCGCGGGATGTTTTCAGCGCCGGAGGCGCGGTAGAATCATAGCCCGGTAGACGGTTGGAGCGCGCAGCGCGGAAGCCGTCTGCTGGGAAAGCGGTGCGCAGCAGCACTCCCGAGCGATCCGAAGCAGAACTGTGAACCCGACCTGCTATCGCGCGGAACCGTACCCGGCGGTCAACGAAGCGAATGCATTTCAACGCGTTGCCTGCGATGTTCCGCGCGGAAGAACATTGGCTGCGCGACATCGTCTCGACCCGCGCGAGCGGTCTGGCGACCGCTTCCAGGGGTAGCCTGCGGAACACCTCCGGCAACCCCTGGCCCTGCTGCGGTCGCGCGGTTGGCGCGAAGACGCAGAGCCGGCAGGATGCCGGCGCGCTCGGGGCATTCGCGAAAGATGTGGGCAATGCACAGGTGTTCACACCGGCTTTTGGTTTTGTCTTCTCGCCGCACCCTGAATTCAATCCAGACGCACCCGCTATTTCCCCGGCCGCGCCTGATCCCATCGTCCCCCGTCCAAATCGTCGTGCAAATCCTCTTCCTTTGGCTGCGCCCGCGCGCGCGCCTTGTCGGCCAGCCGATCCAGTTCTCCATGAGCATATTTCCAGGTGCCCCACAGACAGGCCCCGGCCAAAATCGCGACCACTGGCAACATGATCAGGGCGCCCACCGGCGGCTGATCGTGGTCGGTCATAACCAGAACTTCAGCACTGAGCATCCAGATTACGAAGCTCCACGCCAGCGCGCCGCTTGCGGCGATGCTCAGAAACCGCGTCAGCCACACCGGCGAGTACATCCCGTGCGTGTAGAACGCCAAAATTCCAAAGCAAATCGCCAGCAGCCCCAGTCCGTCGGCTCCCATGCGGCCGCTGAAAATTGCCATCGCCACCAGCCCGGCCGTGCCGAATGCGAAGGTGACGACAATCGGAATCACCGCCAGAATGCGGTACAGATTCTGCCCCTTGCCCACCAGCGGAATCTTGCGCCGCTCTTCCACCTGCGCGACTTCATCCCACGAAGCCGCCGCCGGTTTGCGCTGTGCGCGTGCCGCTCGCCACACCACGCTGATCTCGCTGCGCGTCAGCCCCGCCGCCAGCACCGCCGCGATCAGCGAACCGAGCGCCGCCAGGCCCCACCACAGTTCTTCGTTGGGAGAGAGCCCCATATAGCCTCCAAACCGAATGATGATATCGATCTGGCACAGGGCATTAAATGCGCCGGCCACCGCGCCCGTGCCGATGATCCCCGCCGCCAGGATTCGCAGCGTGCGCGACCTGGAAATCAATCCGTACAGCAGCGATCCAACCGAGAGGACCAACAGGCCAATCAAGCTGTAAACCCAGGGCGGGTCATGCCTGCCCATCGACTGGATCGTCTGCGCAATGATCCACCCGGTCCAGCCAACCGCCGCGGCCATCGCCGCCAGCCGTTGAATCCGGTGCCACCCGCGGCTGTAGCGCTCCGCGCCGGCTTCCAGCACCAGCTCCGCCCGGTCGAACACCGGCGCATCGGCCGGCGCCTCGTCGGGCAACGGGATGGGCGAGGGGTGCGTCGAGGACGGTGCCGCCGACTCGCCCGCCGCGGCCGGCCGGCTCCAACCGTCCTCCGCGCCGCGCCGAGCAGCATCCGCATCCTTCGCCCAGTCATCGGCGTCCCGTGAGTCCATCGGCTCAGTTTCCCCGCATACCGCCGGCCATTATAGGTCGCTCGCAAGCACAGCGCTGCACCGATTCACTGCGCCCCCGGCCGCACAATCTCACAGCCTGCTAGCCCGAGCGCGGCGGCTCGTCCGGCTTGGCCTGATCCCAGTTGGCGGCCCAGGCGGCCTCCTCTTCCTCGATCTGTTTGGGCGCTTTGAACCGCGTCGGCAAGAGCAGCGTTTCCAGCCATGCCAAACGCACTGCACCATACAAGCACCCGGCTGCGGCAATCGATAGAAAAACGCACAACCCCAGTTTCACCAGATGCCGGCTGAGCCCCCAACGTGAATCACTCAGCAACGCCAACGCGTGTGCGGTCGCAGCGATTACCAGCACCGTCACGCCCAGGTTCAGGATCAAGCACAAGCCGCCCGCCGTGAATCGCCAAGCGTGATATCTCGTGAACAGGCCCCAGAATAGCATTAGCAGCCCCAACCCGGCAAACGCGGGCCCGATGATCCGCGCCCACGAAAAAAATCCGTACTGCCAACTGGAATACGTGTTGATCGTCAGAACAACCGCAATCAGGACCGCGGGGATCATCGCCAACATACGGTGCGTGACGATGGCGTGCAGCATTTTGCGGCGCCGTGCGGCGGGAATGGGCGGCGGACGCGCGCCCCATTCATCCGGCGTCAGCGTTTGAGTCGGCGCGGTCAGGTCGAGAATGCGCCGCGCCTCCATCCGGCACAGCCGCGCCGCGGCGAAAGCGGCGACGGCGGCGGCCAGCGCCTCGATTCCGCACCCGGCCACCTCCGACCAGTTGGTGGGCCCATACCAAAAGGCGGTGTGAGGCAGAACAATGTCCATCACTCCCTGTGCCAGCAATACCAGGGTCAACACGACCCCCAAGCCCGCCGCGGCGCCGGCGCTCAGCATGCGGTGCCAGTCGCGCGGACTGAACAGCCCCGCCGCCAGCGTCGTCAGCGCAATGCCCGTCGCTGCCATGACGGTCGTCTCGATGATCGTGTCGCTCGACAATGACCGGTCCGTCTGCAACAATTCCCACGTGAACCTCAAGCCGCCGGCCAGTAGCAGCGGAACCACGGCCGTCCGATACACGTTGCGCCACCGCCGCCAGACCGCCGCCGGTGGCGCGGCAGCCGCGATTTTTGCCCGCGTTTCCCGTTCCAATTCCACCGCCGCCGCGGCACTCGGATCCGTTCCCTTGCCATCGGTAGCGGCCGAACGGTGGTGCGTGTCCGTCCCTTCCGGATCGGGCGGCGGCGACTCCTGCCAGGGCGTTTCGTCGGTCAGCATTGCCATTCAATTCCCTTTCAGCGTGAGCGCGGGCAGGTCGACGGCGCAATCGGCGCTCAAGCCCCCGGCCGCGCTTCATCCCAACTCCCCGATTCCACCGCAATCTCCTCGTCCCGTTTTTCGCGCCGCACGGTCGGCGCCCCAAGTTTCTGAATCTCCAGCGCACACAGCCGCACCGCGCCCAGCGCGCACGCCCCGGCGATGGATCCGATCACGACGGCGATGACTGCGAATATCCACTGGCCGGAGTAGGGGCCCGATGCGAACAGCAGCGTAATCACGCTCATAAATCCGTAAATCGCCGCAAGCAGCGCGGAAACCACGGCGCTCACGGAGATGCTCAGAAATCGCGCCGTCCAATACCGACTGTTCAGGCCATAGATTGCGGTTCCAAACGTCGCGCCCACGATGAACGCCGGCAGGATGGGGTCCATCAAAGAATCCGGCCTGATGTGCCTGTCGATCCCGGAGATAATCGCGACGAGTCCGGCAACGCCGCCCAAAAATGCCAGCGGGATGACCGTTAGGATTCTGACCAATAGCCGCTGCCCGCGATTCCGCCGGTTGGCCCGTTCATGCGGGTCGCGCCGTCGCGGCGGCGTGCTGAAATCCCGCTCCGCCCCGCCCTGCATGCCGCCCGGCCGAGCACGCACCGTTCCACCGGTTGCGCTCGCCGCCGCCACTTCATTCCCCCCGCCCGCCCCGCTCGCCCCGCCCGCCCCGCTGGTCCCGCTCGCCCCGGCTGTCATGCTGGGCGCCGAAGTGTCCCACCCGCTGACAATCTGTTCGGCGGCCGCGTCGGCGGCGTCGGCGCGACGATGTAACACCAGGACCTCAAACCGCACCGCACGGATCGCCGCCAGCAGGCAGGCCGTAGCCGCCACCAGCAGTCCACCGTATTCCAGCACCTCCTGCAAGTAACTCTGCGTGTACCGATTGTCGAAGAAAGCGGTCTCGCACAGATGCCATGCGAAACCGCCGACTGCCCCCAACGCCAGCGCCGCGGCCGTGCCGGCCGCCAGCATCCGCAGCGTCACACTTCGGCAGCGCAATGCGTACAACGAAAACAAAATGCCGATCACCAGCATCACAAAAAGGCCGTCGGACCCGTTCGGTCCACCCATAGAGGCTAAATCGAAGAGCCACAGTCCATATAGCACGCCGACGCCCAGAATCGCGGCCGCCGCGCCCAGCCGCGCAAACCCCTGGCGCGTGGATTCGGAGGAACTCAGGAAACGCTCGCCGCCGTGATCGGAATTAAACCAGCCTGCCTTAATGGGGATCGCGCGCGGCGGGAAAGGTTTGCCGCCGCCCAGCACACGCGGAGACCACGCTGTCGCGGCAGCGGCTTCGCTGGCGCTTCCATCGCTGGCGGGTGGAACATTTGCGCCCGCCTGGTTTGCCTCCGCAGCCTTTGCGCCGGCGTCCGAGCCACCAGCGGCCGCCTCCGGCGCAAGCCCATCCGCCGCCGGCTTCCAATCTTCGATCAAGCTGTCGTCGTTGGCCATGGAAGTGCTCGTCAGGAACAAAATCGACCTGTCAGGCTGCACCCCATTGTAGAAGTTTCCGCCCGCCCCGCCGGTCCCGATTCAAGCCCGCCACTTCGCCTCATCCCAAACCGCCGGCCGCCCATCCCCCGCCTCGTCGTCTTCGGCGGTGATCCGCGCATTCGGCTCCGGGGGCTATCCATTCCCCTCGCCCGCCCGCCGCCTTTCTGGGTGGCGCGGGCTGGTGAGCGCGGGGGCAACAATAAAACCATCGCCTTCCTGGCCGGGAGCGCCTACATCCTGCCGACTCCTGAGCGCGTCCGCGTGCTTCATAAAGTAGCTCCGGCCGCTCCCGTAAACTTGTTTTGACGTGGCACAACGAGGGGTGGACCCTATAAATGGAGCCCTCCGCATCAAGATGCGACAGCCTCGACCGGATCCCCGTGCCTCGGTCAATCTTACCGGTTCCCATCAGGAGTCCCCACCGTGTTTTTTCTCGTCACCTACGGTCGCCGGCGCCTATACAAAACCCTGGGATTCGCCGCCGGGTTCTGCGCGACCTGCCACGATATCCAAACTCTGCGCATTCAGGAGGTCGCCTCGCAGGGACAGCTGTACGGCATGTCCACCGATCGTCCTCACGTACACGGTCACCGTGCGGTTTGCACAGTCTGCGGTGACATACAAGCAGCAGATTCCAAACGCTTCCCCCGCCTGCTCGACGAAGCGCCCGCCAGCGGCCTGGAACTGATCCGCCGCACCAATCCTGCCTTGGGTGCCACGATGCGCGAGCGCTTCCTGAACGAACGGCAACTGCGCCGCGATCCGCAAAAACTGGATCCGAGCGTGCGCGGGGAACTATTGGCGGAGCCGTTTCTCCGTCATGACGCAGTGGCTCGCGGGATCAACGAATCCGGCTGGGCCTTCTTGGTTTGGCTGTTCTGCCTCAGCGGCATTCTCGCACCGCTGGTTCTGGCAACGGTCGCATTGACCGGCAGCGGTCCGATGAACCCATGCCTGATCGTCGCCGCGGTGTTGTTTGTCGGCGACGCGCCGATCGGTTGGTTCTGCTGGCGCCGATGGCGGCGAGCGCCCATCAAACTTGACCTGCTGCGTGCAATACTCCGCGGGCTGGCTCCGCTGAATCCCAGCGATGCAGAACTGGCCGTGACGCTGCAACGGGCCCGCGTGCAGGCACCCCGCGTGACGCGGCTTTGGCCCGCCAGGGTTCTGCGCCAGGGCCTCGCAGCGCTGAAGGCCGGGAAAACTTTCGAACAGGTGCCGCCGATCCAGTTGACCGCACACTTCGAAGCGGCGCTGACCCTTGCCGACGAATTGGCTCGAATGCCCGCCGCCGACCTGAATGCGGCCATCGATCCCGCCGACGAGTGGTAGGCTGGGCGTTACTTCTCCGCCCGCGCCTGCAGCATTTCCAGCGCGGCGTGGTGCATCGCTTCCAGCGTCGCCGAGTCCTGCAAGTCAGGGTGGGGGAATCGCGCTTTCAACCCCGCTCCCACCATGCGGAACAGCTCCCAGTCCTGGAAACCGGCCCGCAAGTTCACCAGCCTGAGCGATGGAATCGGTTCCAGTTTTCCGTCCCGATTGATGGGATAACAAAGTTGCCCCGCGCCGGACAATCCAAGGTTCCAGCGCCAGGCCTTCGCGGGGTAGGGGATCGTCGCAAGGTCCCTGTTCGCCGCCCAATCCGTCGCCCAGAAATATTCGAACCCGTCAACTCCTTGCACAAACGACTTCCACCCGATCGCCCGGCAGTCGATCAGCGGATCCTCGATCAAGCAGTTCAGGTGCGGCGGGTAGGGTTCGACCGACCAAAACCACCAATACTGCGGACGGTTCGGCGCCGCGCGCGCCAGCGCGTAGGCTTCAGCAGTGTGCTCGTGCGGTTTGTAATAGTCGGTCGAAGCCGCCGTGATGCAGTCCCACGCATCGACCCCATCCATCAAATCCTTCCGCGGCCGCGTGCCGACCCAGATGTGCAGTTCGGGCCAGACTGACTTCAACCACGTCGCGTTGGCGCGAATGTCCGCGTCGGCATCCGCCGCCGGTTCGTCGGCGACCAGCGCGTAGCACATGTTTCCGGCGCCGGCGGCGTTCATCGTCTCCCGCCAGGCCTTCAGTTGCGGCTTCAGCTTTTTCTTCTGCGCAGTGCTGAGCACCCGCTTGCCGCCGCCGCCAATGTGAAACACTTGAAACATCGTCCCCCCGCGCGCGACGATATGCTTGATTTCCTCCGCCGAAAATCCCGGTCCCTGCCCGAAAAATGCCGCCGGCGTGAAATGGTAGTCGAGAAAAAAATCGATGAATGTCGCCCGTTCTTCCGCCGTCAATTCCCGCCCGAGGTACTTCTCGATCTGCCAGTCCCACGTGGTTGCCGTCATGAAGTCAAATCGCGTCGGCAATCTCACCGGATAGGTCTTCAAGTGCACGGTGAAAGAGTACTCGCCGGCGCCGTATTCCACTGACAGCACCCAAGTCTCGTCGCCGTCGCCCGGTGGGAATTCCGCCAGCAGCGTGACGCTTGCGGCGCCCTCCGGTGTCGCGTTCGGCAGCGGCAGTTCAGCCTCTTTTGCGCCGGGCTTCGCTTCGATGGGCACGCACGCGTCGGGGATGGACCCTTCATCGCCCGAGGGCACGTGGAACAGACGGTCGAAGGCCGGGCCGCGGTAGTTCACCGGCAGGACTTGGTAGAGCCGCGGGATCTCGCCGGACCCAGCTGCGCCGGCGGCCGCGTACGTTCCGTCGGGGCGTTGCCAGCGCAGGAGAATCCTGCCGGTGATGACATCCGTAGAAGGCGACTCTCCCGGCGGAACCGGCGGCAACCAAAGGTCCAGAGCCACCTGCGCAGTCGTCCACTCGCCTGCGGCCCGTTCCAGCGTCACCGAATCACCCAAGCCGGGCAGCCCCACCCCTGTCGGCCCGCCAACCCGAACTGTCGACGGCACCGGATTGAATCCGACCTCCGGCTTGTAACAGCCGGCCATCAAGCCGCAGGCGGCGAGAATCAGGCATCTAAAGATGAATCGGCCCATGATACGGCGCTCCCACGGCGCTATTTCTTCCGCCGCTCCGCAATGATATCGTCCAAAATCTTGTTCAGATCGCTCTTCGGCGCCCACCCGATCAGCTTCTTCACCTTTTCGATCGCCGGCACCCGCCGCTGCATGTCTTCGAACCCCGCGCCGAACGCCTGCGCATACGGAATCTTCTTCACCGCCGATTTGCTCTTCGCCCGCGCCTTCACCCGCTTGGCCAGTTCCAGCATCGTCACCTCTTCGGTGCTGCCCACATTTACCACTTCCCCCACCGCCGCCTCGCAGTTCACCAGCTTTTCCAGCGCCTCGATCACGTCTTGAACATGACAAAAACACCGCGTCTGCGACCCGTCCCCATAGACCGGAATCGCATCCCCCGCCAGCGCCATCGTGACGAACCGCGGAATCACCATCCCGTACTGCCCGGTCTGCCCCGGCCCCACCGTGTTAAACAGCCGCACCACATACACCGGCAGCCCGTGTTTCTTGTGGTGCGCCAGACACAAAAATTCGTCGATGGCTTTGGCGTTGGCGTAGGCCCAGCGGTGGTTGCTGGTTGGCCCATATTCGCGGTCGCCGTCCTCGCGGAACGGCACCGCCTCCGATTTCCCGTACACCTCCGACGAACTGGTCAATAGAATCGGCTTGCGATACACCGCGGCGGCCTTGAGCACCGTCTGCGTGCCGTTGATCATGTTTTCGATCGCCTGGATCGGCTCGTCCATGATGAGCTGCACGCCAACCGACGAAGCCAGATGAAACACCTTGTCCACTCCGCGCACCGCCTCGCGCACGATCGCTTCGTTTTGCACCGACTCGACCAGAATTTTCACCTCCGGCCGCTTTTCCAGTTCCTTCACATTGGTGAACCGCCCGGTCGACAGGTTGTCCAGGATCGTGACGCGGTGCCCGTCCTCGACCAGCCGCCGGCACAGATGCCCGCCGATGAACCCCGCTCCGCCGGTGACCAGATAATGCATGCGATGAAACTCCATTTCCGTCTTTTCGACCCAGGCACACCATTGTAGTGGCACACTCCCCCGCAGGGAGCGTCGCGCTCCAGCACGGCTGCCTGGATTTCTCCTTGGCCCGATTCCACGCACGATTCACCGACCCCACCTCCAAATTCTTCCGCTCGTCTTTCCAATCCCTGCTTTCAAGCGCCAGGGAATGAACTCCCGCATTCGTCCGTCTAATGCTGCGGTATAATTCTCGCTGGCGTCGCGGGGATTCTGTCGAGCAACTCCAGGTGGACAGGTGGACACAAGCATGGCCAAAAAGCTGCCGACCAAAGTAGGCGAACTGCGCGCAACCGGCTACCGCCCCCGCTCGGTCCGCGACGAACTGCGCGCCAACATGATCGAAGCCCTGAAGTCCGGCAAAGCCCTCTTCGAAGGCATCATCGGCTACGAAAAAACCGTCACCCCGCAGATCGTCAACGCCGTCCTTTCCAAACACGACATCATCTTTCTCGGCCTGCGCGGTCAGGCCAAAACGCGCATCGCCCGCCAGCTCGTCGATTTCCTCGATCCCGTGGTGCCGGTTCTCGCCGGGTTCCCCCTGAACGAAGACCCGCTCGCGCCGATCTCCGCCGGCGCCCACGCCCACCTCGCCGCCGCCGGCGACGATGCCGAAGTCGCCTGGCTCGCCCGCGAAGACCGCTACCGCGAGAAACTCGCCACCCCCGACGTCACCATCGCCGACCTGATCGGCGACATCGACCCGATCAAAGCCGCCAACAAGCGGCTCGACTACGCCAACGAAGAGGTCATTCACTACGGCATCATCCCGCGCACCAACCGCGGCATCTTCTGCATCAACGAACTCCCCGACCTCGCCGGCCGCATTCAGGTCGGCCTGCTCAACATCATGCAGGAAAAAGACATTCAAATCCGCGGCTTCCCCGTCCGTCTGCAAATGGACATCATGATGGTCTACACCGCCAACCCGGAAGACTACACCAACCGCGGCTCGATCATCACGCCCTTGAAGGACCGCATCGCCAGCCAGATCATCACCCACTACCCGACCAAACTTGCCGACGCCCTGCGCATCACCGGCCAGGAAGCCTGGGTCCACCGCGCTGGCGAAGTCACGGTCCACGTTCCGGCGTGGCTGCGCGAAGCGGTCGAAGAAATCGCCTTCCAGGCGCGCAAAAGCGAGTTCCTCGACCAAAGTTCCGGTGTCAGCGCGCGGCTGCCGATCACCCTCCTCGAAAACATCGTCTCCAACGCCGAAAAACGCGGGCTGCTCGCCGGCGAAAAAGTCGTCTGCGTCCGCCCCGTCGATTTTCAAGCCGCGGTCAGCTCGGTCACCGGCAAAGTCGAACTGGTGTACGAAGGCGAACAGGAAGGCGCGCAGAATGTCGCCCGTCATTTGGTCGGCCGCGGGCTCAAAGCCGTCTTCGACCGGCTCTGCCCCGACGCCATGGCCGGCGGCAAAAAAGACGAACCGGAATTCGGCCCCTACAAGGCGACCATCGGCGCCTTCGCCAAAGGCCTGAAACTCCAAATCGCCGACACCACGCCGGCGGCCGAACTGCTGGCCGGCCTGCGCAAAGCGGAAGGCCTCGAAGAAACCGCGCGCCAGTTCGTCCCGATGGAAGATGCTGCGCTGGAACTGCCCGCGGCGATGGAATTCGTCCTTGAAGGCCTGCATCAGTCGCGCCTGCTGGCCAAGGACGCCGTCGAAGGCGCCATTGCCTACCGCGACATGCTCGGCAGCATGTTCGAAGGCATGGACCTTGGCAAAGGTCCGCCCAATCCCCCCCGCGAACGCGGAAGGAGATGAAGAACTCCTGAATCCTGAAGCTTGAATCCTGAAGAGTGAAGGAAAGGTCGAAGAGAACGATTGACGAGCGATGTGTAAATAAGCAGAGGAGGGACAGGTCCGAGGCATTGGCATGGGACGCTGTCCCATGCACAAAGAGTGCGAGCGAAGCTCGCGCCTTATTCTTCATCTTGCGCCCGGAGGGCGCAGACGATTAAAAGCCGTGGGTGAAACCCACGGGGAGGAATGGTGGAAACCGGCGACCCCGGAGGGGTCGAACTTCATGTCGAGAACACGCCATGCGCTTTCAATACGGCCTCTGGGATTTCGAAAAAGAACAGATGGAGGAGCGCCTCAAGCAGCTCCTCGACCTGTTCAACCTGCTGCTCAACAAGACCGCCGGCAATGCCGAACAGGCCCTCGAATGGCTCGACGAAGTCGCCCGGAAATACGGCCTCTGGGGCGACGGCCTCGACCTCGAATCTTTCAAAGCCCTGCTGCAGAAAGCCGGCCAGATCACCGAAGGCGAACAGGGCCGGATGAAACTCACCCCCAAAGGCGAAAAAACGCTCCGCAAGGAAGCGCTCAACGAAATCTTCGGCGACCTGCTCAAGGCCGGCCCCGGCGAACATCGCTCGCGTGTGACCGGCGCCGGCGGCGAACGCCAGACCTCCACCCGCCCCTACGAATTCGGCGACGACCTGTGGTCCATTTCGCCCACCGACACGCTCAACAACGCCGTCCACCGTTCGCTCGGCGCCGGCGAAGAACAGATCACCCTCCAGGAAGAGGACTTCGCCGTCTACGAAAACGAAATGAACACCTCCTGCGCCACCGCGCTCTTGGTCGATTGCTCACACTCGATGGTGCTCTACGGCGAGGACCGCATGACCCCCGCGCGCAAAGTCGCGATGGGCTTGGTCGAACTGATCAAAACCAAGTACCCCCGCGACCGGCTGCACGTGATCGCTTTCGGCGACGACGCCGTCGAAATCCCGCTCGAAAAAGTCCCCTACCTGACCTGGGGCCGCTTCCACACCAACACCAAAGCCGCGCTCGAAATGGCCCGCAAGGTGTTGCTGCGGAGCCGCTCGGCCAACCGCCAGATCTTCATGGTCACCGACGGCAAACCGACGGTGCTCGACGAAGGCGGCAAGCGCTACATCGACTCCGGCTGGATGAATCCGCGCATCGTCAACCGCACCATCGAAGAAGCCGCCCAGTGCCGGCGCAAGGACATCACCATCACCACTTTCATGGTCGCCGACGATCCCTATCTGGTGAACTTCGTCGAAGACCTGACCAAAATCAACAAAGGCCGCGCCTACTACACCAGCCTCGGCAAACTCGGCCAATTCCTGCTGGTCGATTACATCAACAACCGCCGGCGCAGCGTTCGCTAGTGTAGTTAGTCGTATTTGATGCAACATATATGGGACTTGCGGTATCTCCTCTTTTGAAGAGGATGATACCCATGCGCAAAGCTCCACCGATTACTCTTACCGCTGACGACCGTGAGACGCTC
>JBOHNC010000344.1:0-11975 GCA_050730415.1 Planctomycetota bacterium
GAGCCAGCCGCCTCAGGGTGCGGCGAAGCACAAGGGGGATTGGGAAACGCCCAGAACGGTGGGTCAGACAGCCCCCAAAAGCTGCCAGGAAAATGACTTCTACCTAAAAAATGCGCCATTCGGCCATCGGCCCGTGCCACCTGGGCCGACGACGGATGGAAGGTTTTACGTCGCCCTCCGCGGGCCGCGGAAATTCGGCGGGTCACGGACCGCGGCTGCGCCGGTTTTTTTTTCATCGGGCCATCGGCCCGTGGCACTTATGCCGACGGCGCATCGGGCGTAGAATAGCAGGTGCAGCCCGCTGCGCCGCTTGGTTTGCGCGGCGGCCGACGAGGTTGCTCATGCCCCATCCGTCTTCCGATCTGCTCGACGTGCTGATCGTCGGCGCGGGCCCGGCCGGCCTGGCGGTGGCCAACGCCTGCGCGCGGGAGGGTCTGCACTACCTCGCCTGCGACCAGGGACCGGTCGCCAATCACATCGCCCAGTTCCCGACCTTCATGCGTTTTTTTTCCACCCGCGACCTGCTCGAAATCGACGGTTTCCCACTGACCATCGTCGAGGACAAACCGACTCGGCAGGAGTACATCGCCTACCTGGCCCGGTTTGCGCGCGACCGGCATCTGCGCATCCGCAGCTACACGCGGGTGGAGCAGGTCGAGCGCCGGAACGGGGAGTTCGTGGCGCAGCTGAAACCGCAGACCGGCCCGGCCGAAACGCTGCGCGCCCGGCACCTGGTGGTCGCCTGCGGCGGGTTCGAAAATCCGCGCCGGCTGAACGTGCCCGGCGAGGAGCTGCCCAAGGTCAGCCACCGCTTCAGCGAAGTCCACCCCTACGTGGGCAGCCGTGTGCTGGTGGTGGGTGGACGGAATTCGGCGGTCGAGGCGGCGCTGGCGCTGTACCGCGGCGGCGCGCAGGTCGCGCTGGCCAACCGGCGGGCGGAATTCGGCGGGCGGGACCTGAAATATTGGCTGAAGCCCGACATCGAAAATCGCATCGCGCGCAAGGAAATTGACGGCTACATGGCCAGCCAGGTGGCGCGCATCGATCCCGCCGCGGTGACGCTGCGCCGCGCCGACGGCTCCAGCTTTTCCATCGCCAACGATTTCGTGATCGTCCTGATCGGCTACGATCCGCCGGTGGCCTTTTTGCGCTCCTTGGGCGTCGAACTGGCCGAAGGCACGAACGTGCCGCGCCACGATCCGGGCACGCTCGAGACCAACGTCCCGGGATTGTTTGTCGCCGGCACGATCGTGGCGGGCAACGTGAGCGGCCACGTGTTCATCGAAAATTCGCGCGGCCACGGCGATCAGATCGTGCACCGCGTGCTCGAAACACGCGCAGCCGCCCGCTGATTTTCGATTCTGCCGATCCGCGCACGGCGCTCGGCCCGATGGAGCGTTTGACTCGCCGATGTACACCCTGATCGGCCTTTGGCCGCCCCACCCCGGGCTGGAACGCTTCCGCGTTGCCTGGACCGACCGCCTGGGCGGCGTCTCCACCGGCCCGTTTGCGTCGCTGAATCTTTCCCTGGCCGTCGGCGACGAACGCCGCCGGGGCATTCTGAACCGGCGCCGAGTCTGCGTCGCGCTGGGGCTGCCGCCGACCAACACCGTCTGGTGCGATCAGAACGGCGACGGCAAAGTCCGCGTCGTGCAGCCTTCCGACCTTGGCCGCGGTCTGACCGACGCCGCGGAAGCCATTCCCAACTGTGACGGCATGATCGCCGCGCTGGCCGATTTCGCGCCCGAGCAACCGGGCGGGGTGCGCGATTCCTTCGGGCTGGCGCTGCTGGCCGCCGACGACCTGATGCTGGCGCTGGTCGATCCGGTGGCCGGGGTGGGCGGGGTATTTCATTTCGGCTGGCGCGACTGTCTGGCCGGCGGGCCCGATCTGGCCGTCGAAGCGCTTCTGGCGCGCGGCGCCAATCCCGCCGCGCTGCGCGGCTTTGCCGCTCCGCATGCCTGCTCCGACCGCCTCGAAGTCCCCGACGATCTGCGCCTCCAGTGCAAGGAAAAATACGGTCTGTGGACCGACATGCTGTTCCGGCCCGCCGGCAGCCGCAAGGTGCTGTTCGATTTGCAGGGTTTGGTGGTCGCGCGGCTGACGGCCGCGGGGATGCCGCCGGCGCATCTGATTTCCAGCCTCGAATGCACCATCTCGCGCACGGATTTGCTGTTTTCCGAGTCCCATGCGCGCAAAGCGGGGCACTCGACCGGCCGCCAGGGGCTGTTCCTGGTTTTCGATCCGGCGTGACGCCATCCGGTACAATGGCCCGCTGCGCCGGATGGTCGGCGCCCGAGACTTCAGCCGATGCCCAAGCCTCGCCACCGAAACGCCACCTCTGCCACCGCAGGCTCCGCCGCCGCGGCCGCGTCGCAATATTCGCCGGAGAATCCGCCGGTCGTCAGCCTGGTCAGCCTGGGGTGTTCGAAAAATACCGTCGACAGCGAACGCATTCTCGGGCAGTTGGCCGGGGCTGGATTTCTGATCGCCGAGGACCTCCGGCAGGCCGATGCGGTGCTGGTGAACACCTGCGGGTTCATCGACGATTCGCGCAAGGAAACGCAGGCGGTGCTGGCCGAAATGGCGCGACTCAAGCGCAAAGGCCGCGCGCGCACCGTTGTGGCGCTCGGCTGCATGGTCGAACGCATCGCGCGCGGGCCGGAACTTGAAACTTTCCTTGCCCCCGCCGACCGGCGGATTGGGTTCAACGACTACCCGCGAATCCCGCAGCTGCTGGCCGAGGCGCTCGGGTTCGACCTGCCGTCGGTGGCGGCGGCGGCAACCGGCGGCGCGACGGGCAAATCCAACCCCGCGCCGGCCTCCAACGAGGCTCGCGGCTACAGCCGCTTCTGGTCGCAGCCGCGGCTGCGGATCGGCGCGGCGCATTCGGCCTATTTGAAAATTTCCGAGGGGTGCTCGAACCCCTGCGCGTTTTGTTCGATCCCCTCCATGCGCGGCAAGCTGGCTTCGCGGCCCATCGAGGAGATCCTGGTCGAAGCGCGGCAATTGCGCGCGGCGGGCACCGTCGAATACAACCTGATCGCGCAGGATTCAACCGGCTTCGGCCGCGACCGCACGCCCGACCGTTCGTCGCAACTGAAGCTGCTGCTGGAAAACCTCGCTGCCACCACCGGGCCCGACGCCTGGATCCGGCTGTTCTACGCCTACCCGCGGTGGCTGGACCTGGAGGTCATCGACCTGTTGGCGGCCGGCGCGCCGTTCTGCCCCTACATCGACATGCCGCTGCAGCACCACAGCGACCGCATCCTGCGCGACATGCGCCGCATGGTGACCCAGGCCGATCAGTTGAAGCTTTGCGATGAGGTCGCCCGCCGCATGCCGCAGGGCGCCTTCCGCACCACCTTTATCGTCGGCTACCCCGGGGAGACCGATCGGGAGTTCCCGGAACTGCTCGATTTCGTGCGCGAGGGCCGGTTCACGCACGTCGGCGTCTTTACCTATTCGGTGGAGCCGGGGACGCCGGCCGCGCGCGAAACCGACGACGTGCCGATGGCCGAAAAACTTGCGCGGCGCGAAGCGCTGATGGCGGCGCAGCTGGAAGTCGCCCGGCGGCGGATGCAATCGCTGGTGGGGAAAACGGTCGAAGTGCTGGTCGATGGAATGTCGGAGGGGCGCGGGGCGGCGAACCGGTCGCACGGGCATGCCGAATCGCTGCCGTTGGCCTTCACGCTGCCGGTGGCGGGTCAGGCGGAACTGGAAACGCAGGAGGCGTGGTGGCTGGCGCGGACAAAACTGGACGGGCCCGAAGTGGATGGGACCGTTTACCTGCCAGCCGACCTGCCGCTCGAACCCGGCGACCGGCTGAACGTGAAAATTGTTCAGGCGCTGGATTATGATCTCATCGGAGAAGCGGTGCCGGTCAACGCCCGGTAAATGGGCCGTGCCACTTGGGGGGTGCACCTGCCAGCGCGACGGATTGGAATAGAAAAATCCTTATTCGTCTTTGGTTTTCTTCTTTTTTCCCGCGAGTTTCGCTCGGGCGGCGTCCAATTGACCGGCCAGCTCGGCGTTCAGGCGCGTCAGTTTCCGGTTGGTTTCCGTCCGCCACTGGCGACCGGACATTTTCGCGGCCAGGCGCGCCGCGTCTTCGACCTTCCCGGCCAGACCCAACCGTAGAATCTCCACCTCGGTGGCGCTCAGCCGCAGCCCGTCCTCCAGATGCTCACGGTAGGATTTCATCAGGCACGGGAACATGTCGTGCAGGATCGCCTGCATGATCCGCGCGTAGGCGGCGATCTCCCACTGGGCGTGGGCGTCGTTGCGCAGGTGGACGAAGTGCAGCGTGTTTTTCAGGTCCGACTTCCAGTACCACTCGGTGTAGACATTCACGCCCAGGCCGATCCGCGCCAGTTCGCGGGAGAGGTCCATGTCGAGGAGCTCGTTGTAGCCCTCGCGGCATTTCGCTGCGTCGCGTTCCAGAATTTCCAAGGCGCGCGTTTTCTGAGCGTCGCTGAGGGGTTCGGCGCTGGTCCCCTGTTTGGAGTCCTCCGACTGCTTGCCCAGGCGACGCGACTGCGGCACGTAGTAGATGTCGAGCATCTTCGAGTAGCGGCCGGAATATTCGTTCAGGGAGGCCATGCGGTGGCGCACCCACTGGCGGGCCACGAAAATCGGCATCCGGGCGTGCCAGAGGGCTTCGGGCATTTCGATCGGCGAGGTGTGTTGATTTCGCACGAGGTAGTCGATGAGGCCGGCGATTTCATTCACGCGCCGCGTGCCCGCACCGTAGGAACAGCGCGCGGCCATGTCGATCGATTGGTCGGTGCCCATGTAGTCGCGCAGGGCCAGGAAGCCGTGGTCGAGCACCGGGTAGTACACGCCGAGATGCTTTTCGGCGCCGGGGTTGACCGGGCGGTGGGTCGGCACACCGGCGCCGTCGCCTTCATGGGGACGGACATCCGGCGTGCGGTTCCAGTCGTTGGCAAATGGATCGGTCATGGCAAGGTTCCCCGGGGCGGTGCGGCGGCGTTCGAACGGCAGCCCAAAATTTTGGTCCTATCGTACAGCGATTGCGCATTCGACAATCCCCGCGTTGCTCTTCCGCAACCTTCATCCTTCCGTCTTGTCTTCCCATCCAGGGCCTTCACGGAATAATGGGAGCGATTCATCCACCACGGTCCCTCTTTGGAGACGCCCCATGTCCGCTGCAAAGACCTCCCGCGCCAGCCGCAAGCCCGCCGCCAAGGCCACCGCAGCCGACAAACCCGGCGCGGCCTGTGCGTGGGTGCAGATGAAATGCGCGCCATGCGAAGGCGGGACGCCGCCGATGTCGGCCAAAGCCGTCAAGGACGGGCTGAAACAGCTCCCCGGCTGGAAGCTGCTGCATGGGGCCATCGCCAAGACGTACAGCTTCAAGGACTACCACCAGACGATGGCGTTCGTGAACGCGACGGCGTGGATCAGCCACCGCGAAAACCACCACCCCGACCTGGGCGTGTACTACAACAAGTGCCAGGTGAGCTACCACACGCACGCGATCGGCGGGCTAAGCCAAAACGATTTCATTTGCGCGGCGAAAATCGAGGCGCTGTTTAATCTGTAGCGGCTCCGCCGGGCGCGTCCACGCCGCCGGCGGACCGGCGCATCGGCCCTCCCGGCGGTGGAAAATCCGAACCGGCGGCGTCGAGCACCAACACCCAGTCGGGACCGGCGATCGGCGATGTAAATTTCGTCGCGCGGTTGGGGTGCTCCCCGGCGGCATGCGCACGCCCCACGCGCGGGTCAAACCACCACGCGCGCACCGGGCCGGGCAGTCCCCGCAGATCGACTTCCACATTCTGTTCGCGCAGCGGCAGGTACACCATCGCATACGAGCCCTCGCTGTCGCGCGTGGCCACCGCGTGGATGGCGCGCGCGGCCTCGGTGAGGTCCCGGTTTTCAGGGTGCGGCGGCTGGTGGTCCAGCAGCAGTTCGTCGGCGGGCACCCGGCTGAAATACGGCCGCGACAGGAGCAGGTTCTTTAAGTATTGCAGTTGCCGCGCCCCCGGCGCGTACACCGCCTCCCGCCAGGGCAGGTGCGGGAAGGCCGACGGTTCGAACCGGTGCGGCCAGAATTGGAAAATTGAGGTGTGGCCGTAGGTAAACCCGCAGGCGCCGGCGAAGACCGACCGGTAGGCTTGTTTGCGCACGTCGTAGTCGTCGAAGCGCCCATACTCCGGCTGCCACTTGCGGGAGAACGGATCGATCGGGTGGCCCTCGTAATTGGGTTCGGCGTCGAGCACGGGCTTGGGCGGGGTGCGTTGCCAGTCGGCGGCGACCATCGCCCAGGTGGGCGCGTCGGATTGCCCATGACCCGACTGCAACAGATTCACGTCCAGCCAGGCGGCGTCCGCCAAATCTTGGGAGGAACTGGTGCCTCCCATGGGGTGATAGGCCGTCAGCGGCCGGCGTTCCAACCCGTCGGCAAGGCCGGCATGCATGGCTTCCCAGAGCGCTTCGTAGCCGGCGGCCGGCCGGTCGCCGCCCAGAATCCACACGATGTTGGAGTCGTTGCGGTAGCGCCGCCCAAGAAACCGGCCGAAACTGCGTGCGTTTTCCACGGTGAACACCACCGGGCCCCGCCCCCAAAGCCCGGCATGCACCTTGTCGCCCCAGGTGGGCAGAAAGCCGATATAGAGTTCCTTTTCGGCCGCCAGCCGGACGATCGCGTCCACGTCACGGAAGTACAGTTCGTTCGGCCGCGCCGGATCGTCGCCGCACAAGGGAACCCGGCCCTGCGGATTGGGCGTGTGCAGCCCGTCGAATTCGGCCAACGCCACGGCTTGAATCAGATTGAACCCCTGGCGTCGGCGGAGGGCGAAGTACTCCCCGGCTTCGGCCAGCGTGAGGCGGTGGAACAGTTCCCAGGCGGTGTCGGCCAGCCAGAAGAACGGCTGGCCGTTGGCCGTAGCCAGCATCCGGCGATTGGGTGCGACTGTCAACGCTTCGAGTGCCATGGACCTATTCCTGCCACGACGGCGCCGGCAGGTTAACCCGCCGCGCGCCCGTCTGGACCGGCGCTCATCATAACAATAACTCCGCTTTGCTGGCAACTCTGCGGGTACTTGCTAGAATGGCCGCGAATGAACCAATGAACCTTTCGACCCCTTTGCAAAAGAGGATCCGCCATGGCCAAAGCCAAAGCCACGACTCGCTCCGGCATGAACCCCACCGTCGTTTTCCGCGCACCCAAGGAGGCGGTCGTTGAGGACCGTCCCATGCCGGTGCCGGGCGCGGGGGAACTGCTGATCAAGACCCGCCGGTCGATGATTTCCACGGGCACCGAACTGACCATCTACAGCGGCGACTTCCCGAAGCAGTCGGCGTGGTCGGCGTACGGGCGGTATCCCTTTCCCGCGGGGTACTCGAACGTGGGCAGCGTGGTGGAAGTGGGCGCCGGGGTGGACAAAAGTTGGATCGGCCGGCGGGTGGCGAATTTCGGACCGCATGCGGCGTTTGTCACCATTCCGACGAAAGATGCCTTCCCGGTGCCCGACGCGGTCAGCGACGACGAGGCCTCCATTTTCACCATCGGGATCATTGTCATGAACGGCGTGCGTCGCTCGCGCATTGAATGGGGCGAATCGGTGGCGATTTTCGGCATGGGGCTGCTCGGTCAACTGACCGCTCGCTTCGCGGCGATCTGCGGCGCGCGGCCGGTGATCTGCATCGACCCGGCCCAGGCCCGGCTGGACATGCTGCCGAAACGGGCCACCATCGTGCCGGTCAACCCCACCGGCATCGACCTGGTCGCGCGCGTGAAGGAACTCACTCACGGCCGGCTGGCCGATCTGCTGTTCGAAGTCACCGGCGCGCCGCAGGTGATCGACGGCGAATTCGACGTGCTGCGCAAAATGGGACGGGCGGTGATGCTCAGTTCCCCCCGCGGACCGACGCAGTTCGACTTCCATGACCGCTGCAACTCGCCGAGCATCACCATCATCGGCACGCATGTCTCGTCGCACCCGCCCGAGGAATCCTTCGACAACATCTGGACGCGCGCGCGCAACACCGAGCTATTTTTCGACCACATCGCGCGGAAGGAACTCGACATTGGGGCAATGATCAGCCATCGCGCCCACTACAAGGACGCGTCGAAGTTCTACCAGATGCTGCTGACCGACCGCAGCAAGGCCATGGGCGTCGTGTTCGAGTGGTGAGGACGGCTACGGGCGGGGGGCGCCGGTCGCTGCGTCCAAGCGGGAAACCGGTCAGATCGCTCCATCGCGCGGAAGTGCAGCCGGCGCTCAACGAAACGAATGCCTTTCGATGCATCGCCCGTGACGTTCCGCGCGGGGGAACGCGGGAAGCGCGACATCGCCTCGTATCGCGCGGATGCGGGCTTGGGGCGAGCCGCCTTCCCAGCACTGGCGTGCTGGGCTGCAATCGTCCGTCCCGCTTGGCGGGACTAAAAAAAAGGAAAACCAACCGGAGGTCATATTAGAGGACTGGGGGCACTGGGGAACCTTTGACCGAATCCGCTTGAAGACGGGACGGAAGGAATTAAATGGGATTCGTATAAGTTTGTTTGGGAGAAGAATGCGCGCTAAGCGCGCAAAAAAATAATAGCGCCGGCTACGCCGGCTATATTGCCTACGGGCCATCGGCCCGTGCCACTTGGGTTCGGGGCAGTGCTTGGGGAGTCGGGCGGTGGCAACTCGGCCCCGCGTTTGTCCGGCCCGAATTTGGCCGGTCCAGCCCTCAGTTACAGCAGTTTTGTACATGTTTACAGCCATCGGCGCCATGGCTCCGGGCTGGGGTGCGTGGTAGATTGCCTCCCGGATCGTGCTTTTTTCTCGTGCAGATTCGCGTGCAGATTCTCGTGCAGATTCGCGTGCAGAAAAGTACAGAACTTACCTGGAGCCACCGGCCATGTCCACGCTGCTTGCCCCGGAACGCACCGATGTCGCGCTTTCCGCGGCTGAAAAGACGCATTTTGACGCCGACGGTTTTCATGTCGCTCGCGCGCTGTTCGGGCCGGCCGAAACCGGCAGGCTGATCGAGCGCTTCATGGCCATCCACGCGGAGCAACTGGCGCAGCGCACGCCGGAGGAAGTCGCGGCGGCCGGCAACGACCCGCTGAAGCTGTACCCGCGCATCATGCACCCGCACCGTTTCGACGAACTGTCGCGCGGGACGATGCTCGATCCGCGCGTGATTTCCGTCTTGCGCCAGTTGCTGCACGAAGAACCGCTGGCGGTGCAGAGCATGTTTTATTTCAAGCCGGCCGGAGCGCGCGGCCAGGCGCTGCACCAGGACAATTTTTATTTGCAGGCGGCGCCGAGCACCTGCATTGCGGCCTGGATTGCGCTCGAACGCTGCGACGTCGAAAACGGCGGGTTGATGGTCGTGCCCAACACGCATCGCTATGCCGTCCAGTGCCCGGCGGAAGCCAATGCGGCGGTGTCCTTCACCAAGGAATTCGTCGCGCCGCCGAAGGGGTGCAAGCCGGAAATGCTGATTCTCGAACCGGGCGATGTGCTGTTTTTCAACGGCAACGTGATTCACGGCTCCGGCCCGAACAAATCCAAAGACCGCTTCCGCCGGTCGTTCATCTGCCACTACGTCGGGGAATCGGCCGAGGAAATCAGCCAGTACTACCATCCCCTGCTGAATGCGGCGGGGCGGGAAGTCGCGCGGCGGAAGGCCGACCGCGGAGGGCCTTGCGGCGTGGAGATTTCGGGGCCGCACTGAGCGCGCTGGGAGCGCCGGTCATCAGAACCGGCTTCTTCGTTGGATCCGTATGTGCGGTTCTGGGAGAATATAGAGCCTTCGATCGCGAAAAAAAAACGGTGGGCAAAGATGCCCACCTCACCAAGCCGGCTGGAAGCTGGCACCACAACGAAAATTTAAGATGCGCGCTGCGGCGCGCAAGAGCCGGCAAGATGCCGGCGCTCCCGGGGAATGCACCCGCTCGCGGAGCCGAATGTGCGGTTGGGACGAATAAGCCGGTCTGATGACCGTTGCTCCCAAGGAAGACGGGAACCTCGGCGCTCCCAGGGGGGCTTGAATTTACATCCGCAGCAGGCGGGGTATAAACGAGCCGGCCGCGCCGGCTGGGATTGCTTCGGCCGCCGCGACGGCTGCGACGGCTGATCCCCCCCTCCTCCAGCACCCTCTGCGTCGCGCACCTGCCAGGAGCCCCTCCCATGCCACCCGCTTCCCGTCCGCCGCTGTCGTTGCGCGCGCTGGCCATTCAGTATGTTGCCAAGCACCTGCCGCGGCTGATCGACGCCATGGACAAGCACGGGTGGATCCTGAGCGACCATCACTTCGTTGACAACGTCCACACCGAATACCACCAATACGGGTTCTTCTGCTTTGCCGAACTGTACACGCTCAAGCACCCTCGCAATCCCTATTTCCAGAACCCGAAGCTGCTGAAGGCGGCGCTCAAGGCCGGCGATCTGGCCGCGCGCGAAACCGACGACGCCGGGCTGACGCTGTTTTCCAGCCAGGGGTATTCGTGGAGCCGCAGCCACATGGGCTGGCGCACCTACTGGCTGATGCAGACCTACCTGCGGTTGAAATCGCACCTGGGGGCGGAACGCGACCGGCTGTGGCGGGCGGCCATCGACAAGCAACTGGTGGGTACGCTGCAATCCATCGAGGGCCGGCGCAAGGAGGCGGAGTATTGCCGCCACGGTCACGTCCACAACCTGTACATGTGGTCGACGCTGTGCCTGCACCGCGCGCGGACCGATTTCGGCCGCGCCGATCTGGGCGCGCTGGCCGACGAAATTTTCCGCGAGACCGCGGCGGCGGTGCGACCGGCCGGCTGCTGGTCGGAAAACGGCGGGCCGGTCGCAGTCTACGATCATGTCACCGCCGCGGCGCTGTCGATCTACGCCGAGGAAACGCAGGCGCCCTGGGCGCGCGAGACGTTGCGCAAAAATCTCGAGTTCCACCTCAACACCACCTACCCCGACCTCTGCCCGGTGGAAACCTTCGACGGCCGAGTGCGCTACACGCACTACCCGATCACGATTCTGCCGCCGAGTTGGGGCACGTTTCCCGAAGGCCGCGGCTTCGTGCGCGCGCTGATCCGCGCGGCGCTCAAGACGCCCTTCGGCGGCGGCGACCAGCCGCACGGCCCGTGGCTGGGCTACCCGTTCATGGGCGAAGCGATCCGCTTTCTGCCCGACGATGTGCTGCCCGACGAAACCTGGAAGCCGCAGGCGGTCTACCGCATGCCCGAGGAACCGGCCTGCGTGGTGCGCAGCGAGCCTTGGACCTTCAGCGCGGCGGCGATCTGCGTCCCGCCGCTACCGAGTCAGCGCTGGTGGCTGGCGCGCCAGAATTTATTTTCGCTATTCCACCCGAAGCACGGCCTGATCCTGGGCGGGGGGAATTCGAAGGAGCTGGAGTTCTCCACCGTCGTCGTGCACGAAAAAGACGGCGCGATTCGCTATGTGCCGCAGGAATCGGCGCTGACGGTTGCCGCGGACGGGAAGGCCGCGACGCTGAATTTGCGCTACGGCCGCTCACGGATCGAAGCGCAACTGGCGGTGGTCAGTGTGACGCAGGCCGAATTGCGGTTCAAGCTGCTGGAGGCCGGCGACGCGGCGGTGGTGTACGGTCAGGCCACGTTTCTGCCGCACATGGGGGACAAGCTGAGCTGGGGCCGGGGCTCTTCGGCCAAGCTCGGCGACCAGCGCATCGCGCTGTCGGACTATGAACTCACCGGCAAGAAGGCCGAGACCGACGCCACGCATTGCCAGATCGGCTGGAAGCGCATCGCGGTGCAGTTGCCGGAGGGCAGTTTCGTGCGCTGGCCGCTGGAACCGTTCAACACGCACCGCGTGGACAACCGCTATCCGCCCTACAAACGGGTGCTGGGCGTGGAAGTCCCGCTGAAGACGGGCGAAACGCGAACGATCCGGATTGACGTGCGGTAGGACCCGCCGTCTTACAGAACCCTTTCAGGGTTCTGTGGCTTGGACGACGCATTCCAGGGGTAGCCTCCGCAAGAC
>JBOHNC010000345.1:0-7370 GCA_050730415.1 Planctomycetota bacterium
GAACCCGCGCGGCGCCCACTGGTTGGTGAAGGGACTCGCCGGCTGCCCCGGCGGGGTGGCGCGTTCCAGCTCATTGCGTTCGCCGAAGGCGGTGTAGATACTGCGTTCGGTGATGTAGGGGTTCTGGAAGACAAAAAAGCGCCCAAACAAAATGTGGGTAAGGTACAGGCCGAAGGCCTACCTTGGTAGAGCCGTCGCACACCACCTTCTCCCGCGGCCTGAAGCGACCCGTGTGCCCCCACCCATTCCAGCGCGCGGAACCGCTCCCGACGCCCCCCGTCAAAAGACATGGTAATGTGCCCCTCCCAACTACTCCCCTGTCCAACTGCTCACCTGCTTATCTTGTCCCCTGTTTTCCTGTTCCCTGTTCTCCGCCGAAGTCCGTTGCGCATAATATGCGCATATGGCTTTGTTTCGGCAAAACCCGAGGAGCCGGCCTGGCGGCCAGCGCTCCCAGCGCCGCCGCTCCCCCCCCGCGATTACCCTCTTCCCAAAGCCCAAAGCCCCAACCGATGCGCATAATATACGCATATGGCTTTGTTTCGTCACCCGCCCTTTCCAGGCATCAGACCACACCCTGCAATTCCAGTAGCCTATGAGACGGTAGCTTCGTTTGGTTAAACCGGCCCCCCCCGGACACCGCCCGGAACCCGCTCGCCTTCCAAGTTAGCTTCGTTTTGTAAACCGCCCCGTCCACCCGCTTTCCCGTACCTTATGTGACGGTAGCTTCGTTTGGTTAACGCCTCTCCAGCGGCCAAGCGCCGCTCCCCACCCTGCCGGCGTTGAACCGGGGGACGGGATGGCTGGGGGGTTACTCGAGGGGCGACGGGGGGCGAGCGAACCAGCGCCACGGGCGCAGCCAGGCGACCATCAGAATCACCGCGAAGACCCCCAGCATGCCGACCATCAGCACCACCGTGTACAGGTCGGCGCTCGGCAGGTCGCTGTGCGTCGCCAGCAGCAGGTGAGTCTTCCACCCCCCGCTCACCTGGGCCGCTGGCGGAATGTCGATCGCCACGATCCGTTCCTGCCCGTCGGGGTAGCCGTGCGCCATCAGTTCCGAGACCTTGCCGTCCAGGCGGGTGACCGCCCGCAGTTCGAACAGGTCGTCGAGCACCCCCACCCCGTTGGCGGTTTCAAAATGCAGCACCGTCGGCTGCTGCGCCCCCGCCGTCCCGGCGGCGGGCGGGTCGAGAAAGGCGTACTTCAGCACGTACTTGCCGTGGAACAGATCGTCGCCGACCGGGGTCTTCTCGCCGCTGGGCGTCAGCACCGAGATAAAAATGCGGTCGCCCAGCAGGGAGGTCGTGAAAAAGCCCGGCGGCACATCCTGCAGCGTCGGCTGCTGCACGAATTCGTGGCCGTTGTAGATCACGTGGTAGATCGAATGATCGGGCAGCCGGTTGTCGGTGTCCTGACGCCAGAACAGATGTACCCCGTCGGCGGTCGGGACGGCGCTGATCAGAAACGAATTGGCGGTGATTTCCAGTTGCTCGGTGGAGATCGTCCGCATGCGCACGGTTTTGCCGTCGATTTCCAGCACGCCGATGCGGTCGTGGCGGTCGGGCGCATTCGAAACGATGCGGCCGAAGCACCAGATCGGTTCCGCGGTTGGCACGGCCGCCTGGTGCATCGCCAGGACGCTCGGTGGCGCTTGCGGCGTGCTGCCGCCGGCGGGCGGACGGGGCGCGGCCACAGCAGAGGTGGCGGGCGTTGCGGGAGTGGCGTTCGCCGGCGTGGCGGTGGCGATCGGCACAGGGGTTGGCGAAGCAACTGGCGAGGCAGCTGGGCTCGTCGGCGCCTTGTCGTGGTCCCCAGTGGCGGTGGCGCCGGGCGCGGTGGCGCCGGGCGCGACGGGCGCGGTGGTGCCGGGCGCGGGCAGGCGCTGGGAAACGGGGTCGGCGACCGGCCGAGCGGCTGGATTCGGGCTGGGCGTGGATTCCGGCTTGGCGGAGGCCGGCGCCTCTGAGTGCGCGGGGGTGGCAGGGGTGGCGGGAATGGCGGGAGTGGCGGGGACATCGGCATGCACGGGCGTCGCGGGCGCGGACTTGGCAGGATTGCTGCCGCCAGCCGGCGTGTCTGCTGCGGCGGAAGTGGCCGAGGCGCCGGGCCTGGCTTGAGACGCAGATATGTCGGCGGGGGATCGCAAGGCCGTGGGCACGGTGACAAATACTTCCGGCATGAAGTCGGTGTCGGTGAACAGGCGATAGGTTTCGCGATTGGCAAATACGTTCGGGTAGACGTAGCCCATCGACTGCGTGGGCAGGCCGGTGGCATCGGAAACCTCGGAGCGATAGAAAGCGATGAAATCGCGGTCGTTGATCATGGTGCCGCCGAGCAGCCCGCCGTAGGCGATGCATTTGGGATTCTGCGGCCAATCGGTCCAAGCCGCCGCCGCGGCCGCCGGTTTGCCCGGCGTGGCGCTCGTGCCGCTGCCATTGGCATTGGCGTCAGCGCTGGCGCTGGCATTGGCATTGGCATTGGCATGAGCCGGCGTGGAGGCACTTTTCTCGGGAGCGGGTTTGAAATCGGGGCAGGGGTAGAGTTCGGTCTGGCCGAGGTCGCTGCCGCCGGTCACGCGAGCGATCCACGGCCCGGCGGAGGTGTCGAAGGGCAGAATTTCAATGGTTTGACCCGGGTGCAGCGTGTCGGTTCGCGTGCCGCTGGTATCGGACAGCCACCACAGCAGCAGGCCCAGCACGATCAGCGGCAGAATCAGCCCGACCCCCGAACGACGCGGGCGCTGATTGATGCGCGGTGGAGGGGAATCTGACATGGGTTTGGCGGTCCCTTATAATGCCTTCAAGCCGGTAGCCGGAAGGACCGTGCAAGCGGTGCGTGCAAGCAGAAAGACGGGCGGGAAGCATCGCGCGTCCTTCATTCCTCATGATATCGGATTTGAGCGGACGGTACATGCCTGACCCTCTGACCACCTCCAGCGCGGGCGCGGCCGCCGACGTCGAGCTGGTCCATGCGCTGAGCAGCGAGCAGGGGGACCTGGCCTTGGCCGAACTGATCCGGCGCCACGCCGCGCGTTCCCTGCAGACCGCGCGCCGGGTGGTCGGCGATTTCCACCTGGCCGAAGAAGCGGTGCAGGATGCCTTCATGCGCTTGGCGCTCAAGGCCAAACTTTTCCGCGGGCAGTCCGAGGGGGAGTTTCGGACTTTTTTCTACCGCATGCTGCTGAACTGCTGCATCCGCGCCGGGCAGAAGGCCGGACGGCGCCGCGAGCATGCCGCCGGATCGGCGGTGATCAAGAACATCGCCGCCAGCACGCGCATCGTCGATGTGACCCGCGGCCTGCGCGAAGAGGAGGCACGGCGGCAGGTTCGCTGGGCGCTCGACCGCCTGCCCGACCGCCAGCGCATCTGCCTGATCCTGCGCGAAATGGACGGCCAGTCCTACAAGGAAATCGCGACCGTCCTGCAGGTGAACTTGAACGACGTGCGCGTCTGGATCCACCGCGGGCGCAAGCGGCTGAAAACGATTCTCGAAAACGGGCCGGACGGCGAATCGATCCGCGATGACGAGGAAGACGCTTCGGCCCCGGCCGGAGCGCCCGGAGCGGGAGGATCGGACCGAACCAGGCGAACGGGCGGATCAAGCGGGGCGAGCGGGCCCAACGATCCAGGCAGGACCGGCGGAACGGGTGGCGCGAGCGGGGAAGGAGCGTTGGGGCGTGGCGGGACCTGACAGCAACCTCGTCTGGGAACACGGTCGGGTGGCGGTCGTCGGCGCGGCCGACGTCGAACTCTGGCGGTTCGTCGAGCAGATCGCGCTGATGATCCTCGACCCGCCGGAAATTGCGTACCTCAGCCCGGACCATCCGAACCTGCTGGCCTGGGAAGGCCTGCGGCCGCCGCCGGAGCTGTCGCCGCCGAGTAATCTGCTGCTCGACCTGTACACCGTCCCCGCCGATCCGTTCTACGAGGCCACGCTGGAGTTCATCCTGCAGCGCGCCGACCGGGTGCTGTTTCTGGCCGGCGGCGACCGGGCTCGTCGCAAGAGCACCACCGAAAGCGCGGCCTACCTCATGAGCGCTCAGTCGCGGCTGCGCCGCCGCGATCTCCTGCCCCCGGCCGCGCTGTACGTGGACCGGGGAACGGATCCCGACGCCCCCACGCTCAAGATCAACGAACTGCCCTTTCCGGGCACACCCAGCTTCTTCGGCGACCTGAGCGCCGGCGAAAACTGCTTCAGCGCGTTTCTGGCCGCCATCCGCGATTTGATTCCCGAATTTCGCGAGCCCATCGCCGCGCCGACCTTTCCCTCCCAGCGCCCCACCGCGCCGCGCACGATCGCGGCGATCGGCGCCGGTCCGGTGCAATTCGCGCCCGGTTCGACCCGCGCGCTCGACCCGGCCGAAGCCCAGATCGCCGATCTCATGGACCATGCCGACGACCTGCTGGCGGGCAACGAAATCAACGACTCCCTGCGCCAGTCGCTGCGGGTGGATTTGGAGCGCCAGGACGAGGTTTCGCACCTGTCTCAGACGGCGCGACCGGCGGCGGCGAAAAAGCCCGATGGGCCCGAAGGCGCGCTGCATGAAATCGGCGAGGTGCTGTACGACTACACCATCGAAAAAATCATGCACGGCGGGTTGGCCTTCGTTTTCATCGCCCACAATCCGCGGAAAAAGCCGGCCCACATCGCGATCAAGACCTTCCGCGGCAACATCACCCAGGCACTCGAACGCGACACCTTCCTGGCCGAAGTCCAGCGCACGATCGCGCTCGACCCCCACCCCAACCTCGTCAAATCGTTCTGGGGCGACGTACGCAATGGCCGGCCCTACCTGCTGATGGAATATGTCGAGGGCGGTTCGGTGCGCAGCATGCTGCTGCAGAATCGCGAGGGCCTGCATCCTTTGCAGGCCCTCGAAATCGCCCTCGAAACCTGCAACGGACTGGCCTTCCTGTGGGAGTCGGCGCAACTGGTCCACGCCGACCTGAAGCCCGAAAACATCCTGATGGATCGCCGCACCGGCGCGAAGGTCACCGACCTCGGCCTGGCCGCCAACGTCAGCATCACCCAGGGTGGACTGGGCACGCCGCCGTACATGGCCCCCGAGCAGTGGGTCGGCGACCAAGTGGACACGCGCACCGACATCTACGCCTTCGGCGTGTTCCTGTTCGAAATCCTCACCGCCCGCTGGCCCTTCCTGCTGCCCGACGAACCCAAGCGCGAGGACTTCGAAGACGCCCACTGCTTCAATCCGCCGGTGACGCTGGCCGAGTACTTCCCCAACCTGGGGCGGGAACTTTCCGACATCATCGACCACTGCCTGCGCAAGCGCCCCGAAGACCGCTTCCAGGATTTCCGCGAAGTGATGGACGAACTCCAGAAAATTCACCACGGCATGACCGGACACAAACATCCGCTGCACGGCCCCGGCCGGGCGGGAGCGGTTGAGTTCCTCGCGCGCGCCGCCGTCGAACTGCGCGCCGGCCGGCTGGAGTCGGCGCTCGACAACGCCTCCAAGTCCATCCAGGCCGAACCGCGCCGCTCCGAAGCCTTCGTCATGCGCGGCGTCGTCTTCCAGGAACTCGGCCGCCCCGAACGCGCCTTCGACGACTACCGCCGCGCGCTCGATCTCGATCCCTACAGTTCGCGCGCCTGGTTCAATCTCGGCCTGGCCCACGAAGACGCCGCGCAGTGGGGCCAGGCGGAAGCCTGCTTTCGCCGCGTTTCCGAAATCGACCCCGCCGATGCCGCCGCCTGGATCCGCCGCGCCGCCGCCGCTGAAGCCCTCGGCGAACTGCAGGAATCCTTCGCCTGCCTGACCAACGCCTGGGAGGCCGACGCCGCCGATCCCGATCTCGCCATGAACCTCGCCCAGTTGCAGTTGCGTCTCGGCCGCCCCGCGCGAACCGTCGAGTGGCTGATGGAACTGGAAGAGCAGGAGCTGAAAGACCCCCGCGCCGCGCTGTACATGGGCCGGGCCGAAATGATGATGTCGCTCACCCTGCAGGCTGAAAATTCCTTCCAGCGCGCGCTGCTGCAAGACCCCGAGCAGCCCGAAGTCTGGCTCTGGCGCGCGCTGCTGTTTCAGTCCCAGAACCGCCGCGAGGAAGCCGCCCGGGCGCTCGAGGAAGCCCGGCAGCGCGACCCGGCCGCAGTGGCCGCCCACGCCCGCGCCGCCGCCGACCTCGCCGATTGGTGGACCGCCGAAGCCCGCCGCCTCGCACAGGGTGGCGAACTCACCGAAGCCGCCGATCGCATCGCCGCCGCGCACGCCATCGCGCCGGAAAACCAGCGCGTGCTCGAATGGACCGCGCTGCTGTTTCACGCGCTGGGCGCGGCGGAGGTCGAAAACACCGCGCTGGCGCGGCTCGCGCGCGGCGCCGCGCAGGACCGGACCGCGGACCCCGACGATCAGGTGGGCTCCGACCACAAGACCGATCCATCCCCCGCCGCGCAGCGCCGCGGCGAACTGATCGAACAGCTTGAAGCCCGCGCCCACGAAGCCGCCGAAAACCGGCAGTTCGGACGCGCGCGCGCGCTGTACACCGCCGTGCTGAACCTGGCGCCGGACCGCGAAGAGTGCCAATTCGCGCTCTGGCAGTGCCTCCTGTGCATGGGCGAAATTCCGGCCGCCGCCGACGTCGAACGCTCGCTCCTCGACCGCCGTCCCGAACGCCTCTGGCGCATGCAGTCGATCCGCGATGCCGAAGCCGCGCGGCTGGTGCGCATGGGCGAGGAACTGGTGAAAACCGGCATGGACGGTCTGGCGCGCGAACAGTTCCTGCGCGCGCTGCTTTTGCAGGGCGGCAACCCCGTCGCGCGCTTCTGGCTGGCGGTGTTCGAAGGGGACGGCAGCGACCGCGTCACCCTGCCGATTCCCTATCAGGCCCAAGCCGCCGCGCTCGCACCGATGCTGCAGCAGACCGCCGCCCGCTGGCGCGAGGCGCTCACCATGGCCGTCCATGCCCAGCAGTGGGACAACGCCCGCCTGTTCGCCGAGCGGTTGCTGCGCCTGGGCCAGGCTACGCTCCAGGATGAAGAATGGCATCGCAACGCGCTGGCGATGCTGCACCCGCCGTCGTCCGCCACCGGGCTGCCGGCCGTGGCCGGCGAAGACCCCGACGACCCGGAGGAACCCACCTCCCGCGGCGACACCAGCGGCGTGATTCTCTGAACGGCGATCCGCCCCCCACCCCCTGGGAGCGCCGCGCTCCAGTGCGGCTTCTTGGATTTCCGCTTTTCCCCGGGACCGCGAACTGGCCGGACCGACCTTCATCCAACCACGCCATTCGGCTTCGTGAGCCTGTCCACTCCCGGGAGTGCCGGCTCCTGCCGGCTCCTGCGCGCGCCGCGCGCATCTTCAATCCGTGTTTGTTGTGGCGCCGGCTTCCAGCCGGCTTGTACCC
>JBOHNC010000346.1:0-6650 GCA_050730415.1 Planctomycetota bacterium
CGTCTGCACCGGCCAACCCGCCCGCTGCACCCGCCGAGCCCGCCGCACCCGCCGCACCGGCCGCGCCGGCCAAGCAGAACTGAACTGAATTCGCTTGGCATGCCTCGGGTTGCGGAACCGCACCCGACTACACCTTGAATTTCACGAGTTCGCTGCCGTCCTGCGCTCGCCGGCGCAACTGACCGCAGGCCGCATCGACCGGCCGTCCTTTGCTCATCCGGATCGTGGCCGGAATTCGCGCGCGCCGCAGCACCGCCAAAAATGTGCGCTGTTCCTGCATCGTGGGCCGCTCGAACGGCAGGCCGGCGACGGGATTCCAAGGGATCAGGTTGACTTTGCAGGGAGCGTGGCGCACCAGTTCGACCAGCAGCGCCGCCTGCGCCGGCGCATCGTTCACGCCGCGCAGCAGGACGTACTCAAACAGCGTCGGCAACTGCGTGCGCTGGTGGTGCGCGCGCACGGCCTGCATCACCTGCGCGATCGGGTAGGCGTCGTTGACGGGCACCAGCCGGCTGCGCGTCACGTCGTCGGGCGCATGCAGCGAAACCGCCAGGTAAACCCGCGGTGCGGTTTCCGCCAATTTCAGCATCGCCGGCACCACGCCGACCGTCGAGACCGTGACCTTGCGCGCGCCCATGGAAAGGCCCTGCGGGTCGCGAATGTAATTCAGCGCCGCCAGCACGTTGTCCAGGTTATGCAGGGGTTCGCCCATCCCCATGAACACGATGTTGGTGACGCGCTTGCGCAGCGTCCGGCCGATCCACTGGACCTGCTCGAAGATTTCCGCCGACCGCAGGTTGCGTTCCAGCCCGCCCCGCCCGGTGGCGCAAAACGCGCACCGCATCGCACAGCCGATCTGGCTCGAGACACACACAGTCAGCCGGTCCGGTGCGTGGATGCCGACCGCTTCGATCAGCCCGCCGTGAATGCTTTCGAACAGGAAGTTGTCGGTGTGGCCCTCGGGGTCGAGCGCCTGGGAGCGCAGCGTCAGGCTGGAGGGCCGGAACATTGCCGCAAAGCGCGCGCGCAGCGCCTTGGGCAGCACTGTGATTTCGTCAAAGGATGCCGCGCCCGGATCGCGCAGGTAAGCGAGCGTCTGGCGGAAGCGGTAGTCGGGCAACTGCCAATCGGCAAGCTTCTCGGCCAGTTCGGCCGGCGTGAATTCGGTGATCGCCGGCAGTTCGCCCGGCCCGGCCGTGGCGTCAGACACCACCGCCTGCCTCCGATGCAGGGGGAGCCTTGGACGGCGGCGGATCGGCCAGCGTGTCGGGCGGGCCGGCCGGCGCTGTCGACTGATTCGACGCGGCACTCGATTTTTCGTGCGACGCCGCAGCCGGACGGTGCGGTTCAAAGCCGGCCACGGCGCCAGGCTCTTCCGGCGGGTCGAACGCGTCCGGCGTGGCGGGCGATTCGTCCGGATCGGAACCGCCCTCGGATTGGGTCGCGGGCTGCAGGGCCGCGCCGCCCCCGGAGCCATCCGCGCCAGGGACGGCCGCGGAGGGCGCGCGTCCCTGCGGCGGCCGCGGGTCAAATTCATTGAGCGCCATATCGGGCGGACGGTCGCCCAGGGACAGGTAGGCGCGAGTAAGCACCAACCAGGCGGCGGGAATCGCCATCAGCAGGCCCACGCCGCACATCAGGAAACCCAGGCCGACGATCATCAGCATGATCAGCACGGTGCCCAGCGCTAGCAGCGGATCGGCCTTGACCGCCTGGCGCGAAGCCTTCAGCGCTTCGCCGGCGGGCAGGCCGGTTTCCGCGATGAAATGGAACGCGTACAGGTGAATTGCGGTGAGGCCGACGCCGGCGAGCACCGCGCAGATATACAGCGGCACCGCGAACACGAAATGCAGGTGCAGCCCCAGCCACACTCCCAGCGCCAGCACCAGCGAGGCGGGAATCACGCCGACCATGAACACAATCACCAGCGCCGCCAGCCCCGGCCACAGCGGACGAAAACCGCTGACCACCAGGCCGAACGGCGGCCGATCCGCCCACTTGCCGGCATCGACGGTGTCGGCCTGCGTGAAAGTCTGCACCGCGCCCGGCGCGTGCTCGGTCGCCCGCAGACGCATCCGTTGGTGGACCAGAAAATAGCGCGAAATCCCCACCAGCATCGGCCCGACCGGCAGATACAAAAGCACCAGCAGGCAGTCCAGCGACCAGTGAAATCCCCAGTGGATGAGCGACTGACTGGTGGCGTAGGTGGGCATGTCCAGCAGCGCGCCCAGCAGCACAAAACACAAGAGCACCGGCAAAAGCAGCAGCCCGATCCCGACGTGACCTTCGAGATCTTCCCGCCACTGCGCGAATGCGTCGTCAAGGAAGCTGAAACGGCGGCGCATTTCAACGCGGTTGAATATGTCCCCGTCCTGCCCGCTCTGCGGCACCCGGAAACTCTGCTGATCGGACATGGCTCGCCTCAAGCCCTTGCAGCCCGTTGAAAACCCCGAGCGGGTGTCTTCAGGCGGCGACCGGGCCCGTCCGCTCCCGCCTGGGTTAGATTCTATCCCACATTGGCCCCGCCGCGCCCGCCCGCAGCCGATTCCAGCCGGGCTGCCTGCCGCGAAACCAGTTTCGCGGATAATGCCTGCGGTCGATCGTTCGTTCGGGACCCAAGGGAGGAACATCGGGCATGAGCATTCCAGCCACCACCACCTTCACCATCGAAGGCTACCGGATCGTCGAATACAAAGGCATCGTGCGCGGCATCATTGTCCGCTCGCCGACCATCGCGCAGGGCATCATGGGCGGCCTGAAAAGCTTTATCGGCGGACAGATCGGTTCCTACACCGAAATGTGCGAACAGGCCCGCGAGCAAGCCTACGAATTGATGCTCGAACACGCCGAAGACATGGGCGCCAACGCCATCGTCGGCATGCGCTACGACGCGGCCGAAGTCGTCAGCCAGCGCGGCGCCACCGAAGTCCTGTGCTACGGCACCGCGGTCGTGATCAAGCCCATCGCGTAGTCCTCTGGCGACTCCTGCATCCACCGGCCGACCCGCGGTGGGAAAAGTCGCGCGCAGCGGGAGTCGGCACGCCGCAAGGCTGCCGCCTGGCCATCGCTACCATTCGTCGTCCGGATCCAACTGCCGGCCCGAGGGCGGCGGCGCGGACGATTTCGACCGCGACCCTGGCGGCGGCGCATCGGCGGCAGGTGGCGGGGGCAGGCCGGGCACCCGCCGACGCGGGCGGCCGGAGGCCTGATCCCAGCCCGGATCGACTTCGAATTCTTCCACAGGCGGTTTGACCGGCGGCTTGCGGCGCGCGCGCAGGGTACTGCGCGTCGAGCTCGACATCGACGACCGATCGCCCCTGGCATAGCGGTACACCCAGATTGCGATCAGCACGATCGGCCAGGTGAATGCAGCGCAGTCCGGTCCGCCGGTCATGACGAGAACATCCTGCAATACGACGGCCGTTCAAGGCCCGTCGTTGGTATTCGCGGAACTGGTGGTCGCCACTTTCCACCCCACGGCCAGACCGTTTCCCTCACCCAGGTCCGCGTTGGGAATGCAGCATTCGAGCAAAAACTTGCCCGTCCCCGGATCGGCCTTTTCGTACACCGTGCCCTGCTCGCTGATGAAGTACTGCTTGCCCTGGCCGTTGACCGGCCGGGCGATGCAGCCCCAGGTGTTCATGCCCTGATCGGGTGCGCCATCCTGCTTGTAGAAATTGGTCTTGCCGTCGACCCCGTCCCCCTGCAACATGCGAAAAACGTAGCCGTGGTAGGCCTTCGGCGTGGCGCCGTCGCCATTGCCGAGGTAGGCTTCGAAGGCCCCGGCCATGTCGCTCGCGATCAGCGTGCCGGCCTGATTCAGCGCCTGGCCGGAAGCGGAATAGTAGTCCGTTTTTTTGTTGTACTGCGCCTGTGCGGTCGCCAGCTCCCGCAAGGCCAGAATCGCCAACCGGCCGGTGTTCGGCTTCAAGCCGCGCTTGGCGAATTCGGCGGAGATTTCGGCCGCCTTGGCTGCACTGCCGTCGACATAATCGAGCGCCGACTGCTGCATTTGGTCGGTCAGCGTGACGTCGGCTTTGCGGTCGAGCAGCATCATGATCAAGTCCAGATCCCCGCTGCGCGCCGCCAGCATCAGCGGCGTCGCGCCGTGATCGTCCCGGCTGTCGATCAGCGCGCCGTGATCCAGCAGGGTTTGCACCATCGCGCGATTGTCCTTTTCGACCGCCGCATGCAGCGCCGTTTTCCCCGTCTCCTGCTCCTCCGGGCTGGCGCGAATTTCCTGCACCTCCGGGTCGGCGTGGTGTTCGAGCAGCAGCGTCACCAGCTTGGCATCTCCGGAACTCACCGCCAGATGCAGACAGGAGCGGATCAAGATGCCGCGCGGGCCGTCGGTGTGCCGGTCGATTTCGCGCGAAAGATAATTCACATTGGCGCCCTCGTCGATCAGCCAGGTGGCCAGGGTCAGGTCGTCATTCTTGAGCGCCACCATCAGCGGCGTCAACCCGGCGACGGACATGCAGTCCACGCGCGCGCCGGCGGCCCGCAGCAGTTTCGCCGCATCGGTGTGCTTGTTGGTCACCGCCGTGTACAGCGCCGTTTCGCTGTCGCGGTTGGTGCGGTTGACCGCCGGCTTCGCGGCCAAGACCGCCTTGAGCGCCTCCACCGACCCGTTGCGCGCCGTCAAAATCAGCACCGTATCCCCGGCCGGATTGGCCTGCTCCACGCAGGTTTTGTCCGTCGTCAGCGCCGCCTGCAGCGCGGCCGTGTCGCCCGACTGGGCGGCCGCAAGCACATCGGCCGCCTGCAGCCGGCTGGCTGCGCCCCCGACCGCCGCCGCCGCCAGGGCGAGGGCCAGCACCATCGCCGGCGCTACCCCGCGCCGTGCGGGCGAACCCGGCCAGCCACGCCGGGGATTTGCGCCGTTCTTCCAGCCTGCCGAATCCATTGTCCGTCTCCCGCCGCTGCAAACACTGAACCGCGCGGCCGCGGCCCGCTAGTCGTCTTCCTGATTCCGTCCCGCCGGCGCCCAGCCGTCCTTCGCAAGGCCTTTTTCATCCAACGCGCTGTCGAGTAGAAATTTGCCGGTGCCGGGGTCTTTTTTCTGATACACCGTCCCGGCCTCCGAAATGAACAGTTGCATCCCCTTGCCGCTGACCGGGCGCGCGATCACCGCGAAGGTTTCCAGCGCGTGCGGATCGCCTTTCTTCCGGTAACCTTCCTTGTCCGTGGCATCCCCCGGCAGCAGGCGGTAGATGTAACCGGCGTGAGCCGTCGGTTTGGCCGAGTCGGCATTGCCCAGGTATTGTTCGAAGGCCGGCGCCAGGTCCGGGCCGATCAGTGATTTGTCGCCGAGCAACTTGCCGGAGTCGGCGAAGCTGTCGGTTTGCTTGCAGTACTGCTCCTCCGCCGTGCAGATCGCCCGCAAATTCTCGAACGCGGCGATGTAATAGCGCTTTTGCATTGCCTCCGCATGCAGGGCTTCGTCGATTTTTCCGCCGGCCTTTTTCAGTTCCGCCTCCAGTTCCGCGTTTTCCTCCACGTGCAACGGACCGGTCTGGCCGCCGCAGGCCAGCGAATAGGGCGTTTCGTTCATCAGCCCCGGCGCGTTGGGATCGGCGTGGTGCGCCAGCAGCAGATCGACCATGTCCTTCTTGTCGGCCAGCACCGCCACATGCAGCGGGTGCAGCCCCAGGAAATCCGGCGCTTCGATATTCGCGTCGTGGTCGATCAGGTAGCTGGCGATGTCCTTCTGATCCAGCGCCACGGCCATGCCCAGCGGCGTCTCGCCCAGCAGCGGCACCGGACCGCAGTTGCCGGCATGCGCGTCCAAGTCGACCGCATTCACGTCGGCCCCGTGATCCACCAGCAGTTTGACCATGTCCAAATCGCCCTTCGCGACCGCCTCGTTGAGCGGCGTGGCCAACTGCCCCACCGGCTCGCTGCGCGGATTGAACGCCACGAAGGTGCTGCCGGCGTTGATTTCGGCGCCCTTGCTCAGCAGGGCCGCGACAAGCTCGGGATCGGGCTTGTCCGGCGCAATCGCCATGTACAGCGGCGTGGTGCCATCGGAGGCATAGCGATGCAGATTGGCCCCCGCATTCACCAGCGCCAGCGCCGCCTCGCTGTCCCCGCTTTTCAGCGCCCAATACAGCGCCGTATTCCCGTCCTGCGACACCGCGTTCGGGTCGGCCTTGTTCTGCAGCAGGAAGACCAGGATTTTCGATTTGCCCGCGCGCGCGGCCAATAGCAGGGGAGTCCAGCCCTTGGGAGTGGTGGCGTTGACGTCGGCGTGCGCAGCCACCAGCGCCTTGACCGCCTCCAGATGACCGAACTGCGCCGCCAGATGCAGCGGCGTCCAGCCGTTCTCGTCGCGTTCCTTCACCGCGTCCGGATCGTTTTTCAGAATTTCTTCCAGCGTTTTTTCGTCGCCGCTCTGCGCCGCGTCGTGAACGTCGCTGCTCCAGCCGGCCTGCGGCCCGGCCCCCGCCAGCGCCAGAGCGGCCACCACCGCAGCCATCCACACGGCCGCGCCGTGCCGCGCACTGCCGGGCCAGCCGCCGCGCGCCGGCCGATTGACTGGGTTCATCGCTGCTCCCTCTCTTCCAGCCGCGGCGCCTTCCCGGCAGTCCCGTCGAAGCCGGCGCACGCCGCCATGCGCCGGCGCACATCGCCGAGCCCATGGGCCATTC
>JBOHNC010000347.1:0-2996 GCA_050730415.1 Planctomycetota bacterium
TTCAAGTGCTAACTCAGGTTCCGAGTCAAGAAAATCCCCAAAATTCGACCGCTCTGGAAACCGTTCCTGGAAAATGAGTTGTGAGGAGTTTTGCTAAAAATGTGCCATTGGGGCCTATGGCCCGTGGCCAAAAATGCCGGCGCAGCCGGCGCCATTAATTTCTTGCGCGCCGCGCGCACTCTTCCTCTTCCTCTTCCTCTTCTAATCTGAACCCACCTTGCACCCCTCAAATCGCCCCCGCCACCGAATGCCGTTCCACCAGCCGTCCATACAGCCATTCCAGCCGGTCGATGAAATGTTCATGCGAATATTCGGTGGCGGCCAGTTCGCGGCTGCGGCGCGCAAACTGCCGACGCATCGCCGGGGATTGGATCAGCCGTTCCAGGTGATCGGCCAGCATCCGCCAGTCGCCGACCTCGAAGACCAGCCCGTTGTCTTCGTGCCGCACATATTCCGGCAGAATCCCGGCCGTCGACACCACCGGGCACAGGCCGCACGATAGCGCTTCCAGCAGCGCGCGAGCGTTCCCCTCCGACCCCAGCGACGGATGCACGAAAATGTCCATCGCATGCAGGCAGCTCACCGGGTCGGTGCGGTAGCCGGTGATTTTGAGCCGCCCCGCGCGCTGGTAGTCCTTCAACATCCCTTCAATCATGTGCTGAATGTTGGTGTTGGTCGGCCCGACCAACAGCACCCCGACTTTCCGCGCCGGCCGATCGGGCCGGTCCGGATTGCGCTCCTGCAGCGCCTGCAACGCCTGCGCCAGCGTCTTGTGTCCCTTCACCGCCGCCATCCGCCCCAGCATGCCCACCACGACGGTGTCCTCGTCGAAGCCCAACTCGCGCCGCGCGTTCAACCGCGTGACCAGCGCCGCCGGCGCCTCCCACGCCGGCTGCGTGCGCTGCGGATCGACTCCGTCCCGCAGCCAGCCGATTTTTCCCAGGTCATAGCTGCGCTGATTCCACCAGCTCATGAGCCGCCGCGCTTTCTTGCGGATGTACACCCCCGCTTCGTCCGGGCACGGATCGGTCGCCGGATCCGCGAATCGGCGGTAGATGACTTCCGCCGAACAGATCACCTGGTCGATGAGCGCCCGCTGCACCGCCGTGTTGAACGGATGCGGCACCACCGGATTGACGATCGCCCGCACACTCACCAGCGCCGGCGATTGCGCCAGCATGGCACGCGCCCCCAACGCCATGTACAGGTCGGGCGGCCGGAAACTCTGCAGAATGTCCGGCTGCGACTCCTCGATGCGGCGCTTCAAGTACACCGCGTCGGAGACCCACCGCACCGGCTGCCGCAGCTTCGGCGTCATCGCCATGTGCGTGTCCACCGTCAAACCGTAGGCGCGCGCCCGCGCGTACAGATCGCCGCCGCCGTCCGGTAAAAAAAGCGTCAGGTCATGCCCCCGCGCCGCAAGTCCCTGCGCCATCCGCAGCGCAATATGCGCCGTGCCACCCAGCGACGTCATCGCCAGCAGATAAAAAAGTTTGAGCCGCCGCGTGGGCCGCTCGCCCAGGGCGAAAGCAGTCGTGGACGCCGAGTCGGGTTGCTGCATCGCGCGGTAGAACTCCCTGGCGCGCCATAACGAACCGGGGCGCGGCTTGCGCCGCGCCCCGTGTCCCAGGATTTTCGCCGCTTGAATTGTAGATCGGATTCACCGCTTGTGGCGGCCCCGACCCATTCACACCACCGCGCGACCATCGTGCATCGCCGTTCAAACCCTCATCGGCATAGATGGCACGGGCCTATGGCCGGTGGAGAAAAATCCGCGGCGAAGCCGCGGTCCGCATCCCGTTTTCCCACGGTTCGAACGGATTTCGCGTCGTACTGTTACAGGCTCTTCTTCATCAGGTAAAAATCCACTTTCTCGTAGTTGGATTTCAACCGTTCTTCCACATCCTTCACCGTCTTCGGCGGCGGCACCACGACCTTGTCGCCCTTCTTCCAGTTCACCGGCAGCGCGACCGAATTCTTGTCGGCCGTCTGCAACCCATCCACCAGCCGCACCACTTCGTCGATGTTGCGCCCGACGTTCAGCGGATAATAAATGAGCGCCCGAACCTTGCGCTTCGGATCGATCACAAACACCGCCCGCACCGTCGCCGTCGCCGCTTCGCCCGGATGGATCATCCCGTACTTTTGCGCCACCGCCGTATTAAGGTCCGCGATCATCGGGTAGGGGATCGTCACGTCCAACTTTTCCTGGATGTTCTGATGCCACGCCAGGTGCGAATGAATGCTGTCGATCGACAACCCGATCAGCTTGACGCCCCGCTCGGTGAAGTCCTTGTTGCGCCGCGCGAATTCGCTGAGTTCCGTCGTGCACACCGGCGTGAAATCGGCCGGGTGCGAGAACAGCACCACCCACGAATCCTTCGCCCACTCGCTGAATTGAATCTCGCCATGCGTCGTGACCGCCTTGAAGTCCGGCGCTTCGTCGCCAATCCGCGGGATCCCGCTCGCAACGGCGGAAGCAGAAATATTGTCGCTCATGATCGTCCCCCCCCATTCCCTGCCAAACCCTGATGTCCAAATAAACCCGGCACCCGCGCCGGGAATTCCAAGCCTGCCGGAAATTCTAGCCGCAGTATCCCGTTGGCGATTGCAGCCCGCCCAATTAAACGCCCCCGTTTTCCTGTGCGCCCCAGCGCGCATTCGGTCCTGGCACGGGCTGACCAGCCCGTGTCCAGCCCGTGTTCAACAAGTCCGAGCGCTTCCGCTGAAAAGCGCGCCTCGCGCTCTCTTCGCTGGGAGCGCCGGTCATCAGACCGGCTGCTTCGCCCAAACCACAAATTCGGCTCCGCAAGCACATGCATCTCCGGGCGCGCTAGAATTGGCGCATGCGCCCCGGCCCACCCGGCCCACCCGGCCGACCGCCCCCCGACACCCCCCCTAAAAATCACCCCCGCCCTTCCTCAGGAGCCCCCCGCCATGCCAACCCCAAACCCCGTCGCCGCCCCCTATTTCGGCGTTCTCACCGACCTGGCCAC
>JBOHNC010000348.1:0-2841 GCA_050730415.1 Planctomycetota bacterium
CTAATCGAGCGGCGCCGGCATATAATCGACGGCGGCTAGAGTGTCGGGCGGGTGCTGCCGTTCGCGAAGCGGCGGATGGTGGGACCTTTCGTGTTCTTCGACCACATGGGGCCGCTCAATCTCGCGCGCGGGATCCCGCGCGAGGTGGACGTCCGGCCCCATCCGCACATCGGCCTGGCCACCGTGACCTACTTGTTCGCGGGCGAGGTCATGCACCGCGACAGCATCGGCTCGGAGGTTGCCGTGCGCCCGCACGAGGTCAACTGGATGACCGCGGGCTCGGGCATCACGCATAGCGAGCGCTTCGAGAAGGCGCGCAGGCAAGGCGATCACCTTCACGGCATACAGTCCTGGGTGGCGCTTCCCGGGGCTGACGAGGAGACGGCACCATCCTTCTCACACCACGAGGGTGCCGACCTGCCCCGATGGAGCGATGCCGGCGTCGAGGGCACGTTGATCGCGGGCACCGCGTATGGCCTGACAGCGGGCGTGCGCACCCATTCGCCCCTCTTTTACGCCCACCTCGAAATGGCGCCCGGCGCACTGGCTGAGATTCCCGGCGGTCAACTCGAGCGCGCGATCTATATCGCGACCGGTGCGGTCGAGCTCGGCGGCCAGAGCTACGCGGCCGGCAAGATGCTGATCCTGTCGCCGGAGGCCTCGCGCTTGCGCGCGGCGGAGCGCTCGACGGTGATGGCCCTGGGCGGCGCGCCGCTCGGTGAGCGCTATCTCTACTGGAACTTCGTATCATCCTCCAAGGAGCGTCTCGCGCAGGCCGCCGCCGATTGGAAGGCGGGACGGATGAAGCTCCCCGACGCCGACAACCAGGAGTTCATCCCGTTGCCCGAAGAGCCGGCGCCGCCTGCACCGGCCATGTCATGATAGGCCGAATTCCGGAGCTGACCCGGACCCGTTGACGATGCCAGCGCTCAATGCATGGGACAGTTTCTATGTGATCGTGGGCTCGGCCGCCGGCGCCCTGATCGGTCTTCAGTTCGTTGTCCTGACGCTCATTGCGGTACGGCCATCACAACGCACGGCGGAGGCGGGCGCTGCATTCGCAACGCCGACGATCGTGCATTTCTCATCCGCGCTACTCCTGTCTGCGCTGCTGCGTGCACCCTGGACAACGGTGGAGGTCCCCGGCATTTTGTGGGGACTGGTGGGGGTGCTGGGCGTCCTCTACACCGTCGTGGTGCTGCGCCGGATGAAGGCGCAATCGGTCTATCGTCCGGTCACTGAAGACTGGATGTTCCACTTCGTGCTGCCCCTCACGGCGTATGTCGTGCTCATCGCGGCTACGCCCGCGATCTTCCTGCTCTCGCGCGACGCCCTCTTCGGCGTCGGCGGAGCGACGCTGTTGCTGCTCTTCGTGGGCATTCACAATGCGTGGGATGCGACCGCCTATCACGTCTTTGTCAGCCTGCCCAAAGCCGCCGCCAGGAAGACCGGCGGGCAGGATGAGGAGAACCGCGATGCAAGGAGATAAGCCACTCGGAGAAGACCGATCAAGGATGCTTTGGCTCAAATCAGCGCCTTCTCGAGTGCCGCCGTGAGCGGCTTCAAGGAGAACGATTCCGCCGGCATGACCTGCGTCGGCACGCCGCGGTCGGCGAGTGCGCCGGCGACGACAGGACCGACCGCCGCGACCCGTGTCGCGCCGAGCGCCTTGCGTGCGCTGGCTTCCCGCCCGGCAAACAAAACCTCGACCTGCGACGTGCTCGTGAAGGCAATAGCATCGATCGCACCTGACTTCATGCGCTCGAGCAACGCTTCGATATCCCGGTCATCGGCTGCGCCGCAGTAGACATAGGGGGCTACAGGCGATACCTCAGCGCTCGCGCCCCGCAGGAACTCGACGAGCGGGACGTTGCGCTCGGTGCCGTAGAGCTGCAAGCCCACGCGGCGCCCTGAGAGATCGACGCCGCGCAGGCTTTGAATGATTCCCTCGGTCGTCGGCGGCGAGGCGGCGAGGTCCGTCGCGAGTCCGAGCTCCTTCAGCGCGCGTGCCGGCTTCGGACCGCGCGTGATCTTGCGCGCCCTGCCGAGTGCGCTGACGAAGGGCTCCCTGAGCGCACGCTCGTGCCGCTCGATGCAGCCGATGAGCCGGCGCAATCCCTCGCCCGTGAGCAGGATGAGATCGTCGCAGCCGCCGGCGGCAAAGCGCCGAATCCATTGGAGGACGGGGGCCGGATCGGGCGCATCGCGGATGGCGACCAGCGGACATCGGAGCACCGTGGCGCCGCGTCTCGTCAGCAAGCCGGCGAAGACGTCGAGCTCGCGGGCCTCGGGCACTGCGATCGTGCGGCCGGAGAGCGGCGATAGCGTCATGGGGGAAGATTAGTATCAGAGCGACCAGAGTGCACGAGCTGCGTCATCGGCAGGACCTCCCTTGAGCGGCCGCATCCGCGCTGCGGTGCGCGAAGATCGTGCGCGCTCGCCCGTCGAATATGTCTCCTTCGATCGGCAGCTCGCGAGCCAAGGCGACATCCAGGAAGACTCCCCGGCGCAGATCGGTGCCGCCCTGCAGGAATTCCTCGCGGACGTGCAATAGCCGGCGATGCATGGTTGCAAACCTGCAGCATAGGACCATTGCGCTCTCCGAAGCGTCGCTTCACATTGCAGACGCGGGGCCCGAGTCACGCCGCGCCGATTGTGTTCTTGCACGGTTGGCCGGAGGGCTCTCGCCGAGGCCACGCTGGCCGGTCACAAAGGAAAAAATCGGCGCGGCGAATACGGGCCATCTGCTCAACAGACTCATTCGCGGTGAAATACGACGCGCAGCTCATGCTTCGCCCGCTCGAGAGTGCGGCGGCGAGCCGCCGTCAGGTTCTTTCCTGC
>JBOHNC010000349.1:0-7662 GCA_050730415.1 Planctomycetota bacterium
CACGCCATCCCAGGGGTTTCACCCCTGGCTAGAAACAGGCGGCCCCTTGCGGGGCCAAGAAAAGAGCGGAGGGAACAAGAGGTGCGGAAGGCGGCAGGTACGCGGAACCGGGGGAACTCCGACCGAATCGGCTGGATGACCAGACGGAAGGAATTAACGGGGATTCATGTCACACCGGGAATTGGGGCGCGGCGGATTTCAGGGCTTGGGCCTGGACTTGCTTGGCGGTTTCGGGGTCGACGTAGTCGCTGTGGCAACTGGCCTTGTCCTTGCCTTCGGCGGTCGTGACCGAACCTACCGCGGCTTTGGTTTTGGTGGCCAGGCGGTGGATTTCGGCGGGGCTGAGCACGCCGCGCTGCTGGAGGATGGCTTGTTGTTCGGGGGTGAGCGCGGCGGTGATTTTGGGCTTGTCCCAGGCATAGGTTTCGTCCTTGCCGCTGAAGAACTCGGAGATTTCCTTGCTGATGCGCACGCTGCACCAGTCGTGGCCGCACATGGCACAGAAGTCGGTGTCGACGTCGAGGTCCTCGTCGTGGAAGGCGCGGGCGAGGTCCGGGTCGAAGCTCAGTTCGAAATGTTTTTCCCAGTTGAGCGCGGCGCGGGCCTTGGTGAGTTCATCGTCGCGGTCGCGGCTGCCGGGGATGCCGAGCGCGACGTCGGCGGCGTGCGCGGCGATCTTGTAGGCCACGCAGCCTTGCTTGACGTCGTCGCGCTTGGGCAGGCCGAGGTGTTCTTTGGGGGTGACGTAGCAGAGCATCGCCGCGCCGTGGTAGGCGGCGTTGGTGGCGCCGATGGCGCTGGTGATGTGGTCGTAGCCGGGGAAGATGTCGGTCGTCAGCGGGCCGAGCACATAGAACGGCGCGCCGTGGCAGAGGCGGCGTTCGAGCTTCATGTTGTATTCGATCTGGTCCAGCGGCACATGGCCGGGGCCTTCGATCATGACTTGAACGCCTTTTTTCCAGGCGCGTTCGGTGAGTTCGCCCAGCGTGCGCAGTTCGGCCAACTGCGCGGCGTCGGTGGCGTCGGCCAGTCCGCCCGGGCGCAGGCCGTCGCCGATGCTGAAGGTGACGTCGTGGCGGCGCAGCACGTCGCAGATGGCTTCCCAGTGCGTGTACATGGGATTTTGCGCGCCGTGGATGAGCATCCATTTGGCCAACAGCGAACCGCCGCGGCTGACGATGCCGATCAGGCGATTTTTCACGAAGGGCAGATGTTCGCGCAGCACGCCGGCGTGGATGGTGAAATAATCGACGCCCTGTTGGGCTTGGAATTCGAGCGCTTCGAGGATGACCTCGATGGTCAGGTCTTCCAATTTGCGGCCGATGATCATCGAGTAGATCGGCACGGTGCCGATGGGCACGTGGGAATGTTTCACGAAGGCGGCGCGGCATTCGTTGAGATTGCCGCCGGTGGACAGGTCCATGACGGTGTCGGCGCCCCACTTTTCGGCCCAATACAATTTTTCGAGTTCTTCTTCGATGTTGGAGGCGACCGGCGAGGCGCCCATGTTGGCGTTGACTTTGGTTTTGCTCGCGCGGCCAATGGCCATCGGATCGAGCTTGAACTTCAGGTGGTGGATGTTGGCGGGGATGACCATGCGGCCGGCGGCGATTTCGTCGCGGACCTGTTCGGCGGTGAGGTGCGATTCGCGCTCGGCGACGCGGCGCATTTCGGGCGTGATGCGGCCGAGGCGGGCGAATTCGAGCTGCGTCACCGGCTGGAAGCCGGCGGGCGGGGTCCAGCGACCGTCGACGCAGGTCCAGTCGTCGGGCATGAAATCCCAAGCGGTTTGCGAACTGGGCAGGGGCATGCCGGGGGTGTCGGGCGAGGAATAGGTGTAGGCACCTGCCGCGCCGGGGGCGATGTTGCCTTTGCGCGCGAAGCTGCCGGGGGTGGTGCCTTGGCGGGTGGTGGAGGGATTGCCGCCCAGTGCGGGCAGCGGCGGCAGGGGGGCGGAGGCGCCGGACGCAGCGGCAGAGCCGGCCGCATTGGCGGCATTGGCGGCGGCGGCGTCGGTGGCTTGAGATTGGGGCTGTTTGGCGATCATGATGGGCACTCCGCGCGAGCATTCGCTGCGCGGAGCGATCGAACGGACGGTCAACGGCATTGCAATGCGTGCGGAGCCATGACTTTCGGCCCGCCGCCGGCAACGCCCACCGTCCGTCCGCTTCCCTACGCAGCGAGCAGCCGGACCCGAATTGGCGCGGCTGGGCTGATCAGGTTCGAAGGGTTTTTTCTCATCCGAAACCGCTGACTGCCGGGATCGGCACCCCTAGCGAACCTTTAAACGGTAGCCGTTGAGCGGGGGGTGTCAATGGCGGGGGTTGGTGGCGGGCGGAAGGCGGATCGATTGGGGCGTTCGGCACCGTAAAGGCGCGCGGAAGAACAAAGAGGAAACGGCGCGAGCTTCGCTCGCTCATTTTTGCATCGGCCAGCGACCGATGCCACAATGCGTTGGACATTTCTCGGGCCGGTAATTGCGGAGAAAAAGAAAGCATGCAAGACGGCTCGGTTCAGCGGGCGTCCACCATGACCTTCGCGGCCAATCGCACCGCGCCGTAGGCTTGTGCGGGGTCGCCGACGATTTCGAGAGCCAGGAGATTTTCGCGGCGGTCGAGGAAGGGCAAATCGGCGGCGGGGGGCGAGGGCGCCGATGGGGCCGACGACGGGGGCGACGACGGGGGCGCTCGCAGAGCGGCCCCGCGCGCATCGGGGGCCTGCGCGCCGCCGTGTGCGAGTGCGGCGGGGGCGCCGGAGCGATCCAAACCGTCGCCGTCGGCCTGGCCGGTGACGCCGGCATGGAGATTCACGCGGCCGGGGTTGAAGGGCAGGGGCAGTTCGAACCGCACGGTCAGGCGTTGACCGGCGGCGAGTTCCGGCAGGCGGGTGGGCGTGAGCAGCGTCGAGACCGCGCCGAGCATCCAGCCTTGGGGGGTGTGAAATTCCAGGCCGGCGTGGAGGTCGCGGACGGGGCGGTGGGCGATGAGTTCGAGGGCGAAGACGACGGTTTCGCCGGGGTGGAGAACTTCCAAACGCCGCCCGTCGGGCGCGGTGACCGAGACGGCGGCGATCATCACCGCGCGCTGAGCCGGATCGGCGGCGAGGGCCAGGCGGCCGGCGTCGGCGAGGACATCGCGGCGGTAGAAATCGACCGCCTGCGCCGGTTCACCCAGAAAGACCAATTGGCCGCGGTCGAGCACCGCGACATGGTCGCACTGGGCGACGATGGCGGAGAGGTCGTGGCTGACGAGGACGCGGGTGACCTGCTTGGCGCGCAGCGATTTCAGGTGGTCGAAGCAGCGGGCCTGGAAGAGGGCATCGCCGACGGCGAGGACTTCGTCGATGAGGAGGATGTCGGATTCGACGGCGGTGATGTGGGCGTAGGCGGCGCGCAGCAGCATGCCGCTGGAGTAGGTGCGGACGGGGTCTTCGAAGGCGGCGCCGATGGCGGCGAAATCCTTGACGGCTTCGATGCGGGCGGCGATTTCGCGGCGCGAGAGGCCGGCGACCTGGAGGGCCAGTTCGACATTTTCGCGCCCGCTGAATTCGGGGTGGAAGCCGGCGGCGATTTCGAGCAGGGTGCCGATGCGGCCGGCCGCGGAGCAGACGCCTTCGTCGGGCTGGAGGATGCCGGCGAGAACGGTCAGCAGGGTGGACTTGCCCGCGCCGTTGCGGCCGATGACGCCGAGGCTCGCGCCGGGTTCGAGGCGCAGGTTCAGATGGCGGAAGGCCCAGTGCGCGGAGGGGTCTTCGGCGGTCGTTGCGCCGCCGCCGCCGCCGACGACGCCGCTCGCCGACGCGGCCACCGGCGCGAACAGCGCGCGGCGCAGTTGGGTGAGCGGTCGCGCCTGCGGGGTGAAGCGTTTGCCGAGGTTTTCAACGACGATGCTGCCGGGGATCATGGGGGCCTCAATCGCGAACCGGTCGCAGGGGCGGACAGAGCGGACAGAATGGTCGCAGCCGCGTCTGTCCGTCACGGCCGCCAGAATGGCCGGGGACTGCGTGTGTCGCATCCAACTTGAAGGGACCGGGACAGGTGCGACGAAGCTCTGCCGTCCCTCCGGGACTGGGAAACCGGCTCCGGGGCGGCTTCCGACCCAGCACTGAAGTGCTGGGCTATGATTCTACCGTCCCGCAGGGCGGGACTATGATTCTGAGGTCCCGCAGGGCGGGACTGGGAGCCCGGAAAAACAAAAGCGGTCCCGACCTAGCCTGAAGTTTTCTAGAACTGGACCTTGGGCACTTCTTTTTCGGCTTCGGGGGTCTCGAAGAATTCGGCCGCTTCGAAGTGGAAGGTGGTGGCGACGAAGTTATTGGGGAAGGACTGGATGGCGGTGTTGTAGGTCATCACGGAATTGTTGTAGATCTGGCGCGAGCCGGCGATTTTGTCTTCAGTCGAGCGCAGTTCGCCCTGCAACTGCATCATGTTTTCGTTGGCTTTGAGGTCGGGGTATTTTTCGAAGGCGACGAGGACCTGGTTGAGGGCGCCCGAGAGCAAGCCTTCGGCCTTGCCGGCTTCGGCGGGGCCTTTCGCGCCCATGGCTTGGGAGCGATATTTGGTGACGTTTTCGAGCACTTCGCGTTCGTGCTTCATGTAGCCTTTGCAGGTTTCGACGAGGTTGGGGATGAGGTCGTGGCGGCGCTTGAGCATGACATCGATCTGGGCCCAGTTATTTTTCACCGCCAGGCGCAGGCGCACCAAGCCGTTGTACATGCTGATCCCGGTGAAAAAGACAATCGCCAGGACCAGGCAGATGCCGCCCAGGACCACGCCCAGAATGATCCAAATCATGCCTTCCTCCTATCGCCTCGACCGGCAACCATCTTATGCTGGGCGCGGGGAATACAAATGCTTTCCGCGATTTCCGAACTCCCCGAGGCCGGCGGGGCGGGGACGCGCAGTACGAAGATTGTATTAAACGCACGTGCAATGGTTCTATCGATGCGGCTCCTCCCTGTCTTGGGTCCTCCGATGATCGGTCAGGACAGCGGAAATGGCGTATTTCAAGCTACCCCGTTTTTCAGGATCGGTGCTGGAATTTGGGTACGGAAGCGATATGATACCGAATTCAGTGGTTCACTCGCCGATTGCACCGAAGGTATCTTTTGGAAAAAAAGCCATGGCACGAAAAAAGGGCTATCGCCAGATCGCGGAGGAGCTCCAGAGCCAGATCGAGGCCGGCAAGCTGGTGCAGGGCCAGCGGCTGGCGACGATTTTGCAGTTGGCGCAGGAGCACGGGGTGGCGGAGATGACGGTCCGCCGGGCGATCGACATCTTGAAACGGCAGAAATTGATCAGCGCCATCACGGGCCAGGGCATCTTCGTCAATCGGACCGGCAAAAAAGTGCTGGTGCTCTACCACGGCACGCAGCCGCATCCGAACGATCCCTCCTTTGCCGGGAACGGCTTCGTGCAGCGTTTTCGCGAGGCGCTGCTGAGCGAAGGCCACCAGGTGGAAGTCGCCTACAAGGTGAAGCCCAACCAGGTGGGTGGGCCGGACGTCAACGCGATTTTCGAAAAGCTGATCGAGGCCGACCTGATCGTGACTTTCGGCATCATGGACGAATCCTACCTGCAGCGGGTGGCGGTCCTGTGCGGTCCGCGGCAGCGCAAGGGCACCGAACCGGACTCGATGGTGCTGACCGCGCGCAAGCCGCTGGTGACCATCGACTACGCGCCGCTTCTGGCGGCTTCCACCGCGGTGGTGCTCGACAGCTTCGCGGCCGGCTTCCATGCGGCTCAGACGCTGATCGGCACCGGCTGCAACCGGGTGGCGTATCTGGGACACATCCGTCCGGAGCACCCGCTGAACGTGCCCGACAACGATTCGATTCTGCGCGAGGCGGGGATTCTGAAGGCCATTCGCGAAGCCGGTCTGCGGCCGGCGGCCGAGTTCATGCAACACGCAAAATCGGCCGACCTGGCCGAAACGGCGCGGCGCATGCTGACCGCGGCCAATCCGCCCAACGGCTGGGTGTGCTACAGCGTGGTGGAAGTGGTGGCGCTCAAGGCCGTCGCGCAGGAACTGGGGCAGAACTCGGCCAAGCTGCGCATCGCCAGTTGCGCCTACGCCGAGAGCTTCCCGCAGCTGCGCGAACACACGGCGGTGCAATGGCGCTATTTCGACCAGAATGAAGTGCTCCAGACGAGCGTTGCGGCGGTCCTGGAACTGCTGGATGACCCGCAGGCGCCGATCAAGCGACAGATCGTGAAAGTCCTGGCGCAGTTGCCGCGGCGCACCGGCGCCGGACGGCGGCGGCAGCCAGCGACGGCGGCGATTGCCGCGACGCCGCGACCGGCGGCCAAGCCAACTCGCGCGCCAGCCGGCTCCTAGCATTCCGACGGTTCGGTGCGTCTTTTGGGTACAATGGCGCTCGGCGGCGCCCGGCGGCGCCCGGCGGTGACGCTTCACGTTGCCGAGCGCGCGGTCGCCTGCCGCGCCGCGCGCAGCACTCTGCACCGGAGATTCAACCTTGTCCGACAGCACCACGCTCGCAACCGAATTGGCCGGCGTCCGCAACCGCTCCACCGCGCTGATGGACGACCTGGGGCGGTCGATTGTCGGGCAGGAGCAGGTGCTGCGGCTTTTGACTGCCTGCCTGATCAGCCGCGGCCATGCGCTCATCATCGGCATGCCCGGGCTGGCCAAGACCACCATGGTCAAGAATCTGGCGCAGTGCCTGACCTTGCGATTCAAGCGGATCCAGTTCACGCCGGACATGATGCCCAGCGACATCACCGGTTCGCTGGTGCTGCGCGAAACGCAAGCCGGCGGCGCGCCGCGTTTCGAATTCACGCCGGGTCCGATTTTCGCCAACATCGTGCTGGCCGACGAAATCAACCGTTCTCCGCCCAAGACCCAGGCCGCGCTGCTGGAAGCCATGGCCGAATACCAGGTGACGGTGGGCAACGATTCGCACCTGCTGCCGGATCCATTTTTCGTGATCGCGACGCAGAACCCGATCGAACAGGAAGGCACCTATGAGCTGCCGGAAGCGCAGCTCGACCGATTCCTGTTCATGATCCGGGTGGAGTATCCCTCGCAGCGCGAGGAGGAAAAAATCCTGGCCCAGACGCCGGACGCGACGCGCCGCTTCCAGCCGTCGTTCTCGATGCCCGGCGAGGAATTGCTCGCCATCCAAGACACCGTCCGGCGGCTGACGGCGGTGCCCGCGGTGACCGCGGCGGTGGCGCGGCTGATCCGGTCGACTCGCCCGCAGGACGAACGCGCGCCCGACTTCGTGCGCAAGTACGTCGAATGGGGCGTGGGCCCGCGCGCCGGCCAGCACCTGCTGATGGCGGCGCGCGCCTGGGCGGCGATGGCCGGCAAGCCGCAGGTGACGCTGACCGAAATCACCGCGGTCGCGCCGGCGGTGCTGCGGCATCGCATCGGCCTGAACTACGCCGCCCGCGCCGAGGGCCTCACCGCCGACGTCCTGATCGACCGCCTGCTGGGGCTGTGGGTGAAGCAAGGAGCGTGAGGCGGAAAGGATGAAGAGTGAAGGATGAAGGAAGAGGGGGCTCTGTAGAATCCATGCATTTTGCTCAGGTCGGCTACGGTTTCGCGCGATGTTACGGCGGCGAGGTCATGATCGTCTCGGGTCGCGCGGAAGAGCCTTTTGGGAGGGTTGTGGCGAGGCCCTGCCGACAGGGGCCTCGCC
>JBOHNC010000350.1:0-2776 GCA_050730415.1 Planctomycetota bacterium
GCCCCGCCCCGCCCCGCCGCCCGCCCGCCGGACCGACAGACGGCCCGCCCGCTTCAGGCCTGCATCACGCCCGCACCGCCGCGGCGCCTTTCAGGATTTCCGCCGCGCGGATCGCCAAGCCCTCCAGTGCGCCCAGGTTGTCCATCCGCCCGCTCTTGATGTTCCATTCAGACTCGTAGATCGCCTCGGCCATGTCCGCCAGCGCCGGCGGCGACCAGTGATTCAGCGACCGCAAAAAAACCTCCTGCGACCGCCACACGCCCACCAGCCGCGTGATCTCCCGGCTGTCGCGGCCTTCCCGGCGCAATGTCGCGGCGGTCTCGAGCTGCCCCTGCCGCCGGTTGAACATCGCCAGCAGGATCATCGCGATCCCGCCTTCGCTGCGCTGCCATTTGCCGTCGATCGCCAGCCCTTCCTGGAAAATCTGCTTCAGTTGCAGCACGCACTTCACCACCTGCCCGAAAAACAGCCGGTCGACGATTTCAAACTGCAACCCCGCGCTGGTGCCGACCACCATCTCGAGCACCTCGCGCGCGCCCAAGGCTTTTTTGCCGCCCACCGGCCCCTGCATCAGCGCGATTTTTTCCAGCGCCGCGTCCAGCGCGCCCAATTCGGTCCCGCCCACTTCGAACATCGCCAGCAGCGCCTCGTCGGTCAAATTCACGCCGCGCTGCCGCGCCCGCATCCGCACCGCCCGGCCCAGCGACGAATCGGCGCTGTAGTTCGACGACCCGAACGCCGTCGCGTACAGCGCCTTGTGGTCCACGATCGTGCCGATCTGCGCGATCCGCTTGCTGACCCGCAAATCCTTGCGGAACGACGCCGCCTCGATCACCAGCACCGCGGTTTCGGGCGGATCCTCGAGAAACCGCAAAAATGCGTCCTGATTTTCCTGCAGCCACGCGCCGGCCTGCCGCAGCACCGCGACCTTGCGCTCGGCGCCGCCCAGAAACGGCGGGATGCTCAGTTCGTCCACGATTTTGGCCGGTTCAAGCTGCCGCAGCTCATGTTTTTTTTCGGGGCAGGTGAATTCCTGGCAGGCCATCGCGCGGTCGGCCGCCTGCGGGATGGCGGCATCGAGCACCGCTGCCACCGCTTCGTGGCGCAGCAGCGCCTCGGGGCCGGTGATCAGGTAGACCGGCTTCAGCCCCGCCGCCAGCGCCTGCGGCAGATCTTCCGGCGCGATGCCGCCGCCCGCGCCGCCCCCGGCCTTCGCTCTGCCCGCGCCCCGTCCCGCCATGCCTTTCGCCCCCGCCGCCGCCGCGCCGAATGCGCCCGGTCTCTCCGACGACCTTCCATCATATCCCTTTTCGCCAGCCTGAACCGGCGGCGCTCCGCGCCGATTTTTGCGATTGGCATTGTCCTATTTCCGAAACCCACGGAAAATTAACCTTTGGCGGGGGCCGGGCCGAGCCGACCTCAGTCGGCGGGGGCCGGCGGGAGCTGTCCGAAGCCCGCCGGAACAAGCGCGCTCCCGGCGGCGTGCCGTCGATCCGCTCCGTCGCGTTTCGCCCTCGGGCGATCCGCGCCGACGGTTCGCTGACTCCCAGGGGAAGGACCCGTCTTCATGCCGCGCATCGCCCTCGACAGCCGCGACTTCCAACCCCGCGCCATTCTCTGCCGCGCGCCCAATCCCCTCGGCGATGCCGTCATGGCCGAGCCTGCCCTGCGGGCCATCGCCCGGCGCTTTCCCGACGCCGCCATCGACCTGCAAATTCATCAGCCGAGCGCCCCCCTGGCCCAAGGCTGGAACTTTCTGCGCGACATCCTGCCGCTCAAGATTCGCAAGGCCTTCGTCGGCATCGCCGACCGCTACGCCGCCGCCGGCGATCTGCGCCGCCGCTGCTACGACCTGTGCGTCCTTTTCCCCAATTCCCTCGATTCCGCGATTCTGCCCTTCATGGCCGGGATTCCACGCATCGCCGGCTACGCCCGCCATGGCCGCTCGGCCCTGCTCAGCGACCGCATTCCCTTCCACCGCGACCGGCGCGCCGAACACATGGTCGAATACTACTGGCGTATCGCGGAACTCCTCGGCTGCGGCCCGCTCCCGGTCAGCGCCCTGATCGACGCCGAACCCGAGCGCACCGCGGCAATCCTCGGCGCCTCCGATCTGACCGCGCCGCACCTGACCGTCACCGCCGAAATGCGCGAACGCGCCCGCGCGATTCTGGCCGCCCGCTTGCCGGCGCCGAACGCCTCGTTTCTGGCCGTCGCTCCCGGCGCCGCCTACGGCCCCGCCAAGCAGTGGCCGACCGAGCGCTTCACCGAATTCTGCCGCGGCGCCGTCGCGCGCTTCGGTCAGCCCGTCGTGCTGCTGGGCACCCGCAGCGAAGTACCTCTCTGCGACGCCATCTGCGCCGCCGCCGGAATTTTGCCCCATCCGGTGCTGAATCTCGCCGGCGCCACCGACCTCGCCACCATGCTCGGCGTACTCGCCGCCGCCTCCGGGTTCGTCGGCAACGATTCCGGCGCCGCGCACCTGGCCGCCGCGCTCGGCCTGCCCGGTGTGGCCATTTTTGGCTCGACCAGCGACCGCCATTCCGGCCAGGTCGGACCGTTCATGCGCATCCGCCACCTGCACCTGTCCTGCTCGCCCTGCTTCAAGCGCGTCTGCCCGCTGGGCCACCTGAACTGCCTGAAACAGATCGAACCGGCCTCGGTCCTGGACCTGCTCGCCGCTGTCATCGAACGGCGTCGGTCGGTCGGTCCGGTCGCCTCCGTGGATTCACCCGCCCCGTGACCACCCCGCCTCCCGCCCGCCCCACACCCGATG
>JBOHNC010000351.1:0-1694 GCA_050730415.1 Planctomycetota bacterium
TTTCCTGGAATTTTCACGGCCGCCGACGCTGGTGTTCCGGCCGACCGCGGTGCGTTCGCTGGTGGACGACCTGCTGATGCTGTACCGCCACCAGCTGATCAAAAACAACGTGGCGGTCGAGGTCGATGTGCCGCTGGACCTGCCGCAGGTGCATGTGGACCCGGACCAGATCAAGCAGGTTTTTCTGAATCTGCTGGCCAACGCAGTGGATGCCATTCAGGGGATGGGGCGCAATCCGCCCGGCGGCGCGATCATGATCACCGCCGACACGACGGTCTCGCCGGAGGGTCACGGGGAGCTGGTGTTCCTGTTCCGCGACGACGGGCCGGGGATCCCGGCCGAGTCGCGCGCGCACATTTTTGACGCTTTCTATACGACAAAAACGACTGGAACGGGATTGGGCCTGGCGATTTCCTCGCGTATCATGAAAAACCATGGCGGTTCCCTGGCGCTCGAATCGGACGCCACCGCTGGAACGACCTTCGTGGTGCGCATTCCGATCAATGACGGCGACGAGACATGAGCAAGATTCTGATCGCGGACGACGACACGCAGTTGCTGCGTTCGCTGAAAATGCTGTTCGACGATGCGGACTACGAAATCACCACGGTGAACCGCGGCGACGCGGTGCTCGGCGCGCTTCAGGCGCAGCAGCCGGACCTGCTGATCTCCGACATCAACATGCCCGGGCTGACGGGCTTGCAGGCGCTCAAGGAGATCCGCGCGGCGCATCAGAAGCTGCCGGTGATCATCATGACCGGCGAAGGCACGATGGCGACGGCGATCGAGGCGATGCGCTGCGGCGCGTTCGAATATCTGCTCAAGCCCTTCGAGCCGACCCAGATGATCGAGACGGTGGAACGGGCGCTGGCGGTCAGCAAGCTGATGACCCAGCCGGTGCAGATCGATCCGTCGCAGCAGACGCCCGAGGGCGAGGTGCTGATCGGCCGCAGTGCGGGCATGCAGGAGGTCTTCAAGGCGATCGGACGGGTGGCCGGGACCGACGCGGCGGTGCTGATCCGCGGCGAAAACGGCACCGGCAAGGAACTGGTCGCGCGGGCGCTCTACCAGTTCGGCCAGCGCAGCCAGGGGCCGCTGGTGGTGGTCAACTGCGCCGCGATCCCCGACACGCTGCTGGAAAGCGAATTCTTCGGCCATGAAAAAGGCTCCTTCACCGGCGCCGATCAGCGCCGCATCGGGCGGTTCGAACAGGCCGAGGGCGGCACGATTTTTCTGGACGAAATCGGCGACATCAGCCTGGGCACCCAGGCCAAGCTGCTGCGGGTCTTGCAGGAAAAAACCATCGAGCGGGTGGGCGGCCGGGAGTCGCTGAAGGTCAACGTGCGGGTGATTTCGGCCACCAACCGGAACCTCGAAACGGCCATCGCGGCGGGGAAATTCCGCGAGGACCTGTTTCACCGGCTGAATGTGATGACGGTGGCCATCCCGCCGCTGCGCGAACGGCGCGAGGACATCCCGCGGCTGGTGCGCCATTTCGTGGCCAAGTTCACCAAGGAAATGCAGATCGACCCGCCGGCGCTGCCCGACGAAGCGCTGGCGCTGTTGCAGGAGCAGCCCTGGACCGGCAACGTGCGCGAACTGCAACATGCGGTGCAGCGGGCGATGATTCTGGGCAAGGGCTATCCCCTGTCGGCCGATCTGTTCCGGCGGGCGCTGGCGAAGCCGGCCGCGCC
>JBOHNC010000352.1:0-3179 GCA_050730415.1 Planctomycetota bacterium
GTGTACAACCCGGGCGGTCCGAGTTTACCGCCGGCGCAACAGCCGTTGGAAGCGGCGTACCGTACGGAGCTATCCAATCGGTTTGGCATCGATTTCAACAAACTGTTCACAATCACCAACATGCCAATCGGCCGATTTCTGCACGATCTGCAACGTGATGGCAAGGCCGCAACCTATGATCAACTCCTGCGCGACGCCTTCAATCCCGCCACGCTGCCGGGATTGATGTGCCGTCACCAACTCCACGTCGGCTGGGACGGCCGCCTGTACGACTGCGACTTCAACTACAGCCTGGACCTGCCTGTGCAGGGGGATGTCCGGCACATCCGCGATTTCGATCCGGATGCCTACCGTCGTCGGCGCATCGCGACCGCGGCGCACTGCTTCGGCTGTACGGCAGGCTGCGGTTCCTCCTGTCAGGGAGCGCTGGCATGACCTCCTCCTCCGCGCGCGTGAACGCATCGGCCGCAGTGCCACCCACACAAGCCACTCCCGCCGGTTCGCGCGCGGCGCCTTGGTTCCGCAGGGTTCGATTGTTGTCGCTCGTGACAATTGTGGTGGCGCTGCTGCTGTTGATGCGCCTCTTGCCGATAGACCGCGTCACGGCTTTGCTCTCTGCAAAAATCGAACACCTGGGCGTATGGGGACCGATTGCGTTCGCCGCAGCGTACATCCTCGCTGCGGTGCTCTTTGTGCCCGGCGCCGCGCTCACCTTGGCAGCTGGCGCAATATTCGGGCTGGTCACCGGAACCATCGTAGTCTCGGTCGCCTCCACCCTGGCCGCGGCGATTTCCTTCCTGACAGGCCGTTACCTCGCTCGCAATGCGGTTCACCGCTGGGCTGGGAACAACCCACGTTTTGCCGCCATTGACCGCGCCATTGGACAAAGGGGCTGGAAGATCGTTGCGCTCCTACGACTTTCGCCCGCCGTGCCTTTCAGCCTGGGCAATTACCTGTTCGGGCTGACCTCGATTCGGTTTTGGTCCTATGTGCTCACCAGTTGGCTGGCCATGTTGCCCGGTACCTTCCTCTACGTCTACTTGGGGTATGCCGGGCGCGCCGGACTCAAGGCAGCGGCGGGTGCCGGGAGCGGACGCACGCCGGGCCAGTGGGCGTTACTCGCTGTCGGATTGGCGGCGACCGTGGTCGTAACTTGGTATGTCACGCACTTCGCCCGCAAAGCAATCAAGGAGAATACCGCCATGCCCGAACCAGCCAGTAAATCTACAACCACAGCCTCACCCGCGGCAGCACGCTCACCGATCCTGTCGACGGTGCTGACCGCTATTCTGGCCCTGCTCCTTGCCGGCTCGACGGCCTGCGCCTACGCCCATGGCTCCTGGCTCGGCGGACTGTTCGGTCCGCCGGCAGTGACTATGAAGGAAAGCTATAAATCGCAACCAAGCGGCCCCCACTTCGACCATTCGCTTTTCGACCAGGTGCTCCACAAGTATGTAAACGCACATGGCCTGGTGGACTATCGTGGGCTCAAAGCGCATCCCGCCGATCTGGATGCTTATATTCAATCGCTGGCCAATGCGCCCCTGAAAAACATGGGGCGTAACGAGCGGCTGGCACTGTTGCTGAATGCCTACAACGCATGCACCTTGCGACTAATTCTGGATCATTACCCGCTGAAGTCGATTAAGGACATACCGGCCGATCAGCGCTGGGAGGCCAAACGCTGGAATATCGGCGGCACGACGTATAGCCTGAATCAGATTGAGCAGGAAGAGATCCGCCCGCATTTCAAAGAGCCGCGAATTCACTTTGCCCTGGTCTGCGCGGCCATGGGCTGCCCACCGCTGCGCAACGAAGCCTACCAGGCGGACCGTCTGGATCAGCAACTCGACTCCCAGGCACAGTATGTTCATTCCCATGATCGGTGGTTTCAATTCGATCCCAAGACCGATGTCGTGAAGCTGACCAGCCTATACGACTGGTACGGGGGAGATTTTGAACAGGCCGCCGGCTCGGTCCTGAACTTTGCCGCGCGGTACTCGCCGGCGTTGAAGCAGGCGCTCGATGCGGGCCGGAAGCCGAAGGTCGAATTCCTCGACTACGACTGGTCCTTGAACGCCCAAAAGGACCAGCCAGAATGAGCCAAGCACTGGAAGCATCGGGTGTGAAGCCGCGGGTCGTGGAGCACGAGCACGGCACGGTCGTGCCCGCACTGCTTCCCTTCGATGAATTCAATCGGACGCTGCGGGAGCATTCCCATCCGGCCGATTGGACCAACCCGACGCCCAAGAGCAGGTACAACCTGGTCGTAATCGGCGCCGGCACGGCGGGTCTCGTCACTGCGGTGGGTGCTGCTGGGCTGGGAGCTCGGGTGGCGTTGATCGAAAAACATCTGACCGGCGGCGACTGCCTGAACGTCGGCTGCGTGCCCTCGAAAGCGCTTATTCGCTGCGCCCGTTCCGCGGCCGACGCCCGCCGCAGTGGAACGTTCGGCGTGAAGGTCGGCAGCGTGGCAGTGGATTTCCCCGCCGTGATGGAACGCATGCGACGGTTGCGCGCGCAAATCGCGCCCAACGATTCGGTTCATCGCCTGAAGGAGCTCGGCATCGATGTATTCCTGGGCGCTGCCCGATTCGCAAAAGACAAAACGGTAGAAGTGAACGGCCAGGCGCTGCAATATTCCCGAGCCGTGATCGCCACCGGCGCTCGCGCCTTTGCTCCACCCATCAAGGGCCTGGCCGAATCCGGATTTTTGACGAATGAGACGCTCTTTTCCCTGACCGAACTGCCGCGCCGCCTAGCCGTTATCGGCGCCGGGCCGATCGGCTGCGAAATGGCCCAGAGTTTCGCGCGATTCGGCTCCCAGGTTACGCTGATCGAAGCCGACAAGCAGATTCTCATACGCGAAGACTATGACGCCGCGCGCCGAATCGAAGCGGGGCTGGTCCGCGACGGTGTAAAAATCGTGTGCGGCGGGAAAGCTGCCGAAGTGCGGCGGCAGGGCGACGAACGAATCCTGGTCCTGGATTGCCAGGGGCAACAGCACGAAATTGCCGTGGACGAGGTTCTGGTGGGTGTGGGTCGCACACCGAACGTGGACGGCCTGGACCTTGAAGCCGTCGGTGTGCAATACGACCGCCGCACCGGTGTTGTGGTCGACGACCGGCTGCGCACCACCAACAAGCACATCTTTGCCGCCGGCGATATCTGCTCTAAAT
>JBOHNC010000353.1:0-2005 GCA_050730415.1 Planctomycetota bacterium
TTCGTTCAAGTGCTAACTCAGGTTCCGAGTCAAGAAAATCCCCAAAATTCGACCGCTCTGGAAACCGTTCCTGGAAAATGAGTTGTGAGGAGTTTTGCTAAAAATGTGCCATTGGGGCTGTCAGCCCGTGCCACTTTGCCGCTTGACTCCCGACTTTCGAATCAACGAAAACTAACTGAAATTCATATAAGCAGCCTTGCGGAAGGCTATTTACCTTGCGAATAGAGAGCCGGCGCGCCCTGGCGCGCCTCCGGCGGGCTGTCAAGCCGGCCTGTCCAGAGCGGGCGTCAAGCCGCCGCACTCCATTCGCGTTTTTTGCGTGCGCGACGGGAGATTGGGCGAGTTCAATTTACTTCTGCAAGACCGCTTAGAGCCCCACCGCGGTGCGCAAATCCTTCACCCGATTGGTCTTTTCCCAGGTGAAGCCCTTCTCGTTCCGCCCGAAATGCCCGTGCGCGGCGGTCTTGCGGTAGATCGGTTTGAGCAGGTCCAAATACTCGATGATCTGGCGCGGCTTCAGGCCGAACACCTCCCGCACCGCCTTCTCGAGCCGGGTTTCATCCACCTCGCCCGTTCCGTAAGTATCCACCCGCACGCTGACCGGTTCGGCCACGCCGATGGCGTAGGCCAACTGGACCTCGCAGCGCTCCGCCAGCTTCGCGGCCACGATGTTCTTGGCCACGTGCCGCGCCATGTAGGCAGCCGAACGGTCCACCTTCGAAGGATCTTTGCCGCTGAAGGCGCCGCCGCCGTGCCGGCCCATGCCGCCGTAGGTGTCGACGATGATTTTCCGCCCCGTCAGGCCGGAATCCCCGTGCGGCCCGCCGACCACGAACCGCCCCGTCGGATTGACGTGAAAGTTGATCTTGTCGTGCAGCAGCGCCGCCGGGATGACCGGCTTGATCACCTTCTCGATCAGGGTCTTGCGAATGGTGGCATGATCGACCTCGGGATCGTGCTGCGCGCTGAGCACCGCGGTGTGGACGCGCACCGGCCGGTTGCCCTCGTATTCGACGGTGAACTGGCCCTTGCCGTCCGGACGCAGCCAGGGAATATCCTTGGATTCGCGCGCGGCTTCCAGGCGCATCATCATCTGGTGCGAGAACATCAGCGGCGCCGGCATCAGCTCCGGCGTTTCCGAGCAGGCGAAGCCGAACATCATGCCCTGGTCGCCGGCCCCCTGTTCGTGCTTTTTGTTCTCGTCCACGCCCATGGCAATGTCCGGCGACTGCTTGTCGATGGCCACCAGCACCGCGCAGGAATCGCAGTCGAAACCGTATTCGGCCTTGGTGTAGCCGATCGAACGGGTCGTCTCGCGGACGATGTCCGGAATGTGCACGTAGCAGTTGGTCGTGATTTCCCCCGCCACCAGCGCCATGCCGGTGGTCACCAGCGTTTCGCAGGCGACGCGCGCCTTGGGGTCCTCGGCGAGGATCGCGTCGAGCACTCCATCGGAAATCTGGTCGGCGACTTTGTCCGGGTGGCCCTTCGCGACCGACTCCGACGAAAACAGTTTTTTCTCAGGCATGGCCGTTCCTTTCGTTTCAAGCGGGAAAATAGCGGGGACGCTTCCCTGCGCAGTAGGATATGATTGTATGCGCATGAAAGCATAAAGCAACCGGAAATCCTGCCCAGGGCGCGATCCGAACCGCCCTTCGCTCCCCGCCGAACCACCGGACGAATCCATGACCTCCGCCGCGAGCCAGCGGTACAATCTTCTGCGGCTTTCGGACGCGCCCGTCCGGTCCTGTGCCCGCCGGGCGCTCCGTCGTGTGCTTGCCGGGCGCTCCGTACAATTCCGCTGCGGCTTACCTCACTCCGACCGAGGGAATTTCCGATGCACCCGGTTCGCCTGCGCCGCGCACTCCACCCCGCCCCGGCTTTCGCGCCGTTTTTCTTCTTCGCCGCCGCCTGCCTGCTGACCGCGCTGGCTCCCGCCGCCGATCAGCCCGGCCCGGCCGGCCCGGCCGGCTCGCCTGGCGACCCCGGTGCGTCCCCCACGCCC
>JBOHNC010000354.1:0-12186 GCA_050730415.1 Planctomycetota bacterium
CAACACCAGTCCAGCACCGTACATCTGGACGGCGAAAACCGAGGATATCCTGGGAAAAATCCGCCGTGCACGCGCCGTAATGGATAAGATGCAATCTGATTGACTAACTACACTAGCCCCCCTGGGAGCGCCGCGCGCCAGGGCGGCTTCTTGGATTGGGCTTTTGGCTTTGGGTAAATGCAGCCCCAAACTGGATGCCGTCCGCGTCCTGGGAGTGCGGGTGGCCTCAACCGCTCCCCGTCCAAACCAGCCATTCGGCTCCGCAAGCGCGCCCCTTCCCCGGGACCGCCGCTGTGCTGCTAACCGCGCCGCAGTTTTCGCCCTGGCCGGCGCCGCCCGTCCCGGCTTTCCTGGCCCTCCGACCTGAGTGGCTCGCCCCCGTCAGTCGGAGCCTTCTCCCCGCCGCGGCTCCCGCCCTTCGTCGCCCCCGCCGCCGCCGCGCCCGTCGCGCTGGCCACCAGCGCCCCGCTGCGCGCCGCCGCCGGACCGATCGGAATACCCAGGCTGAGCATCGCCACCGCCAGCGCGCAGCCCAGCGCGTCTGAAGCGTCCCGGCTGCGCGGCGCCGCAGCCAAACCGAGCAGCCCCACGGCCATCTGCGCCACCTGTTCCTTGGTCGCGCCACCGAAGCCGGTGACGGCCTGCTTGATCGAGCGCGGCGCCAATTCCACCACCCGCGCGCCGGCCCGCGCCGCCGCCGCCATCGCCACGCCCCGCCCCTGCCCCATTTTGATCGCCGCGCCGGCGCTGCGGCCAAAGTAGGTTGTTTCGATGCCCACCTGCGCCGGCCGGTGCTCCTCGAACAGCGCCTCCAATTGCGCCAATTGCCGACCCAGCCGATCGGCCATCGCGCCCGTCCCGCAGCCGATCGATCCGCAGGCCAGCACCTGCCAGCCGTCCGCCCCGGCGCACAGCACCGCATAGCCCACGCGTCGCGTGCCCGGATCGATGCCGCCGATCACCATTTCGCTGGCCGGCGCCGCGAGCGCCGAACGCCGACGGCCGGGCCCCGTCGCAACCGCAGTATCTGTTTTGGCGGCGGCGCCTACGGCGGTCGCGCCGGTCTGACCATTCGCCAAGGCGCGGCCGCGGCGCGGGCGAGCCGGCGTTCGATCCGCGGCCCCCGACGGCAAAAATTGCGGAGCGGCAGGAGACGGAGCCGATTCAGGTCGAGCGTTTCTACCGTGCAGCTTGCGGGAGGGCATGCCAAACCTCATCTTATTGGAAGGGGCCAGCGCGATCCGCTGCCCGCGCCCGATTGTACACCACGCGCACGCGCCCCGCCTCGCGGCCACGACGACGGTTTCGCGCGCCCTGCTTTTGCCCGCGAAACGGCTCTGCAGATTTCATCTCCGAGCCGTCTCCTGTCCGTCGTACTGTTCGTCCCATGTCGGCCGTCTGATACGAATCCCAGTTAATTCCTGCCATCCCGTATTCAACTGGATTCGGTCGTGTTTCCCATGTGCCCGCCCAGCCCACTTGTTCCCGGGCCCAACCCGGATTCATCGGCCGATGGCTTTCTTTGCGCCAACGGCGCAAAACAAGACAGCGAAGGGTTGGCCGATGGCCTACCCTGGAACGCGCGCCTGCCGCACGCATCTGCCGCGCGATCCGAGGCGATCGCAGCATCGCCGTCGCTTCATCGCGCGGAACCGCAGTTGGTGGTCAACGAAGGCCGCGCGTTTCAACGCATCGCGCGCGACGTTCCGCGCGGGAGAACGGGGATGGCGCGACATCGCCCCGTCAGTCAGCGGCCCACCGCGCCGGCCGGGCCAACAAAAAAGCCTCCCGAGGGAGGCTTTCATACCAATCGCGCGTGGCAGAGCACTTCGCCCGGGTTGCTTAAGGAGCCGTCGCGCCGCCGGTCGGAGCAACCGGATTGCCCGGCGTGGTTGGATTGGTCACAGTACCCGGGGTGGTCGGATTGGTCGCGCCGCCCGTGGCCGGCGTGGTGCCACCGGTAGCCGGAGTGGTCGTCGGCGCCGTCGCCCCGCCGCCCGCAGCCGGCGTTTCGCTGCTGCTGGTGGAAGAACCCGGCGGATTGTTGCGCACCCATTCCACAGCCGACAGCCCGGAAAGCGGCAGCAGCGGCGTCACGCTGGTGGGCATCCACGTCGGCAGCACCGGCGCCGGACGGCCGCCGTTGTACTGGGACTTGGTCACCCGTTCCAGCAGAATCGGGAAATCGGTCGCGTCCTGCTTGGTGACTTCTTCGTATTCCTGACCGTCCTGGCCGAAGGTGTCCTTGGCCGGATCGTAGGTGCCGCCGAAACGCGCACCCAGAGCGCTCGAGGACTGCTCCCCGTCGCTGTTGAAATGGGTCGTCGAATAGACCGGGTCGGTCGGCATTTCCACGCCGTAGCGCCAGTGCACCGAGTGATCGGTGATGAGCACGATGATGGCCACCACGAACAGGCCGGTGGTCACCACCGCCATCCAGGTGTAGCCGTCAATCAGCGGCTTGTCCTTGATTGTGCCGCGCGCGGCCGGTCCGCGCCGCGACCGAGTCGGCACCGCAGCCTCCTCGTCCTCTTCTTCCTCGTCGCCTTCCTCGTCACCTTCTTCGTCTTCGCCGCCTTCTTCTTCCTCGCCTTCGGCTTCTTCCCCTTCTTCACCGCCTTCGGCTTCCTCGTCGCCTTCTTCTTCCTCGGCCGACGTCTCGTCCGCAGAAGCTTCTTCGCCGGCTTCTTCGTCCTCGCCCTCTTCGAGCTCTTCTTCTTCGGGCTCAGGTTTTTTGGCGCCGCGCCTTCTCAGAGCCATGGTCCGTCTCCTCAACGACTTTCAAGATTCCGGGGAACCGAACTCCAATTCCTACCCGCGAGCCCTACTGGCCCAGCAGGTGCGTCGTGGCCTTGTCGCCCACCTGCGGCGGCATGTTCGGCGTGACCAGCGGCCCGTCATAGGTAGCCACTGACATGCGCTGATCGACCTGCTGTACCTTCACCTGGCCGATCATCGAATTGCCGCGGAAGATGGAGAAGGTGTAGCCGGGCTTCACGCCGTTGTCCGAGCCCGCGCCCAGCACGACCGTCTGCGAGGTGTTGTCCACACTCTGTACGTCCGTGTCGATCTTCGGCGTGGCTTCGGCCGGCAACTGCCGTCCCAGCAGCGCCACCAACACCTGAATTTTCTGGTCGGCGGTTGCCAACTGGTCCTGCAAGCGCGCCGTCTGGTTTTCCAGTGCCGTCACCTGCTGCGACAGGTCCTGGTTGGACATCTGGGTCGAAGCGTTCTCTTCCTGCATGTTGGCTTCGTTGCCGCGCGACACGCTCAAGGCGTCGCTCAGCTTGCTGATCACCTGGTTGCGCGAATTGATCACGATGCCCAAGCGGCTGTTTTCGTTGGCCATCTGGCTGACTTCGGTCGTCAGCGAGAACACCAGCGCTTCACGCGTGCGCATTTCCTGCTGCGTGGTCTTGATCTGGACTTCCAGGCCCTTGATCTGGTCGGCCTGCTTGCCCAGGTTGTACACCATGGCTTCGCGCGCCGCTTCGGCTTCCAGCACCTGCGCGTTCAGTCGGATGACCTCCCGCACATGGTGGTCCTTCAGAGCGATATTCGTCAACCGCTCCCGTTCGTATTTGAACTGCCAGTCGGCGTCCTTGCCGTAAATTGAAAATGCTAACGCGAGGACGAAGGCCGCCAGCACCAGATTCGCGATGATAAAGACCCGTGCGACCATACTCATCGGCCGATTCCTCCATGACAGTCGGTCCGGCGCCGACGTGGTTTGCGTCAGCAGCCGTGCCTGGGAACCGCGGAGAAGAACAAACTCCGGGTTCCGACTGTATTCAGTTCTGTTCCATGTACCGGTGAATTCTCAATGCAATCAAACGGCCGTCAAGCCGGCAATCCGAAAATATGCGCCTTTTTGGCCACCCCGCAATGGCTGCCGTCCAAGCCCTCGCCGCCGGCCAGGTTTCACTCGGCGCGCCGGCAGCATTTTTCACTCGGCGCGAGCGCCGTTGCCTGACGCGACCGACGCGCCCGGATTGTCGGCAACTGCCGCGACGCTCTCGCTGTTCGAGCTGTTTCCCTCCGGCGGTGCCGTCCAGCCCGCGCAGCGCAGCAGCGCCGCCGCCGCGCGTTCCGATGGCGCCAGGCCCGCCCCGCTCGCCCCGCGCGCCTCGCCACTCGCCGCCACGCTCTGAAATCCCAGCCGCGCCGCCAGCGTCAGCAGTCGCGCGTGCATGCGCTCCCGCACCGGCCGGTCGCTGCACAGCCGTTTGAGTTCCCCCGCCAGCCGGCCGACCGAAGCCTCCCCTTGCAGGAATTCCTCCACCAGGTATCCCCCCAGCACGATGTTCACCAGCGAAATCACCGGGATGTCCACCACCAGATGCGCCACCCCCGCGCTCAGCCGCCCGCCCACATAGGCCACCGTCATCGGCGTGCCGGTCAGCCCGGCTTCGAGCGTCGCCGTGCCGGAACTCGTCAGCGCCGCCTGCCCCAGAAACACCGCCTCTTGCAAATTTCCCTCGACAAACCGCACCCGGCCTTCAACGCTGCGCCAGATCGGCAGCGCCGCCGCGCCCGCCGGCCGCGCCAGCAGAATCGGCATCTGATCGGCGCTGCGCCCCAGCCCCAGCCGCGCCTGTTCGGCCGCGCGCACGAACCGCTCCAGATGGTGCTCCAGCACCTGCCGCCGGCTGCCGGGGAGCACCACCAGCGGCTGCACCGGCCGCTGCTCGCCCACCATCGCTTCCGGTCCCGACCACTTGGCTGCCGACAGCCCCAGGCGCTCGGCCAGATCGTTGGCGCGCGCCCACAAAGCGGCCCGGTCGTAGCCTTCGATCAGCGGGTGCCCGACAAATTCGGTGCGCAGCCCATGCGGCGTGAAAAACGGCGCTTCGAAATCAAAAATCGGAATCAGCAAATCGACGTATTGCGCCATCCGCCGCGCGCGGCCTTTTTTCCAAGCCCACACCTGCGGGGCAATATAATGCGCCGTCCGCATCCCCAGCCCTTTGCAGCGCTTTTCCATCCGCAGGTTGAAGCCGGGGTAGTCGATGCCGCAAACCAGATCCGGCTTCAGCCCGCGGATCGCCGTTTCGACTTCGCCGAACACCCGCCGCACCAGGGCGAGGTTTTTCAGCACCTCCCAGAAGCCCATGATCTGCATGCCGTCGAAGCTGCGGATGAGCTGCATCCCCGCCGCGGCCATCCTGGGCCCGCCCATGCCGTGGATTTCCACCCCGGGCGCGAGGCGGCGCAGCGCCGTCACCAGCCGCGCGCCGTGCCCGTCGCCGGATTCTTCCCCCGCCAGCAATACGATTTTCGGAGCCATGCGCGCCTTCCTGCCTTCACGCGCCGATTATCGCCGAAGAATTTCACCACAGAGGCACCGAGACACCGAGAAAAACAACCCGGCTCGGACCAGTGATTTCCATTCAGGCGAAATTCAAACTGTCAGCGTTCGGTTGGCTTCGGCTCCAAATCCGGTTCTTCCCACGCCCCGGCGAAGTTCTTCCGGCTCTTGCTCAGCGCTTCTCGTTCTTACTCTCTTCCCATTGAAAAAACTTGTTTCCGATCTGTGTGCCTCTGTGGTGAGTTTTTTTTCCTCACCCCTTCAACCGCTTGCGCAGAATTTTCAGCCCCGCTTGCACCCGCCCGACCTCCAGCGCCAGCGCCGGCCCGCGGCCGTCGGCGTGATTCTGCGCCGCGTCCAAAATCGCCTTCGCGTCGGCGACGAATCCGCCGACCACTTCAAACCGCGCCGATTTTTCCTCCGGCGACTGCGGCACCGGCAATCCGCCGACCTCCTGCACCTTCGCCTGCAACTGCGCGAACCGCGCCTTCAGCCCGTCAAACGAATTGTCGTCCGCCGCCACCACCGCCACCGCCACCACGGCAACCGCCGCTGCCGACTCCTCGACCGCCGCGGGCGCAGCCGGTTCGACCGCCGCCGCCGGTGCGCTTTCGCCCCCACCGCCGGCATCGGCCGGTGCAGCCGTCTCCGCCGCTGGCGCATCGGTCAGCGTTCCCGGATCGATCGGCTTGGTGCGTGTCGATGCGCCCAGCCCCAGCGTCTTCTTCAGGAACTTCAATCCCGACGAACTGCGCTTCACGTTGCTGCCCAGCGCCTTGTGGTCGGCCGAATCGCCGTTCTCGCAGGCGAAAATCAGCGCGTCGGAAAGTTCCTTGACGTCGTAGTATTCGTTGGCCCGCGCCGCACGATCTTCGTCCGATTCAATCGGCCGCCCCAGCTTCTTCACGCACTCCTGGAATTCTTCGAAGCGCGCCTTCAAGCCAGCCAAATCCTTGGGCAATCCGCCCGCCAGCGCTGGCGCCGGTCCGGCCGCCACCGTCGCGCTGCTGGCCGCCGCGCCCGCGCCGGAGCCCGTTCCCGCGCTCGCCGCCGCCCCGCCGCCCAGCCCCGGCGAAATCGCTCGCGACCGCCCGTCCGACACCGGCGCCGCGCCGGAGCCACTCCCCGCCCCGCTCGCCCCGCCCACCGCTGGCGCCATCGCGGACATCCGCGCGCTGCCGCCGGAATTGCGTATCGTGTTCAACGTCTCGAAACTGCGCGTCACCTTCTGGTCGATGTCGACCAGGCTGGCCCGCAGCGTCGACATTTCCTTCCGCAAGGTCGTCATCGTCGGCGAAATGTTCGCGAAGTTCTGCGCCATATGCATCACTTCGCTGCTCATCGACGACGCCATCCCGCTGATCTCGCCCAGGTCGGTCTTGGTCGCCGTTTGCCCCATCAGCCCCGAATAGAATTCCAGCGACGACTCCACCGACTCCATCCGGCTCATCAGGTTGTCGATCCGCGCCTCCACGCTTTTCATCAGCGCGTCGAAGTTGCTCTTGAGTTCCCGCGTCAGCCCCTGCACCATCCCCTTCACTTCGAACAGGTCGGCCTTGCGCGCGGCCTGCGCGGCCAGCGGCGCCAGCATTTTGGTCTCGGTCGCGATCGCCGTGAGCTGTTCCTGCGTGCTCTTCAGGCTGTCGGTCACCGCGTGCTGTTCCATGATCAAGGTCGCCAGGCTCTCGACCACCCGGTCGACGAAATCCTGCCCCACGTAGGCTTCCACCGATCCCGCCGCGCTCACCGCGCTCTGCGCGCCCTGGCCCGCCACCCGCTGCGCGGCGCTCGGCCGACGCTTGTTCACCGGCACCACCACGTCCCCCCGCACCTCGGCCGTGTTGGGCAGATCGTCCACCTGCATCTGGTCGCGCGGCCAGTAGCCGGTCGGCATGATCAACATGTCGTCGCCGGGATTTTCCGACTCGCCAGCCGGCAGCACCACGTCGTCGTCGGGCATGCCCACGATCGGCGAAGGCGCCACCGGGTTCGCCCCGGATTGCCGGATCGCCGGCCCGCGCGCCGCACTGCTGCGACCCGGCACCAGCGGCACCCCCGCGTTGGGCGTCAAAGTCGGCCGCGACACCCGTCCCGATCCCATCTCCGGCGCCGGATTTTCGTTCATGATGACCTCGTCCGCGTCGTCGGGCATGAGCAGCCCGCAAGTGCAACGGAACCGCTTCTCCGCCGATTCTTCGGGGACTCGCCAACGCTTGCCGCAACCGCAGATGATCAACATGACATCGTTACTCGTGGTGTACCGGGGTATGATTTTAGCGGCGATTGGTTCGAGTGCGCAAAGTTTTTGCTTTCCACCCGCACCCCGGCGGCCGCCGCCAGAGCTGTTTCCACCAACCCTCCCCCCAACCCACGGAAATGCCCAACTCATGCGCCGCGCCTCCCCGCCCCGCCGACCTGCCGCGCGACCCGCCGCGTCGCCCGCATCCGCTGCGCCGGCCTCAGCCGCCGCCGCGATGCCTGTTCACGACCCGGCCGCTCCTCCCGCCACCCCCGCCGAAACTGGAACCGAAACGGCGCAGCTCGCCGCGCCCTATTCACTGCTCGGCCCCCACTACGACGCCATCCTGGGCCACTATCGCCGCGGCTTCGAAGCCGTCCGCGACCACGTCCTGCGTCAGCTCGCGCCGCCCCGCCCCGGCGTCTTCTGCGACCTCGGCTGCGGCACCGGCACCGGCTGCCTGCAACTGGCCTGGCGCGGCTGGCGCGTCCATGGTGTCGATGCCAGCCCCGCCATGCTCGCCTGCGCCCGCGCCAAAGCCGACCTCATCCGCCGCGCGCCCCCGGCGATCCTGAGCTGGCTCGCGGCCGCCGATCACCAGCGCCTGCGCCGCCTGACGCCCGCCCGCGCGCAAGCCTGCCTGCGCCAACCGCTCCACCTGCAATTCCACCGGGCCGACTTCCGCGATTTTCGCCTCCCCGAACCGGCCGATTTTCTGACCTGCCTGTTCGACTCCATCAACCACCTGCCCGACCGCCGCGAGCTGCTCCCCGCCCTGCGCCAGATTCATGCCAATCTCGCCCCCGGCGGCTACGCCCTGATCGACGCCAACAGCCCGCGCGCCATCCGCGAAGTCTGGCCCGCCATGAAGCCCGAAATCCACGCCGATCCCGCCCAGGGCTACTACGCCCTGCTGCAAGGCGGCGCCTACGATCCCGCCCGCCGTTGCAGTTCGATGCACTGGACCTGGTTCCTGCGCGAATCGGCCGCTCCGCCGGAGCAGGCCGGTCAGGCCGGCGCGCCGGCCGCCGCAACCGCTCCCGACGGCGCTGCCGGCGACCGTTGGATCCGCCGCGTCGAAACCTACCGCGAAGTCGCCTGGACCCGCCGCGAATGGTCCCAAACCGTGCGCCGCGCCGGCCTGCGTCTCGAATCCTTCCGCGACGCCGGCGATCTCGACCCCGGCTTCGACCCCGGCTGGCGCTGGGTCCTGCTGCTCACCCGCCCTTCAACCTGACGCTTCCCACCTGCCTATTTTTCTCCTGGCATTCTCCCGGGCTTTTCCTCCCCCCCAAAATCTCCGGTTCTTCTCGGTGTCTCTGGGGTGCCCTCTTCTTCTCTTCCCCCCAATCCGCACTTTGCTTTCACGCGAACCCCATTAATCTATCGGAGGTTTGCGCGCGGCGGTGCCGCCGCCGGTTCCGGCCCACCTTCCGCGGAGGTTTCCCTGCCATGCCGATGCTTGACGCCCTGTTCCAGTTGATGGTCGCCAAAGGCGCCTCCGACATGCACCTGTGCTGCGGCGAAAAACCCATCTTCCGCATCTCGGGCACCATCACGCGGCTGGAGGAATTCGGCGAAATCACCCAGGAAGACGCCATCACCGTGCTGACGGAAATCATGCCCGAACGCAACCAGCAGGAATTTTCCGAACGCAAGGACACTGACTTCGCCTACGAACTGGCCGGCGCCGGCCGCTACCGCTGCAACGTCTTCGAAGACCGCAAAGGCTGGGGCGGCGTGTTCCGCCTGATCCCCGACAAAATCCTCACCTTCGAACAGCTCAACCTCCCCAACGCCTGCCGCGAATTCTGCCAGCTCCAGAAGGGCCTCGTCGTCGTCACCGGCCCCACCGGCTCCGGCAAATCGACCACCCTCGCCGCGATGATCGACTGGATCAACAACCACCGCGAAGAACACATTCTCACCATCGAAGACCCGGTCGAATTCGTCCACCCCAACAAAAAATGCCTGGTCAACCAACGCGAAGTCCACCGGCACACCAAGAGCTTCAAAAACGCCCTGCGCGCGGCGCTGCGCGAAGACCACGACATCGTGCTGGTGGGCGAAATGCGCGACCTGGAGACGGTCGAAATCGCCATCGAAACCGCGGAAACCGGCCACTTGGTCTACGGCACCCTGCACACCAATACCGCATCGAGCACCGTCGACCGCATCATCGACCAGTTCCCGGCCGACCGCCAGCAGCAGATTCGCACCATGCTTTCGACCTCGCTCAAAGGCGTCGTGGCGCAGAACCTGCTCAAGAAAATCGGCGGTGGCCGCGTCGCGGCGCTGGAAATTCTGGTCGTCACCAGCGGCATCGCCTCGATGATCCGCGACGGCAAAACCTACCAGATTCCCTCCGCCATGCAGGTCGGCAAAAAATACGGCATGGTCAGCCTCAACGACGCGCTGCTCGCCCACGTCGCCGCCGAACGCGTCACACCCGAAGAGGCCTTCTTCAAAGCCGCCGACAAATCCGATTTCCTGAAGCGGCTCAAGGATGAAGTCGGCAAAACCGTCAACCCCGCCATCGCCAAAGTCGACGACCTGAAATAACCCGCGGCCTTTGCATTTTTGCCTTTTTGTGGCGCCGGCTTCCAGCCGGTTTGGTGAGGCGGGCCGCTTGCCCGCCGGCTTTTTCTCACGTGCCGCAGCGCGCATTCTGGCGTGGCACGGGGCTGACCAGCCCGTGTCGAGCGCGCCCGTTGGGGTGCGCGATGCCTTTGGCACAGGGCGCCTCACCGTCCTCTTGCGCGCGCTACGCGCACTCTTTTTCTTCCAACACCCGCATATTAATTCGTCCAATGCCCCGCCGCGGACCCCGCGCCGCGAGCCAAAAATATTTGCCTCCGCCCCCCGCGCTGGCTATGATGGAGTCCCAGCGGCCCACGCCGCTCTGCGGCGCACTTCGGCGCCACCGCGGTGTCCTCTCCGCCCTCGCCCTCGCCCACGCCCGCGACCCGGGCCCGGTCGCGGCCCAAGAGTCCGGCATGCAGATGCAAGCTCCCTGGTGGCCAGTTCGCTCTGCCGCCGGAGCATTCCCGCCCGATCCCTTTCCCGCTCCGCTGACGGTGGCCGGCGCCGGCGCCCTCTTCGCACGCATGTGCCGGCCCTGGTTTCAGCGCCAACTGCGGCTGCCCGTCGATCCCGACCCGCAGCTCGACGCCCGCCTGGCCGATGCCGCCGCCACCGAGATCGCCCAGCTTTTCGCCTACAGCCGCGTGCCCGGTCTGGGCCTGCTGGCCCTCGCCGCCTGGTGGCCCGAAGGCTCCCGCCGCCACGATCAGGTGCGCGCCCTCTGCCGCCGCGACGCGCTGGCGCTCCAGGCTGCCGATCTGCGCCGCGAAGAACCCATGGCGCGCCTGCTTCAAACCCTGCATGAACACGGCATCCCGGCCGCGCCCTACAAAGGCCCGCAGTTGGCCGAACGCATCGGCCTGCCACCCGGCTTGCGCCCCGCCGGCGATCGCGACCTCTGGATCCGTCCCGAATCCTTCGACGCCGCCGTCGCCGCCCTGGAAGCCGCCGGCTGCCGCCCCGAAAGCGACGATCCGGCGGTGCTCGATTTCATGCGCACCGTCGCCCACGACTTCCACCTGCTCCACCCCGACATCGGCCTGATCGAACTGCACACCCGCGCCTACGCCGACATGGCGCCCGGCAGTTTCGACGCCATCTGGGCCCGCCTGCGTCCCGGCCGCTTCCTCGACGCGCCGGTGCTCAGTTTCGACGCGAACGATCTGTACGTGCTGCTGTGCACCCATTTGTTCTTGCAGGGCTGGACGCGCGGCCTCAAGTGGCTCGTCGATCTCCTCCCCTTCCACGCCGCGCTGGCCGCACTGGCGACCGATGCCCTGTCCCCCGGGAGCGCTGGCGGCGGTGCCGGGGGTGGCAGTGGCGTTTGGGTGCCCACCGCCGGCCTGACCGGTCTGAGTCTCCCCCGCGTGGCCGCCGCCGCGATCGAAACCGAAGTCGCATTTCCCGTGCTGGCCGTCCAGGCGCTGCTCGGCCATTTGACCGCCCATCGGCTGCCTTCCTTCGCCGACGCGCCGCTCCGCGCGGCGCTCACCGCGCGCGAAGCCCACGCCCTGGCGCGGATCGAAGCCCCCGACGGACTGGCGCTCTCGGCCGACTGGATGGTCTACCAAGCCCGGCGCGCCCGGCGTCACGGCGGCCACACGCAGGAGCGCCGCCGCGGCGTCTGGGTTCACCCCGGCCGCGTGGCACTTGAATTACAGATCCGCTCGGATGCCCCCGGCTTCTGGCGGCGCCGCCTGGTTTGGACCGTGCGGCGCCTCTGCCGCGGTCTGTTGGCGGCCTTCGGAGCGCCCTCGTTCGCCAACGCCGCCGCACATCAATCGATCGCCGCCGCCCCCACCCTGCGCCCGCTCGATCCCCTCCCGCCGCCCGCCGATTCAACGCTCTGACCGATGCCGCCTGACCGAAGCCTCTCCCAGTCGCCGTCGCCTGAATCCCCCATTGAAACACCACCCACCCAAGTGGCACGGGCCTATGGCCCCAATGGCACATTTTTAGCAAAACTCCTCACAACTCATTTTCCAGGAACGGTTTCCAGAGCGGTCGAATTTTGGGGATTTTCTTGACTCGGAACCTGAGTTAGCACTTGAACGAA
>JBOHNC010000355.1:0-9794 GCA_050730415.1 Planctomycetota bacterium
TTCGTTCAAGTGCTAACTCAGGTTCCGAGTCAAGAAAATCCCCAAAATTCGACCGCTCTGGAAACCGTTCCTGGAAAATGAGTTGTGAGGAGTTTTGCTAAAAATGTGCCATTGGGGCCATAGGCCCAGGCCACGGGGCACAGGGCGTTCCAGGGGAATGGAAAGGCCCCCGGAGCCGAATGCACGGTTGGGGCGAAAAGCGGGCGTGCCCGCCCGCGGTCCCGGCGAAGAAGAGCGCGAAACGCGCTGTCCCGCGGAAACGCTCGGACTTGTTGAACACGGGCTGGACACGGGCTGACCAGCTCGTGCCACGCCGGAATGCGCGCGCGAGAAAAGAATAGGGCGCGAGCTTCGCTCGCACTGTTTTTGCATCGGTCAGCGACCGATGCCACAATGCCTCGGATTGGCCTTGGGAATGGATAGACTTCCGGAGCCGAAGGGGCGGATTGGGCGAAGAGAAGAAGCCGGTCTGATGATTGGCGCTCCCAGCGAAGAGAGCGCGAGGCGCGCTGTCCCGCGGAAACGCTCGGACTTGTTGAACACGGGCTGGACACGGGCTGGTCAGCTCGTGCCGCTTCGGAATGCGCGCTGGGGGGCGATCAGGCCCAGTGCATTTTGCCGGGTTTCGGTTCGTTGATGACCAGCTTGCGCAGGAAGGCGGCGGCTTTTTCGAAGCCTTCTTTGGTGGTCATCAGGCTGTCTTCGTGTTCGATGGAGAGCGCGCCGTCGTAGCCGTAGGTGCGCAGGACGGAGACGAAATCGCGCCACCAGGATTCGCCGTGGCCGTAGCCCACCGTGCGGAAGATCCAAGTGCGTTCGGCTTCGTTGCCGTAGTGGCGGGTGTCGAGACCGCCGTTGAAGGCCATGTTGGCCGGATCGATCCGGGTGTCCTTGGCGTGGACGTGGTAGATGGCGCCTTTGAGCGCGCGCACCGCCTGCAGCGGATCGATGCCCTGCCACCAGAAATGGCTGGGATCAAAGTTGGCGCCCAGGTTGTTGCCGCAGTTTTCGCGCAGCTTCAGCATGGTGTACGGGTTGTAGACCAGGAAGCCCGGGTGCGCTTCGAAGGCGATGCGGATGCCGTGGGCCTTGGCGAATTTCGATTCGGCCTTCCAGTAGGGAATGGCGACCTTGTTCCACTGGTAGTCGAGCACTTCGAGGTACTCGGGCGGCCAGGGGCAGGTGGCCCAGTTGGGCTGTTTGTCGCCGGGCGCGCCGCCGGGGCAGCCGGAGAAGTTGACCACCGTCTGCACGTTCAGTTTTTCGGCCAACTGGACTGCGTCGCGGTGAACGTTGTGATGGGCCGTGGCGATTTTTTTGTTCGGGTGCAGCGGATTGCCGTGCACCGACAGGGCGCTGATTTCGAGGCCGAAATCCTTGATCTCCGACAACAGTTCGATCCGCTTGGGCGCGCTTTTGAGCAGTTCGGCGACCTTGATGTGCGGCGAGCCCGGGTAATTGCCCGCGCCCAGTTCAACCGCTCCGCAGCCCTGCTCCGCGACGTACTGCAACAGTTCGGTCAACGGTTTGTCGCCGAACAACACGGTAAACAATCCGACCTTCATGGCGTTCCCCCCCTTTTTTCGGATGACCCGGCAGGCCGCTGCTTCGCAACCGCCTGCACGACCTCTGACTGGTTGGAGGCATGATACCAAGCTGCGGGCCGCCGCCAAGAGCACCGGTACTCGCCAGCGGCGCGCCGGGCGGGTACAATTCCGAAGCGTTGCGGCCGCAGGACGCCGCGATCGATCGCGCCGCGGTCCGCCGCGCCGCTGTCTGCCGTGCAGGCCGGACCGGATGCCATGGACGAACTGATCTTCATCAGCGGCCGCCAGCGCGGCAAGCACTTCAGCCTGACGCGCAAGCATCCGATGAGTCTCGGGCGCAACCGGTCCAACGACATTCCGGTCGAAGACGAGGCGGCCAGCCGGCACCATGCGCAGATTTTCTGGAAGGACGACGGGTTCCGGGTCGACGACCTGAATTCCTCCAACGGCACTTATTTAAACGACGAACGGGTCACGCAGCAACTGCCGCTGCGCCACGGCGACCGGATCGCGATCGGCGACACGCTGATGCTGATCCAACTGCCGATCGACCCCGAGCCGATGGCGGCGGTGGTGCTGAGCGACGAGCCGGTCGCGGGATTGGCCGAACAGGCGCCGATGGAGGTCAGCCACAGCGCGTTCCAGTTTGGCGGCGAAGGCGAAGGCGCCGACAACATCCGCCAGGAATTCATGTCGCTGTACGAATTTGCGCTGGAGGTTTCCGGCGCGCTGAACATGCAGCGGGTCATGGACATGCTGCTGGAACATCTGTTCAAGGCGGTGCGCTCCGACCGCGGCATCATCATGTTCCCCGAATCCTACGACAAGGACGCCGCGCTGATCGTGCGGGCGACGCGGATGAGCGACAACGCGCGCAGCTTTTTCGCGCAGGCCAACGCCAACAAGCGCACGGTGATGCGGGCGCAGGTTTCGCTGCAGGAAATCCGCCGCGCCGGCCAGGCGGTGGCCAGCGACCCCAGCGCGCCGCCCGACGAAGTGCAGATTTCCAAGACCGTCACCCGGCAGGTGCTCACCACCGGCCAGGCGGTGTTGATGCAGGACCCCGCCGGCAACGCGCAGTTGCAGCAGACGCGCACTTTTCAGCGCTTCGGCGTGCTGTCGCTGATCTGCGTGCCGCTGAAGGTGAAGGACCGGATTCTCGGCCTGCTGTATTTGGACCGGCTCGGCACCGGCCGCGGCTATACGCCGAACGATTTGAAACTGGCGGTGGCGATGGCCTTGCAGGCCGCGCAGTGCCTGGAAAACACGCGGCTGTACGAAGACCTGATGAATTCGATCGAATATTCGGCGAGCATCATGCGCGGGTTGAGTTCCGGCATCGTGGTGCTGAACCTGCAGGGGATCATCACGCAGGTGAACGCGGCGGCGCTGCAGATTCTGGAGATGGAGGAAGCCGACCTGATCGACCGGAGCTTCAAGGATCTGCCCGGCGTGGCCGAGATGGGCGCCACGGTCCAGATGACGCTGGAAACCGGGGTGCCGCAGGACCGGCGGGACATTCCGATCCAGGTGAAGGGTCAGGAAATTCCGATCGGCCTGTCGACCAGCCTGGTCGAAGACCACCTGGGCCGGCCGATCGGCGTGGTCGCGAATTTCCGCAACATTTCGATCATCAAGAAACTGGGCGAACAGGCCAAGCGCGCGAAATACCTTGCCAGCCTGGGCGAAATGGCCGCCGGCGTCGCGCATGAAATCCGCAACCCGCTGAATGCCATTCGCGGGTTCGCGCAGTTGCTCAACGACAAACAGCAGGAGCCGGAAGCGCGGGAGTGGACTTCGATCATCGTGGAGGAAGTCGACCGGATGAACCGGATCGTGCAGGACATGCTCGATTTTTCGCGCCAGCGGCTGCCGACGCTGGTGCCGGTCAACCTCGGCGAAATCCTGCACGCGGTCCTGCACGAACTCAATGGGCAGTTGGTCGCCGACCAGGTCCACATGGATTTCCAGTGGCAGCCCAACTTGCCGCCGGTGCTGGGCAACCCGGACAAGCTGCGGCAGGTTTTTTTGAACGTCATCCGCAACGGGATCGAAGCCATGCCCGGCGGCGGGCGGATGCGCGTGCGGGGACGGCTGGAACGCGCGGTCGAAGGGGAGGGGCTGGAACTGGCGGTCTCGGTGGCCGACAACGGCATCGGCATGGACGAAGAGACGCTGGGCAAAATTTTCGATCCGTTTTTCACGAAAAAGGACACCGGCACGGGGCTGGGGCTGTCGATCTGCGCCAAAATCATCGAACAGCACGGCGGGCGGATTGAAGTTCATTCGCAGACGGGGAAGGGCTCGCTGTTCGACATTCTGCTGCCGGTGGCGGCCGGCACGCCGGCGCGGGATTCGGCGGTGCAGCCGGGCACGGCGGGAATGCAGGATCCGCGGCCGGTGGTGAGTTCCCCGTCGGCGATGCGCAAACCGCCCAGCGGGGCATTGACGGTCCCGTCCGTCCCGGCGGGGCAGACGGGCCAGGCGGGCCAGGCGGACTCGCCGGAGGCCACCGGCAGCCGCGAAACTGGCACAGGCGCCGGCGCCGGCGCCGGCACTGGCACAGGCGCAGGCGCCGGCACTGGCACTGGCTCTGGCGCCCTCGGTGCGGCCAATTCCACCCCATCGGCGCGGACCGGCGGCGGCGGCAAACCTGCCACCGGCGGGCCGTTCCCGCCCGCTGCGCAGGTCTGAACCCCAGCGGTTGTTCCGGTGACGGCGCGGTAATTTTCCCGGACCGTGTTCACGCACGCGCGGAAACTGCCATAGGATTAGAAATGCCTGCGTGTGCGTCAGACGCCACCGAGCGCCGCGACAGGCGGCGCTGCGCGACAGGCACAGGAGGAACGCCATGCAACACGCCATTCGAACCGGCTGCCGGGTCGGCGCCGCGGCGCTGACGCTGCTCATCGCCGGCTGCGGGTCGGAAACGCCCGCGCAACCGGCCGGCGGCACGCCGCCGCCGGTGTCCGCAGCATCCAAACCTGCGGCCACCCCCGCCACCCCGGCAACCCCGGCCGCCACGCCAACCGCGACGCCGGCTCCAACCGCCCTGTCAGGAGAATCGACCATGCCCGCCACGAAGCCGACCGGCGTTCTGAGCTTCACCGTGAAGGATATCGACGGCCAAGACGTGGCGCTGGACAAATATCGCGGCGATGTGCTCCTGATTGTCAACGTCGCCAGCCTGTGCGGCCACACGCCGCAATATGCCGGGCTGGAAGCGCTGTTCCAGAAATATCACGCGCAGGGCTTTGAAGTGCTGGGCTTCCCCGCCAACAACTTCCACCAGCAGGAACCGGGCAGCGACGCGCAGATCAAGGAATTCTGCACCTCGAAGTACCACGTCAGCTTCCCGATGTTTTCGAAGATTTCGGTCAAGGGCGACGACCAGGCGCCGCTGTACAACTATCTGGTCAACCAACAGCCCGACACGAAGCTGCGCGGCGACATCACCTGGAACTTTGAAAAGTTCCTGGTCAACCGGAAGGGCGAAGTGATCGCGCGGTTTGCGCCGAAAATCACGCCGGAGACACCGGAGGTGGTCAGCGCGATCGAAAAGGCGCTGGCCGAACCGAAATAACACGCCCGGCTTGCAGGGCTTCCGTGGGAGCGCCGGTCATCGGACCTGGGCCTGACCCATATCTTCGTCGGGTGCGGTTCCGCGCGGTAGGATGGCGGCGAGGTCATGCTCGCCGCGGGTCGCGCGGAAGATGTTTTGGTTCCACGGTTCTACCAGGGTAGGCCTGCGGCCAACCCTTTGCTATCTTGTTTTGCGCCGATGGCGCAATGATCCGATTTGCCTCCTTTGGCGGCATGAAACGGACGGTGGTAAGGATGTGGGTAATGCACTGGCATCTTGCCCACCGGCTTTCTCTTGCAATCAAGAAGATAAGGCACGAGCTTCGCTCGCACTGTTTTTGCATCGGCCAGCGACCGATGCCACAATGCCTCGGGCGGGCCTAGGGAATGGATAGACTTGCGGAGCCGCATGCGCGGATCCCGCGAAGAAGCCGGGCTGATGACCGGCGCTCGCAGGGAGTTGCTCGGCGCGGGCTATTCATTTGGCGTGCAGGCAGTACAAATTTGGCATCCGACACCTACTGGAGAATTCGACCATGAAAATCGCCCTCGCTTCCGACCATGCCGGCTTCGAATACAAGGAAGCCATCAAAAAACACCTGACCGCGCAGGGGCATGAGGTGCAGGATTTCGGGACTTTTTCCAAGCAGCGCTGCGACTACCCCGACTTCATCCGCCCGGCGGCGCAGGCGGTGGTCAAGGGCGAATGCGAGCGCGCCGTCGTGCTCGGCGGCAGCGGCAACGGCGAAGCCATGGTCGCCAACCGGATCAAGGGCGTGCGCTGCGGCCTGTGCTGGGACCTCGTGAGCGCTCGCCTGAACCGCCAGCACAACGACGGCAACGTGCTGAGTCTCGGGCAGCGCATGATCTCGATCGAGAACTGCCTGGAGATCGTCGATGTCTGGATGAACACCGCGTTCGAAGGCGGGCGGCACGTGGCGCGGCTGCAAAAACTGGACGCGTGAAGAAGTTCACCGCAGCGGCGCAGAGACACCGCGTCAGGAATGGGGGATTGGGGGAACAACAAGAAGAGGCGCGCGGCGCGCGCAGGAGAAGTATACAGGGCGCTCGCCTTGTTTTTGCACGGGCCTGGAGAGCCGTGCCACGGTGCCACGGACATTCGAGAGGAATGGATAAACTCACGGAGCCGAAGGGACGGATCGAACGAAGAAGCCGGTCTGATGACCGGCGCTCCCAGCGAAGAGAGCGCGAAACGCGCTTTTCAGCGGAAACGCTCGGACTTGTTGAACACGGGCTGGACACGGGCTGGTCAGCCCGTGCCACGACGGATTGGGCGAAGAAGCCGGTCTGATGACCGGCGCTCCCAGCGAAGCGTGCCGGTATTTGACTTTCTTTCTCGCTCCGACTTTCTTTTTCTTGCTCTTGGTTTTCCCAAAAACCTTGTTTTTATCTCTGTGGCTCGGTGTCTCGGTGGTGAAGTTCTTTCCCCACCACGCGCGTGTATTCGGCGGTGACGTAGCGGTCGGTGCAGCCGGCGATGTAGTCGCAGACGACGCGGGCACGGGCGGCTTCGTCGCGAGCGGCGGCGTGCTGGGCGCGGAACCAGTCGGGGAGTTTGGCCGGCTCGGCGCGCAGCGCGTCGAACAGTTCGCGCAGCCAGCCGTGCGCGCGTTGGAAGTGGGCTTGCAAGTCCGGGTGCATGTAGAAGTGCTTGTACAGATAGGCGCGGAGCTCCTTGCGCTGCGCCTGCACCGCGGGGGAACTGGCCACCAGAAATCCGGCCTGCGCGCGCACGTCGTCGAGCGTGCCGATACCGGCGGCGGTCAGGCGGTCGGCGGTGGCGGCCATGGCGTCGTTGACGACGGTGTCGAGCAGGTTGCGGACGAGCCGCTTCTGCAGGTACTGGCGGCGGATGGCGGCTTCGGGCAGCGGGGCGTCCGGCGGGGCGGGGCGGGGCGGCGAATCAATCGAAGCGGGCGGGCGCGGGGGCTCGACCCGACCTTCAGATAGGGCGGACGCGCCGGCCAGGGAGGGGAATTCCTGTTCGGCCTTGGCGCGCGCGGCGCGGACCAGTTCGAGGTGGGACAGGTCGTCGAGTTTGATCATGCCGCAGGTCAGACCGTCGTCGATGTCATGGCATTCGTAGGCAAAGGCATCGGCGAAGGAGCAGACCTGGGCTTCGAGGTTGATCTGTTCGTCGGCGCGGAAGCCGAGTTTTTCGCGCAGCGGCGGGGGGTAATTTTTGGCGAAGGTCTCGCGCACTTCGTAGGTCAGATTCAGGCCGCCGCGGTCGGGGTAGCGCCGTTCGAGTTCCTCCACGACGCGCAGGCCCTGGCGGTTGTGTTCGAAGCCGCCGAAGTCCTTCATGAGCGTGTTGAGCGCGCCTTCGCCGGAGTGCCCGAAGGGCGGGTGGCCGAGGTCATGGGCGAGGGCCTGGGCTTCGCACAGGTCTTCGTTGAGCCCCAGCGCGCGGGCGATGCCGCGGGAGAGGTTGGCGACTTCGAGGGTGTGGGTGAGCCGGGTGCGGTAGTGATCGCCGGCGGTGTTGATGAGCACCTGGGTTTTGTATTCGAGCCGGCGGAAGGCGGAGGAATGCACAATGCGGTCGCGATCGCGGGCGAAGGCGGTGCGCACCGGGTCTTCGGGCTCGGCGTGACGCCGGCCGCGCGAACGCCCGGCCAGGCAGGCGTAGCCGGCCAGACGCTGGGATTCGAGGGCTTCGATGTCGGTTCGGGTGCGGCGCGTGGAAGTGGTCCTTTCGCCGAAAATATCGGAAATGCGTTGACACTGCCGCAGGGGATTTTAACATGACCCGTTCAAATTCGCGCGACGGGCCCGGTTTCCGCGCACCGCCTCCCGACGGGAAAGGGAGGGTCAAGGGGGAACCGGCCGGAGGGATAATCTCCGCGCACCAAGGAAAAGCGGCCATGAAAAAAGGCATTCACCCCGAGTTGAACCTGCTGGAGGTTCACCAGACCGACGGTTCGATGTTTATGACGCGGTCGACCAGCAAGGCCAAGAAGATTTCGCTCGACGTGGACTCCAAGTCCCACCCGGCGTTCACCGGCGAAAGCCGCATCATCGACACGACCGGGCGCGTGGAGCGGTTCCAGAAGCGCTTCGCCTGGGACCAGTCGAAGATGGAAGAGGCCAAGAAGACCAAGAAGGTCGAAGTGGGCGAATTGGCGCAGTTGACGGCCTCGAAGCAGATCAAGGTGCCGCGCATCATCGAGCAGAAGCGGCCGCAGTTCGGCAAGGACGGCAAGCCGATCCAGCCGAAGGACGCGCCGGCGAAGGATGGCGCGCCGAAGGCTGCCGAAGGCAAGGCGGAGAAGGCGCCGAAGGCCGAAAAGACCGAGAAAGCGCCCAAGGCCGAAAAGCCGGCCGAAGCGAAAGCCGAGACGCCGGCCGAAGAAAAGAAAGAATAGCTGGGAGCGCGGATCGCCAGGTCCGCCTGAAAAAGTGCCGGCGGAGCCGGCGCCGTATTGATGCGGCGCGGTTGGCATTTTTGCGCGCCCGCGAGCGCATCCGTTGCATTGTTGTGGCGCCGGCTTCCAGCCGGCTTGGTGAGGTGGGCATCCTGCCCACCGGCGTTTGCTTGCGCATGAAAAAATATAAGGCGCGAGGTTCGCTCGCGCGTTTTTTTCTACCTCATGCAAAACAGGCGCGCCCCGGTCGACAGGGCAGCAATCTGAAATCTGCGCACCAAGGGAGACACGAAGGAAGAGAGCGCGAAACGCGCTGTCCCGCGGAAACGCTCGGGGACTCGCTCGTCACGGGCTGGTCAGCCCGTGCCACGCCGGATCGGACGAAGAAGCCGGTTTGATGACCGGCGCTCCCAGGGGGGGCCTCCGGAATGGGGCTTGAATTCCCGATTATTCGTGATTTACTGGGAGCGGCGGTCGGGCGAGTCCGCTGCACACTGTGGAGTCCTCGTCAGAGGGAAATTTCCATGTCGATGCCCCATCACGCGGCGAAGACCAAGACGCAGGTCGCGGTGCTTGAAGCGGAAGACACGAAACTCGCCGGGCCCTGGCACGTCATTCTGCACAACGATAACGACCACAGCTACCAGTACGTGATCGAGATGCTGGGGCGGCTGTTCGGGCATTCGGCGGAGAAGGCGTTCCGGATGGCGAAGGAAGTGGATTCGACCGGGCGGGCGATTGTGGATACGACCTCGAAGGAACGCGCGGAACTCAAGCGCGACCAGATTCACGCCTTCGGCAAGGACCCGCTGATCGAACGCTGCGCGGGGAGTATGTCTTCGTCGATCGAACTGGCGTGAAGAACATTCACCACAGAGACACAGAGGCACCGAGAAGACAAAGATTTTTGGTGAAAGGCAAAGAGGAAGAATGAGCCGGAGAGAGAAAGAAAAAGTTGAATGCGGAAAAGGGGAGAATGTGAATGCGGTCCGCGGTGGGGATCGAACGGGATGCGCTGACTGGAAAAATCATCGGCGCCGCGATTGAAGTGCATCGAGAGCTCGGGCCGGGGTTGCTGGAATCGACCTACGAAGAATGCCTTTGCTGGGAACTGGAACAACTGAAAATCCCGTATCAACGCCAAATGGTCCCTGCCGCTTCCATTGGCGCTATAGAAGCCATGCATGGGGAGCGGGTCGGCGGCGGTTCCGCGCGATGGATTGGTGTTGATGCACTGAATGGTTTGGGTCGCGCGGAAGATTCTTTCGGGAGGGTC
>JBOHNC010000356.1:0-30840 GCA_050730415.1 Planctomycetota bacterium
CCGCAGCCGCCGACCCCACGCCTCCCCCTCTTCTTTGCGACTTGGCGTCTTGGCGCGAGGTCTTCCTCTTCCCGCGTTGGAAACGTCCACCCGCCTTGATCGATCCCCTCCAGCGCACCGTTCTAAAAATAGCGCCATTCGGCGTGCCCGCCCGCGGTCCCGGGTGCGCGCTGGCACGCGCGCGAAAAGCATCCAGTCTGATGGCCGGCGCCCCCGGCGCTACTTTGCCAGCGTTTCGGCCTGTTTGACCATGCGGTCGATTTCGTTCATGCCCTTCTGCCAGAAGGCGGCGCTGGCGATGTCCACGTCCACCTTTTTGAGCAACTGCGCCGGGTCTTCGCTACCGCCGGCCGCCAGCAGCGTTTCGAACTTCGGTACGAACGCCGCGCCCTGTTCCTTGTACATCGCGTACAGCGCCAGCACCATCAACTGGCCGAAAACGTACGCGTAGCAGTAAAACGGCGTGTGGATGAAATGCGGAATGTACGACCACATCAGCCGGTAGGCTTCGGGGATTTCCACGCTGCCTTTGTAGTACGGCAGGTTGGCGGCGATCCAGTGCTCGCAGATGTCGTCGCCCGACAGCCGGCCTTTGGCGCGCGCGGCGTAGACCGACAGTTCAAAGCGCGTCAGCACGTTCTGCCGGTAGGCGGTGGCGAAGAGGTCCTCGATTTTCTGGCAAACCAACGTCAGCCGGGTGGCATCGGACTCGGCGTTCTGCATCAGGCTTTCGAAGGTCAGCATTTCGGCGAAGACGCTGGCGGTTTCGGCCAGGGTCAGCGGCGGATGGTAGTGAAAATAGTGCTGCTTCTCGCCGGCCAAGAGGTCGTGCATGCCGTGGCCAAGTTCGTGCGCCATGGTCATCACGTCGCGCAGTTCGTCGGTGTGGTTGAGCATCACATACGGGTGGAATTCCGGCGCCAGGCCGGCGCAGAACGCTCCGCCGCGTTTACCGGGCCGGACTTCGGCGTCGATCCAGTTGCCGTCGAAGAACTTTTGCGCCCCCGCCCGGAAGCGCGGCGAGAATTGGCCGAAAGCATCGAGCACGATTTCCTTCGAACGCGTGTAGTCGCACTTGGGCAAGGCGGCGCCGATCGGCGCGTACTGGTCGAAGAGCATGAAATGGTCGAGCTTCAGCAGTTTCTTCTTCAGCCGCCAGTAGCGGTGGGCGGTGGCGTAGTTTTTTTCGACCACCTTCATCATGGTGTCGACGGCTTCCGGCGCGATTTCGTTGGCCAGGTGGCGCCGGGCGATCGGCGTTTTGTAGCCGCGTAGCCGCACCATGGTCAAGTAGTCGTGGACCAGGCCGTCGTAATTGACCGCCAGCACCAGTTTGTTTTCGTCCAGCGTGCGGCCAACCGCTTCGAAGGCCGCCTGACGGACCTCGCGTTTGGGATGCTTGAGCAAGGCCAGCACGCCCGGCTGGGTGAGCGACTGTTCCTTCCCATCGATCACCGGCCGGTATTTCAGGCCGGCGTGGAGTTCGTTGAAAATGCGCCCCAGCGTGGCCGTGGCCGAATTGTCTTTCTCGTTGACGACCTTTTCTTCCGGCTCGCTGAGTTTGTACGGCGCCAGGCGGAGGTCATTTTCGAGCCAGTGACGGTGCTCCTTCAGTAGGGGGCTGCGCGCGATTTTGCGCGCGACTGCGGCCGGCAGGCTTTTCCATTCGAGATCGAAAAACAGGGTGGCGTTGGAGACCTGCGTCATGCGCTCCTCGATCCGCGCCTTCATCTTGTTGATCGGGTTGTTCAACTGGTCGACCGCGGCCGACAGGTAGATGAAGCTCTCGAAGCGCACCCGTTTGCTCTGCAGCAGCAGAATTTCCTCGATGGCTTTGCGCAACAGCGCCGGTTTCGGCCCGCCTTTGACGTTGATCTTGCCGCGGTAGCGCTTGGCGAATTGCGCCGCTTCTTTTTCGACGGCGGTGAGGTCCTCTTCGATGCGGCGGTCGTAAATGGTGCGGTACAGATCGGTCAGATTCCAGCGCACGTTGCGCGAACTGTAGGCGGGTTGGTCAGGGTCGAGGTGCGCGCGAGATGCGGTCATGGGGGAACTCCTGAGGAGGGCGGAAAACGCAGGGACGGGGCTGAAAAAACTGTTCGCCAATGCGAATGATCATAGGCGAAATCGCGGGTCTTTCACCTCGCTTGCGACGATTTGAAGATTTGAAACAAATTGTGCCCCGCGCGGGCAACTATTTCGCATCGGCGCGTCGCCGCATATGCCGCGATATGCTCGCGCGGAAACGGCAGCCGAATAAAAAGCGATATATCGACGGCGCTTAAAAATTTTCCCGCAAAAGCAGTTTGACAGCGCCGCCAAAGTCGATTGAATCACGTTTGCAAATGCCGACGCCGCCCGTTTCGACGCCGCGTTTCTCAGGAAACCCGGCCTTCGACCGCGATGTTGGTATGCGCACTCCGCCGGCTCGGCCGGCGCTTGCACCCGCAGGTCGACGCCTGCTTCCACGCATGATTTTGCGCCGGAAGCGGCCGCGTCGCCTCCGGTTTTTTTTGAATGGCAAACGCCGCGCGACTGGAGTCTGCTTGTCGCCCGCCGCTGTGCGATGTCCGGTGTTTCCCGGCGTCGTTCGGCAACGGGCGTGGCGGGCTCCGGAGGGGGTCCTGCGGCGACTAGAATTTTTTCTTCCGGCGCGCGGCCAATGGCTGCGGGCCTCCAACCCCTCCACGTTCCGATTGGGCTCCGCTCGACAGTTCGAGCGTCGTACCGCGCGCGAAAAAACCTGCGTCGCGGAGGCGGGGACAGTGTGTCTCTGCTCCGCCCGCGTGGGCGCGCCGATGGGCCAATCCGGGACCTCGTTGCACGTGCGATCGACGGTCGGTCACGCGGCTCTTTGTATGGTTTCTCCCGGCGGCCGTTTTTCGCGGCGCGGGAAGGACTCGCGGTCCGCGCGGTGCAAGCCAGCGGTGATCGCGTCGCCTGGACGGGGAGGGTCGGTTCGTGACGGTTGCCGCCGACGCTCTCTGGTCGCTCGCCCTGGATGCCGTTCGCACCCAGGTGTCCAATGCGCATTTCACCGCCTGGTACCTGCCGCTGAAATTGCTGGCGCTGGAAGCGCCGGAACTGCCGCCCGCCGCGCCGGCGTCGCGCTCCGCAGCCGCCACCGCTGGTTCACCTGGAGCACACGGTTCGCTGGTGGCCGCATCCGCCGCATTGCCAATCGCCGCCACCGCCATCGCCACCCCAGCCACCGCCGCAGCGGGTTCGCAGCGAGTATTTCTGCTGGCCGCCGGATCGACCTACGCCGCGCATCTGGTCAGCGACGAACTGGCCGGGAAAATCGGCCGCGCCACCGCCGTGGCAATTGCCCCGACCCTCGCCGTTGACTCGGCGACCGTTCACTTCCGCGTTTTCGTCCGGCCGGATTTGTTTGGGACTGCGAGCGGCTCGGCAACCGCCGCCGCGGCGAACAGCGCGACCTCGCCGAGCCTGTCTGGCACGCAATCTTTTTCCGGCGGCGCGAGCGGACTGGATCCGTCGGCGGCAGCAGGCGCAGCGGCTGCATCGGCCGCAGCCATGTCCGCAGGGGCGATGGACGCGACCAGCCTGCCCGCCGCCGAACGCACCCTGGTATTGCGTTCGGCCGAAAATGTATTTCAAGTCGCCCTGCCGGCGCGGTTCGCGCTGAGCGATTTCGTGGCCGGCCCGGAAAATACCTTTGCGCGGCAGGGGCTGGAGATGGTGCTGGAACGGCCCGGCGCGCGCTTCGGCACGCTGCTGTTGCACGGCCCGGCGGGGACCGGCAAGACCCACCTGCTGCAGGGCGTGTGTTTGGAACTCAGCCGCCGCCATCCGCATTTGAAGGTGCTGTACCTGTCCTGCGAGCAATGGGTGAACGGCTACCTGGAGTACACCAAAAACCACCGGCTGGATCAGTTTCGCCGCGCGGTGCGGTCGGTGGATGTGCTGGTGGTGGACGACGTGCGCTTCCTGTGCGGGAAGACCGGCTCGCAGCGGGAATTTCTGTACACGCTGGAAGCGCTGCTCGGCAACGGCCGGCAGGTGATTTTGTCGTCGTCGCTCGCGCCGCAGGAATTGAAGCCGCTCGATGCGCGGCTGCTGGAACGTTTCTACGCCAGCCTGGTCTGTCCGCTGGAGACTCCCGGCCCGGCGCTGCGGGAGGCGGTGGCGGGGCGGCAGTTTCGACGGCTGGGCGCGGCGATCACGCGCGAGGCGCTGGGCGAACTGAGCCGCCGGCCGGTGCAGAGCCTGCATGAACTGGAAGGCCGCGCGAATCTGCTCGCGGCCAAAGCCGGCGGCGCGACGATCGGCGTGCACGATCTGCGGCGCTGGCTGGGCGATCCGGAGGGGGCGCTGCACGGCGACGGCCAGGACGGCGGCGAAAATCCGCTGCCACTGTTCGCCGCGCGGCGGCACCGACCGGTGGCGATGGACCGGATTCTCGAACGGACCGCGGCGTTTTTTCATTTGAAGCCCGAAGACATCCGCGGGCGGCGGCGCTCGCGCAGCGTTCTATTGGCGCGGGTGGTGGTCTGCAAGCTGGCGCGGGAATTGAGCGGCAAATCCTTGCAGGAAATCGGCCGGCTGCTGGGCGATCGTTCGCACGCGACGGTGCTGCACTGCCTGCGCCGGTTTGAAGTCCGTCGCGGCGTCGAACCGGAACTGGCCGAAGCCTACCGGCACATGCTGAAAGAACTGGGCGCCGCTCAATAAGCAGCAGCGCCTGCGGCGGCGGCCAGTGGCGCGGGGCCGGCGGAATGGGTCGAGCGCATGCGGGAAGAACTCCAGCACGCCATGATAGCGGGCGGCGGAAGGAAAGAAAAGTGCCGTCTATGCTCCACCATCTATCTGCCGAGCGAAGCGTTCGCGTGGCACGGGGCCGACCAGCCCGTGTCCTGCGAGTCATCGCGCGTGATTTTGGAACAGCGCGTTTCGCGCTCCACTAGCGCGTGTCCCGAATCGATTCATACCTTGCGGCCTCCGCAAAGCCGCGTCGCTCCCGGCGTTCTGATTGTTGCGTTCCGGCCGAATCCCGCGTCTGCCTTTCAGTGCCGTCAGGCACGGCCGACTGTAGCCCAGGAGGCGGCGCGCAGGACGCAGTCCGCAGCCCGCCTCCTGGGAAAGCGGCCTGTCCCAACCATCTTCCGCGCGATCCAAAGCAATCAGTGTGCCCGCGCCACTCCATCGCGCGGAACCGTCACCGCCCTACGCTCCACGCATGGTTGCTACGGAGCCGAACCACGGGTCAGCGTCCGAATGGCGCTATTCTTTGGGCTTGGGCTTGAGGTGGATTTGCAGGCCGCCGGCGCGCGGGGCGTTGGGCGCTTGAATGCGCAGCGGGCCGATGGCCGTGAGCGGTTTGGCGGCGGGTGGGGCGGGCGCGGCGGGCTTGGCCGACGGCGCGGCGGGTTGAGCCGCAGCAACTGGCGCGACCGGCGTGGCAGGCGGAGCGGGTTGCGTAGGCAGTTCCGCCAGCGCGGCCACGGAATGAGGTTCCGCCGGCGCGGACGGAATGGATGGAGGTTCCTCGGCGCGCGGTTCGCCAGCGGGTGCGCCGCCGAGAGGTGATTCGGTTGCGGGCGATCCGGCAGCAGGCATTTCACCGGCGGAATCGCTGGCGGCTTCCGGAGCGGCCGCCCCCAGCTCCGCCGCCAACTGTTCCCCCAGCGCGATCTGATCGCCGATCGCGATGTCGCCTTTTTTCTTTTGCCACCAGCGTTCGCCCTTGAGCTTGTCCACCGTCACGTGTTCAACGCCGGCACGTTCGGCGGCTTCGCTGGCGGTCAGGATGACGCCGTCCTTTTCGTAGGCATCGAGCGCGGCGGTGACGCGGTGGTAAATTTTGACCGCCGCGTCGATGCGCTGCTTCATGTTCTGGCCTTCTTCGTCCAGGTCGTCTTCCCCGCCGGTGAAGAGGTCGCTCAGGTCGGCCGCGCCGGGCGCGCCTTCATCGCCTTTCGCGCCGAAGGGCGAACGTTTCGCATTGGACGCAGCGCCGCCGGCGGGGTCGGTGGCGCTCGCTTCGGCGGAGGCGGCGGCAGCGGCGGCCGTCGGGTCGACGAGCGGGGTAGCAGCAAGCGCACGGTCGGTTTCGGGCGTGTCTTCGGGCAGACCGAGCCGCGCGCGGTAGCGGCCGGCCGTTTCGAAAATGATGACGCCCTGCAAGTCCGACTGGGCGATCACGATTTTTCCCTGCCGGGTGAGTTCCAGCACGGCGATGAAAGTGACGACGATCTTTTCCTTGTGGCCGGGATCGTCGAACAACCGGTGGAAGGCGACCTGCGGCTCCCGTTCGGCGCAATCGAGCACGAACAGGATTTGCTCTTCGAGTGTGACCTCTTCACGCGGGATGGTGGCTTCGTTGACGTGCGCGTTGACCTGTTCGACGATGGCTTTGAACGCGGCGACGATCTGCTGCGGCGGGATCACCAGATCGTGGACATCGATGTTGGCGGCCGCCGGCGCGGCATCGTCGGGCCGGCCGGGACGGAATTGCCATTCTTCGAAGCGCTCGGCCAGTTTCATGGTCATGCGCTTGAGCCGTTGCAGTTCCATCAGTTCGCGGATGAGATCGAGCCGCGGGGAGTCGCTTTCGGCGGTCTCCGGTTCCTCGGTTTCGTCGGCGGTGTTGAGCAGCCCCTTCAACTTCAATTTCATGTCGAGGATTTGCGCGATGATGGCGACCGACTCGGCGGCGAGGTTGACGTCGATCAAATCCTGGTGAAGGGTGAGCAGGTAGCTCAGGTACTGCTCGACGATCGGCAGGATGGGTAGTTGGTCGACTTCGACTTCGCCTTCGCGCAGGAGGTAAATGAGCAGGTCGAGCGGCCCGGTGAAGGCGTCGGTGCGGACTTCGAAACGATCGACCGGCTCGGCGTCTTCGTCGGTGAGGCCGGTGAGCAGTTCACGGCGGCGGCGCAGTTCATCCTCGGCCAGTGGCTGGTAGGACGGCAGAGTGGCAGGGTCGAAGGCGCGTTTGACTTTGGCCATGGCGAGACAGCATTCCATCCGGACGATCAGTGGAGCATGAAATGAACTTTAAATAACAGGGCGGTAAATTCCGACACGGGCCAAGTCAGAAATTGGGCCGCAGTTTCCGAATTCCAGAGCACGATCATCAGGACCCAGAAGGCGGCGCCACGCATGGCATCGATGGCCGGTTTGGTGGCGGGCACGGCGGTGGCGAGCATGGAGGAGCCGTCGAGCGGCGGAACGGGGATCAGGTTGAACACCAGCAGGAGAATATTCCACGCGCCAGCCTGTAGGAAGATGAGTGGCACCGTCTGCGCGGGGTCGGTCGTGAAATGCGCCAGGACCAGATAGATCAGGCCGAAGAAAATAGCGAGCGCCAGATTCATGCCCGGGCCCGCGGCCACGGAGCAAAAATAACCCAGTCGCCGCGGCCGCATCATCGATTCGTTCAGCATCACATAGGCGCCGCCGATGAAGAAATTCATGAAAAACCACATGACGGCGGGAACAACCAAACACATCAACCAAGAGCGCATGATGTGGGGAATCGGATTCCAGGTATTGACGCCGTCCATCTCGGGCGTGGGATCGCCAAAGTAAGAGCCGACCCGGGCATGGCTGGCCTCATGCATGCCGATGGAGAGCACCAACAAAATAAACACGGAAACGTGACTGGGGGAAAAATCGGGATGCATGGGCTCGATCCAGGGTCAACCAGGTGTGAACCGCTAGGGCGGTACGAAACGAAGAGTCCATTGTAGCGGAGCCGTCGCCGCAGGCGCGTCGGCAGGTCGTGAAACTTTGGCGAGGTAGCGGCGAGGCGCGGTCGGCAGAGCGGAGGCGGGAAACTTTACGATGCGGGCGACGCACCTGTTCAAGCGATCAATTATTCAGTAAAGCTGGAAGCCGACGGTCTGACGCACAATGTGAAACCGAAACAAAGTTTGGTGTGCTTGCAGCCGCTGTCGTTTTGTAGTATAGTTGCCATGGGGTGAGTAGGCTTTCGTGCAGGGCCGTGTGCTTTGCGCGCTGAGAGACGGGAGCGTCCACAACCAGAAAATCGGGTTGCAACAGGAAGGATGCGCTTCACCGTCACGACAGGCGGCAATGCCTGGGCGATGCAATCGACATCGGCCGTTATTCCTCTCGAGATGTCGGGCAGCGGCTCCACGCTGGAGCCGGTTGAAAACGGCCGATTCACGCAAATGACTGAATTGCTGCATTTGCTGCATTTGCTTCATTGAGTACAATCGTGTGCGCGTTCCGAGCGTTTGACCCAACAAGCATAGCTGACGAGGGAGACACACGTGCAATGACGCCAGGTGTTCATGCGTCTTTGCGGACAGGGAGAGTAGCGATGATGAGCAAGCCGCCCAGAAAGCGGGGCCGTCGACCGAAGAATCTACCGTTGATTCCTGCCACCCTCGCGGAAAATCCGCCGGACTACAACGCGGAAGGTGGGCGGCTCAAGCGCAAGCGCCGCGGGCCTTTTTCGGCCGAGTACCTCAGCCCCAACCAGGCCGGGGACGAAATCGGACTGACCGGCGAGGCCGTCAAGCAGTGGATCTACAAACGTCAGTTGCCCGCCGTCAAACAGCGCAACGGATATTGGCGGATCAAGCGCGAGGATTTCATTGCGTTTCTCAAGGAACGCGGTGAACCGTCGGCGCGCCTGGTGATGCTCGCCGACGACGATGGCGGCTTCGTCGATAAGGCCGAAAAGGCGTTGCTCGATGCCGGCTACCACGTGCAGGTCAGCGTCAATGCGGCCGACGCCTTGCTGAAGGCGCAGGACCGTCCGCCGGCCCTGCTGGTGTTGAACCTTGGCTTGGACAATGGCAGCGGCTGGTCGGTGGCGAATCAGGTGCGGGAGCTGCGGCACACGCGCAACATCCCCATCCTGTTCATCAGCGACAAGGCGCTGAGCCAGGAAGAATTCAGCACGATCCTGAAAATCGGCGGGCAGGCTTTCCTGCGCAAACCGGTGGACTCGAACCACCTGATTCATGAAGTCCGCCGGGCGCTGGGCGGTATAATCAAGTTGAACTGACGCCGGCGACGCTGCGGAAAATGCTCACCCGCCGGCCGGAGGAATCCGTCGAGGGGCCGGGAGGGAAAAGCATGAAAGTCGTCGATGTCGCGAAAGTTCCCAACGAAACGGTCGCCGGACCGGGCGTGCAGAACGTCAAGATGCGCGCCATGATCACGCAGGAAGAAGGCGCGCCGCATTTCACCATGCGCCTGTTTGAAGTGGCGCCGGGCGGCGCCACGCCGCTGCACGCGCATCCGTGGGAACATGAAATTTTTGTGGTGGAAGGCGCCATGGAGGCGCTTGAAAATGGCGAGAACGTCCGCAACCTGAAGACCGGCGACGCGGTGTATGTGCCGGCCAACGAACGGCACCAGTTTCGCAATCCCGGCCCGGGCGTGCTCAAGATGATCTGCATGGTGCCGAACGAAGGCCACCAGGGCTACAAGCCGAAACAATGCGATCTGTAGAACGCTTTTGAATTTGACCCGAGTCGCGACTCGGATTGCAGCGCAAATCCCCAACGGGTACCCCGTCAGAATTCAAATTTTCCAGCCGCGTTCTGTTCGGCGACGGCCTTGAGCAGCAGGCGCAGGTTGGCGCGCCGGGTCTCGTCCTTCAGATTGCGCCCGTCGGGTTCGCTGAGATAGAACACGTCGGTGGCCGTTCCGCGCACGGTGTCGATGGTCGCGAAGTGAATGTTGAGGCCCAGGTCGGCAATGGCGCGGGTGAGCGCGTAGAGCAGGCCGGGGCGGTCGTCGCAGCGAATGTCAACGATGGTCAGCGGTTCGTGGGAGGCGTCGCGCAGTTGCACGGCCGCTTCATGCGCGCCCCCGGGCGCGCCGGCGGAGGCCGTCGATCCGGCGGTGGCCGGCGGGTTCACTTCGCTCCCGCTGCGAAGTCGCAGCAGTGGATGCGCGCGCAGATGTTCCATCACCGCGGCGGCGCGCGGCGGGTCGTGCAGAATGCGGAGGATGAGGGTATCGGCCTGTTCGAGCAGCTCCTTCAGGTGGGCGCGGGGGTCGCGCGGCGTCAGGCCGCCGGCCAATTGCGGCGCGGGCATCACGCGGAACAGGTCGAGAATCAGCCCGTCGGCCCGTTCGTAGACTTCGGCTGAAATCACCGTCAAGCCCGCGCCGGAAATGCCGGCACAAATCTGGCTGAACCGCCCCGGCCGGTCGCGCGTGACCACGGTGAGTTCACCCACCGGCGCGGTTGCGGTTGCAGCTCCGGCTCCGGCGCGGCCGGCGGGCGGCCGGACGGCCGTGCGGGGGCTTGGCCTGGCGCGCCGTCGGCCCGGAACCGCCGGCGGGGTCGGCAGATGGATTTGAACCGCACCGTCCTGTCGGCCGAGCCGCTCGATCAGGCGCACGTGGGCGACCGCCGTTTCGGCCCCGATGCGCGTCAGGTAGCGCGCTGGCATGGTTTTGAAGTGGCCGGCGAGTTGCCGACGCAGCCGGCGGTCGGCGTGCAGCAGCGCCGCCTGCAAGTCGTCGCGAAGTTCGGGCGACGCGGCGGGGGGAGCGGCGGCGGTGCGGGGCGCTGCGGCCGCGGGCCGGAGGCTGCGCGCGCCGCGCAACCCCTGCCAGAGCGCTCGCAGGCGATCTTCGCGCCACAATGGCAGTGCGCCGACCGCGACTCCCTGCGCGTCGGCGACGCTCAGCAGATACAGCAGGTCCAGTGCCGTGCGATTTTCCAGCCGTCCCGACAGGCGCTCGAAGGGCCCGCGGTCGGCCTCGTCGAGCGTGGTCAGGTCGAACAGCGTCAGGTGTTCCTCGATCAAAATGCGTACAAGGTGAATGTCGTCGAGCGGATAGTTCAGGCGGCTGAGAATGTCATGGGCCATCAGCGATCCGCGCTCGGGATGCCCGGCGTCGCCGTGCGCTTTGCCGATGTCATGCAGCAAAGCCGCCAAGCGCAGCAGGTCCAGCCGTTTCAGGCCGCGCACCAAAGCGGCGCGTTCCCGGTCTTCCGGCCGGTCCCCGTCACGCCAGTGTTCCAGCGCGCCGACCACCCGCAGCGTGTGAATGTCGACGGTGACTTCGTGGAGTGGCGCACGCTGCGCGCGGCCGGTGATGGCGGCGAATTCCGGAATGGCCGCGGTAATCAGCCGCGCGCGGTGCAGCGCCACCAGCACCGGGTAGATGGGTTCGGGATGCGCGAGCAGCCGGCGGAACAGCGCGGCGGCTTCGGCCGGCGGTGGATCGGCAAAGACCGCATGGCCGGCGTCCGCCAGTTCCAGCCAGGGCCGGCCCAGTTCCAACGCCTGCTCCTGCGCCAGCAGCGCGCCGCGCAGCGCGACGGTCAGGCCGTCCGGTCGAGCCAGCGCGCGCAGACCGGCGGCGCTGGGATGCAGCTCCCGGCCGACGCGAGTCCAGTGGCCGTCGAGCGCGGTGCGTTCGAGCCGACGCCGGGCCGGCGCACTGCGCCCGCGCCGCGGCCCGCGCGCAACCGCCGCGCAGGCCGCTTCTGCCCGCGCATGAATCCGTTCCATCGCCTGGTACAGCGGCGCCATCGCGCGCTGCAGCCGCTCGTCGGGTTCCTCCGCCAACAGCGCCGGCCGCGTCTGGCGCAGCAGGCGGTCGATGAGTTCGCCCTGCAGCGACTGCAGCAGCCGATCTTGCGCGCGTCCGGCCAGCCGGTGCAGCAGCACGCGGAAGCGCAGGAGCAGGCTGACCGGATTCTCCGTCAGGCTCGAATCGACTCCCGTTGAACCGGGCGCCAGCGCTGCGTCGCGAAGCGCGGATGGGGCTACGGCCACGCTGGCTGCGCGCTCGCCCAGCGCGCGAAAAATCCAGTCCGCCGCGGCGGCATCGCGCAGGCCGCCCAGCCCGTCCTTCAGGTGCGGTTCAAGCCACCCCGGCAGGGGCAGTTCCCACGGCCGCACATGCAGGGTGCTCCAGCGGTCGGCGATTTCGCGAGCCTTGTGCAGGGCAAAGCGGTAGCCATGGCGGGCCAGGAAATTCGTGCGGAAGGCGACAAGGTCCGGCAGGGCAGCGTTCGCGCCAGCGGCGCTGGCTGCAATCGGCCGCGCGTCGAACAGGCTGGTCAATTGCTGCTGCGCCGCGGCCGCGCCGGGAGCCTCTTCGTCCAGCGCCGCCACGCGCGCCGCGAGCGCATCGAGGTCGCCGGCCGTGTACACGATGTGGCTGGTCTTGAGGCCCAGGTCCCACAGCGGAGTGATGAAATCATTGGACAGCCCGCGCAGCCGGGCGGGAGCGATCTCCGGCGCTTGGAGAATGAGCAGATCGATGTCGCTGGCCGGACACAGTTCCTGCCGACCGAACGACCCCAGCGCAAACAGCGCCAGCTCCGTGCTCGTTTCCTTCGCGGCGGCGCCGCTGCGTTGAATCGCGCGAGTCCAGAGCGCCGCCAGCAGGCGGTCGATGGCCGCGCTGCGACGCCAGCAGGCGGCGGGCAGGCGTCGCACCGGCGATCCACCTTCGTCGCCGCACAATGGTGCCCCCGCGACGGCAACCAGCGTGATGGCGTCGAGGCCGGCGTCGAGGTCGCCCAGCCAGCCGCGCAGCCGGTCAATCGGAACGGGGTGTTCGGCCGGCAGCACCGGAAGTGCAGGCAGTTCCGGGGGCGGCGCCGGCGTCAGCGCCGATACCGGACCGGGGGCGGCACGGCCGAGCGGTGCCGTAGCCGGCGGGGGCGGGGAGCGATGGGTGGCGCACATGCCCTGATTCTACTCCGGCGTGAGCACCACCGTCGGACGTTCTTCCACGCCCGCCAATGCATCGGCCAAGGTTGGGTGCGCCTGCACGCGCGCGCCGGGCGGCAGTTCGCGCCGCGGCCGCTCCGATTCGTCATCGTCGATTTCCGGCAGCAGGCCGGGGCTGACGAACCGCAGGCTTTCGGCCTGCGCGCACAGCGCGCCCAGACGCAACAGCGTTTCACGCTGGCCGGCCGATTCCACGCTCCGCGCCCGCGCCAGCATCGCGCTCCAAGCCGCCGCGCGCGGCAGCGTTTGCAGCTCGGCCAGCGCCGCTTGCAGGTCCGGGAACGGCAAGCCTTCATCGCAGGCGCCGACGACGATCAACCGCCCGCCGGGCGCCAACTGCGGCAGCGCATCGCAGCCGGCGTGCAGGAGATTGGTGAACCAGAGATCGGTGGGCGTCCCGCCGGCGGCGGTGATGACCACGTCGCTGCGTGCGCTGGACGCAGCGAGCTCCGGCGCTGCCGGAGCCGGCGGATTCGCTCCGCCGGCCGGGAGCGGATCGCCGCAGGCGTCCACGTAAAACGGTGCGTCGATCACGCGCGGGAGCAGTTCCGCGACCACCGGGCCGAAGCTGAGGTCGTAGCGTTCGGCCAGACCGCGCAGGGGATCTTCCACCGGCGCCGTCGTCGTTGCGTCCCGGCCGCCGGCCGGAAAGGCGCGATCGAATCCGGCCTCGGCGACGATGTCGGCCAGGGGGCGCGCGAGCAGCCCGCGCCCGAGAAATTCGGCCAGGCCGTTGGTCCAGTGCGGAAAGGGAAAGACCGGACGCGCCGCCACCAGCAGGGTGGTCGAACGCAGCGCGGCGGCGTCGAACCCGCCCTGCTCGGGATCGTGATCGTCCTCATGGTCGGCGGCGTGACTTTCCGCGGCGAACCGGCCGCAGGTGTCCTCGCCGAGGTGCCGGATCAAGCGCAAGCCCAGCGGCGGATCGTCGGATTGGCCGAGCACAAAAAATTGCAGCCGTTCCGGGCTGACGCCGGGGCGTGAAGGTCGCCCTGTGTTTGCGCGAGCCGCGCCGGCCTCATCCGGTCCCTCCGGCTCCTCGTTTTCGGCCGGCAACGCGGGCGTGTCGCACAGGCCGTCGGCGAGTTCGGCGATCCACGGATCGTAGGCGACCCGCCGGGAATCGTCGGCGACGAGGATCAGCACGCGCGAGAAAACCGGTGCAGGTTTTTTGCCCGGTCGGCGCGGCGCGCGCCGCGCGAGCGCCTCGCGGACCGCCGCCAAGGTCTGCGGCAGCCAGGCCCCGATCGCAGTTTGACTGGCGGACAGGTCGGCGCGGAGTGTGCCCGGGTGCAACCGGAGGACGCTGGCCTGCGGCAGGGTGGCCGTGAGGCGCTCGGCGCCCAGCGGCAGCGAAATGTCCGGCATGCGGAATCGGCGCCTGCGAGTGGCAGTTGAAGAAGGAAAATGACAGCGCTGGGACTCGAACCCAGGACCCACACCTTAAAAGGGTGTTGCTCTACCGCCTGAGCTACGCTGTCAGCGGAACTGCACATTCTACTCAAAGGCGGGGAATTCCCAGCGTGGAGTTTAAAAACACAGCCCCCCTGGGAGCACAGGTCATCAGACCGGCCTCTTCATTCGGCCCGTCCATTCGGCTCCGTGAGCGTGCCCATTCCAAGGAGCGCCCCCATCCTGCCGCCTCTTCCTCCTGCGCACGAATTGCGCCTTTTGCCTCGGCTGGACCCACCGACCCATGAACGGTGCTGTCGCGGTGCGCGATGCCTCCGGCACACCGAGCCTCGTCCCCCATTTTTTCTCTCACGCGACAGCACACGAGCTTCTTTTTCCCCTCCCATGCTTCGCTCTGTCCCCTGAAATAGTTTCTTCCGTCGTTCCTCTGTGCCGCGGTGTCTCTGGGGTGAATCTTCCCCGCCCCCGCGAAACTGCCCCGGCCAAGCCGCGCCATGCGAACTATAATTGCCCCCGGCGGCGCGCCGATTCGGAATTCCAGCAGAAACCGTACATGCCGGCGGCGCGCCGACCGAAGGAAAATCAGGCGGGTGGTGGAATGCCTCCCGTCGATCGCTGGCGCGTGCAATCCGCCGGTGAATGCAATCCATGGTTGGATGGGGTCCGGAGCGGAGTACCGCGGATGGGTTTTCTCGACAAATTTCGCCACCACGATGTCCCGGGGATGGTGCACAAGGTCGAAAAGCAGGCCGTCACCTTCCAGCCCGACGGCTGCGACCACAAGCTGAACCTGGTCTACGAATCGCCGGTCGACGACGACGGCAACGTCACCTCGCGCCTGACACCCGGGCAGAAGGACAAAGGGCTGGTGATCGTTTCGGCCGCGCAGTTCGGCGTCGGCAAGGAAGGCGTGAAAAAGGTGGACATCGGGTTTTTCGGCTCCGCGCCGAAGGCTCTGCATGGCCAAATTCTGGAACTGTTCACCCACGAAGGGGAGGTCGTCACCATCGCGGTGGATGCCGGCTTCCCAGTGCTGGTGAACATCGAGACCGCCCCCGGCGCCTGGGAGTTCAAAGTCGGCGAATGGGTCGATGTCACCTGCGAAAAGGGCGCCGGTTTCAACGATTGACCGCTCCTGGCCCGCTTGCCAGTTCCCATCGAACCATCGCGTTGCCGCTTGCCCGCCGCCCGAACTCCTGCTTGCACCTCCCGACTTCCAACGCCAGCCGCGTGCCAACTGGCTTCCCGCGCCTTCTTCTTGGCGTCTTGGCGCGAGGCCTTCTCATTATTCTTCCACTGGGTGTACCGCCGCCTGCGCCTGTCCTCGCCGACGCCGCACGCCAGTTGGACCAGATTTATGCACCGTGCAATCCCATTTTTTAGCACGCCAGCTCCGACCGATTCTGAATCGCCCAACACATTCATACGAAACCTGTTAGAAGAAACATGTTCAAACCGATTCGAGCAAATTTGCTTTTGCTTCATTCGAGAGTATGTTGAGCCGAGAATACTAGCGTCAAGCCTGTCAAGAAGTATCCCCATGTACTTTCCCGTCCCGCTGATTCCTCCCGATATGCGACCCATCTAAACCGCCGCTTGCGCGCGCCGTTGCTGCCGCGCCGTTGCCCTTCCCCTTTCCTTTGCCCCTCCCCACCATCCGCAGCGCTAGACACCGAGCAACCAGGCTAGGCCGGATAGGATCAAGGTTTTTTCCCATGAGTGCGGTATGTGGCGATTCTGCTGTCGCTGCCGTGGATCAGGACCGGCGTAATTTCTGGATCTACCTCTTTGACGGGGGGATCTGGATGCTGGCGATGAGTTTCATCGACATGTCCCTGGTCGTGCCGCAAATGAGCGCCCTGTTTCTGGACACGAAGCAGTGCCAAATATTCGTGAACAGCCTCCCAATTTTTGCGCTGATCACCTTCGTCGGCAGTTTGCTCACCGCCGCGCTGACCGAACAACTCCGCAACCAGAAAAGCATGGTGATCGGGATGGCGCTGGCGCAGCGGCTGCCGCTGCTGTTTGCGGGACTGGGGCTGCTGCTGTTCGGCGCGGCCCATCCGGTGGGCGCCTTTTGGTTTGCAATGTTCATGGTCGCCATCTTCTTCTTCGTCGGCGGGCTGGTCACCAATCCGTGGAACGAACTGTTCCTGAAGACCTTTGTCGTGCAGAAGCGGTCGGGAATCATCGGCAAACGGATGCTGCTGGGCCAGTTTCTGACCATCACGCTGGGGTGCTTCGCGGTGAAGGCGCTGATGCCCGCCGCCGGCGCGGACAAAGCCGCCGCCGCGCACAGCTTTGGCTGGCTGTTCTTGGGCGCGTTTGTGTTTTGCATGACCAGTTGGCTCGTGATCAGCAGGGCCTGGGAACCGGAAACGCCGGCCCGGCCGCGCAAGAACGTCGGGATGTTCAGCTACCTCAAGCGCATGCCGCATATCCTGCGCAACGATCTGTACTTTACAAAATATCTCTGGACCGCCATCCTGGGCCTGGGCTGGATTCCGGTGATGCCCAATTTCTCCCTGTACATCACCCATGCGCTGCACAAAGGCCCCGCCTACGCCGGCTACCTGGTGGGCGTTTCGGCGGCCGGCGCGTTGGCCGGCAACGTGATCGCCGGGCGAATGGGCGACGCGCGCGGCGGCCGATTCTGCCTGCTGTGGAGCCGCGCGCTGGCGGTCTGCGTGATGGTCGGCCTGTTCCTGCCGGCCTCCGAACTGCTGTTCACGGTCCTGGTGGCCCTGTTGGCGGCGTCACTGCAGATCATGTGCGTGGGCGACTACGCCTACGTCACCGAGATGGCGCCGGAGGCCGAACGGCCGAGCTACCTGTCGATCTACCGGCTGCTATTGGTGCCGGTGATGATCGCCGGCGTCGGGATCGGCCTGTTGTACGCCTGGCTGGACCTGGCGCCGGAACTGGTCATGCTGTTCGGCGCGCTGTCGATGGCCGCCTGCCTGGCGCTGACTTTCGCGCTGCCCGAACCGCGCGAAGAACGCGCCCGTGCCGCCGGCGCGGCCGGCGCCACCCCGTCGACCGTCCGCGCGATGGTCATCAAGCCGCTCATCAGTTGGCCCGACCTCTGGCGCCGCCGCGCTGGCTAGCCCTCCTGCGTGGGGTGGTTCGCTTCTGCTTTGCATCGCTGGAAAGAAGCCGGACATTTCCGCTTCAAAAACCGGAATTGATGCACCCAACGAAACGAACCTTTATTCGAGTCTATTCTCCGATATGCGCAGATTCTCGTTGTAGGGGCGGGCCACTGTGCCCGCCCTCTTCGGCAGGGATGTCCCGCCAGGAATCGCCAGCGAAGCCCTCCGACGAAACAAACCCATATTCAAATATATTCGTAATTATGCGCAAATTATACGCATATGGCTTTGTTTCGTCAGGGGCCTTCGTTGGAATGGCGTGGGGGGGTCGGCCCAACGAAGAGGGCGGGCGCGGTGGCCCGCCCCTACAGCTTGAGCGGCTATGCGCATAATATTTGCATATGGGTTCGTTTCGCAGAAAGCCCCTACCGTACATCGCTCGGCTTCTCCAAAGCCCAAAGCCCCAAGCCCCAAGCCCCCAGCCCCAAGCCCCAAGCCCAAAGCCCAAAGCCCCCTCTGCCCCTCCCCCTGTCATTCACCCCCGCCCGGTGGTACACTGGAAGCTTCCCAGTTTCCGCGGAGCCTCAGCCCCATGTTCGACTCCCATGGCCGCGAACTCGACCACCTGCGCATCTCGGTCACCGACCGCTGCAACATGCGCTGCACCTATTGCATGCCCGACGGCGACTACGACGCCCAGCCGCGCCACAAGCTGCTGACCTTCGAGGAAATCGCCCGCGTGGTCGGCGCGCTGGTGCATGACCATGGCGTCAAACACCTCCGCCTGACCGGCGGCGAGCCCCTCGTCCGCCATGGTCTTCCGAAACTGGTCGCCCAACTGCGCGCCCTGCCGGTGGCCGACATCGCCATGACCACCAACGCGGTGCTGCTCAAGGGCCACGCGCGCGCACTGCGCGACGCTGGCCTCACGCGCCTGAATATCAGCCTCGACACACTGCACCAGGATCGCCTCGCCCGGATTTCCTCCGGCACGCGCCTGAAGGACATCCTGAACGGCATCGACGCCGCCATGGCCGCCGGCTTCACCCAGACCAAATTCAACGCGGTGCTCATGCGCAGCATCAACGAAGACGAAATCCTGCCGCTGGTCCGGTACGCGCTCGACCGCGGCGGCGTGATGCGCTTCATCGAAGTCATGCCGATCGGCGTGATGGCCGGGCGGCACAAACAGTTCCTGGTGCCGGCCGAGGAAATCCGGCAGACGGTGGCGCGAGAATTCGACCTCACCACCGCGCCGCGCCCGGTGGGCTCGCCCGCCGCCTACCATCGCATCGTCGACCGCCGCACCGGCCAGACCGGCGAATTCGGCATCATTGCCTCCGAAACCGAGCCCTTCTGCATGTCCTGCCGGCGGCTGCGGCTGACCGCCGACGGAACGTTTATTGCCTGCCTGTTCCACGAACGCGGCGCCGATCTGCGCCAGTGGGCGCGCACCCCGTTCGCCGACGAACCGTCCGCCGACGCGGCGCTGCGGTCGCTCCTGGAAGCCGCGGTGGCCCTGAAACCCACCACCCGCCTGCCCATGGTCAAGCACCCGATGGTCGTCGTCGGCGGGTGAGTGGTCATTCGGCGCTGGCGGAGACCGATCTGGCCGTGCTCCGTTTGTGTGTGTGTGATGCGTTGACGCTGTGATCGTGGGGCCGGCGATTGGAACCTTCCTGGAGCACACGTTGTGTCCGCACCTGGTCAATTTGGAACTGCTGCGCCCGCGCCTGAACCAGCTTTCCTGCCGTCGGCAGGCCGGTGGCGCAGGGTACTCGCGCGCGTCGCGTGTATCTGGCACTTCGTGAACGGTCCGGTGGGACTTTTGTTTACGCTGATCATGTATTATTCGTCAATTGACTTCAGCCAGAATTTTCCGCTCTGGCGGGTAGCGCTATTTGTCGGCTACCCCTTGGGATGCTCATTGTTGATTGCGCATCGCCGGCCGTCCGTTCGGTTTGTGGCGTTGGGACTCGTGGTTGTACTTGCCCTGTTCGATTTGCCACAAATTGTTCTGAACGCGATCGGCGGCTGGGACTGGCTCATGCTGCAGAGCGGAGCCTCGGGGATTTGGCCTACCACGGGGGAAATCGGCGTTCTGTCTGCTTTGATCTTCGGACCGCTTCTAACGGCGTGGGAAATCCGACGCGAGCGTTTACGGGCCGGTATCGTCACCTCAGCGCCCCAAGAGATCCCGTCGGTCACTTTTTCGTCCGGCACCCCGCGCAGCCGGATCATCGAATGGTGGGTGCTGTTTTTATTTCCGTTGATCGTGTGGCTAGCTGGCGAATTCACCCATATCGGACTGGTCATCGCCTATCGTGGTTTGGCGGCAACGGGGTTGGCGTTCAGTCTGGTGGAAGGCGGCCGGTTTGTAGCGCTTGGCCTGCTGCTTTGGATCGGTCTGCGCTGCCGCAGGCCCCAATTGCGCTTGTTGTTCTACGGGGGCCTGGTCGGATTGGCGGCGGACCGTCTGGTGGCTTGGGTGCCGCAACTGGTGGACATGTCGCACGGGCGCCAGCGGACCTTTTTGTGGACCGGTCTGCCCGATCCCTACGGAATCGGCGTGACCCTATGGTTGAGTTTGTGCAGCCTGGCGCTGGCCGTCGCCAGCGTATTGGCCATTCGACGTCTTCGTGAAGAATTGCAGAATCTCCGGGTGATTCCAGCCGAAGTGCACACCGAAGAGATCGAATCTGCACCGGGTTGGGACGAGGCAGGTGGGAGCGCCGCGGAGCGCTCACCGTCTCCCCGTGCCTGATTGCGCCCTTTCCGGGCGAGCAGCCGGGCTGCGGCACCCAAGCGCTTGCAGCTGCAAGGCGCGGGAGCTACAATCGAGACGACTGCGCCCTCTCTTTCCATTGCGAAGTCTTGTCCAAGGGGAGTGACAGCAAACCACCGCGAGGATCCCCGGTGCGAGACCGACTTTTCCTCCTGAGTTTTTCGGCCTGGCTGCTGCCAAGCGCACTGAGCCTGGCGCTGCTGGTTTTCATGCCCTGCGAATTCGCCTCGGGCTGGAATCTGTTCCTGCTGTTGCCGCTGATCGGCGCGATGGCGGTGCTCACGCACCGCCGGGCGGGCGTCGGCCATGTGATCGCGCTGGCGCTGGCCCGGGTGCTCAGCGCTACCTTGGTGGTGCTGTTGCTGGGCCGCTTGCTGCACCTGACTGATCCGGGTTTCCTCCAACGCTATAAGCGATCGCCGCTGTCGCTGGGCTATGCTTGGGGCTTTCTGGCGCTGGCGCTCGGCTGTTGGTGCATTGCCGGGTGGGCGAACCGTCTGCAACGCTGGGACAATCCGGCCCTGCCGCCGGCGTGGGCGTTGATTCCCGCGCCCGTGCGCGGCTGGCTGTATCAGGGTTGGGTCGATTCGACCTTTTTGCGCGCGACCTCCTACGCGGGGTTGGTCGTGCTGGCCCTGTGCTTTTGGTCCGAGGGGGGCGGTCAGCATGCCAGGTGGTTGGCGTTCTTGACTCAAACACCGTTCGTGATCGCGTTGGCTTGGGTCCATTTCCGGGAAATCCGCTGGCGGCGGATGATGAGTGCCGCGGCGATCGGGCTCGTGGCCTTGACCTTCGCCTTCGAGGAAGCCGCCTACAGCGTGCAGGGGCTCTCCTTCGTGGGCAACCGTCAAGGTTCACCCATGTTCTGGGTGTTTGGCGGAACCCAGGCGCCAGCGGTTCTGGCGGTGGATACCTTTGGGTTCGTGGTCGCGCTGGTGACCCTGGCCTTGGCTGTGCAGACCATCCGGGTGAAATGGCGGGCCGATCGCTGGGGCGAGGAAGACGCATCTCGCGCCCGGCAACTGCGGCGCGGACCGGTCGCGGCGCGCTAAACGCGGCGGGCGGATAGGAGCGCTGAGGGAGGGAGGGGGGCCGCCCATGCAGGGCGGAAGCGGGTGAAAATTCGCTGAAATTGCGCCCCGCGCGGCGTACCGGAAACGCCGTTTCCGGCGATAATTTTCCAGTGCAAATCGCAGCGGTTTCCGAGCCTCTCCCGGCACGGAAAATCGCCGGCGCCACGGGTTCCTGAACGGCCGAGAATTCCGGGATTTTGGCCCGCTCGTACGGTGGGAAATGCCATCTCGCCGCAGCTCCGAACTTTTCCGGCACCCGTTGAACGCAGGGATCGAATTCAGCCATGACCGACCAACGCCCGCCCGAGGATCCACCCGAGGACGAAACGCCCGCACCCGCCGACGGCAAAGCCGGTGGAGCAGGCGGCGTCGGGACCGGTGGCGGCGGCGGTACCGTGCATGACGACGACGAAGACGGCAAGCCCGGCCAGGAAGGCCGCATCGAAGGCGTCTCGATCGTCCGCGAGCTGTGCGAGAGCTACCAGACCTACGCCATGTCGATCATCGTCAGCCGCGCACTGCCGGACGTGCGCGACGGCCTGAAACCCTCCCAGCGCCGCGTGCTGGTGGCGATGCACGACCTGAACCTGACGCCGCGCGCCAAGCACCGCAAATGCGCCAAAATCTGCGGCGACACCTCCGGCAACTACCATCCCCACGGCGACCAGGTCGTGTACCCCACGTTGGTCCGCATGGCCCAGGATTTTTCGATGCGCTATCCGCTCATCGACGGCCAGGGCAACTTCGGATCGGTTGAACCCGACCCGCCCGCCGCGGCGCGCTACACCGAAGCCCGCATGGACAATCCGGCGATGGAAATGCTGGAAGACCTCGAAAAGGAAACCGTCGACTTCCAGCCCAACTACGACGAGACCCGCACCGAGCCCACCGTCCTGCCCAGCCGCTTCCCGAATCTGCTCGTCAACGGCAGCCAGGGCATCGCGGTCGGCATGGCGACCAACCTGGCGCCGCACAATCTGCAGGAAATCTGCAACGGCATGATGAAGCTGCTCGACAATCCCGATCTGTCCGTGGATGAGCTGATGGAAATAGTTCCCGGTCCGGATTTTCCCACCGGCGGAAAAATCTGCGGCCGGTCGGGCATCCGCCGCGCCTACACCAGCGGCCGCGGCCGGCTGACCCTGCGCGCCAAATGCGACGTGGTCGAGAAAAAATCGGGCACGGTCATCCACATATCGGAAATCCCCTACCAGCAGTATCGCGGCCCGGTGATCGACAAGATCGTCGAGGCGGTGCGCGAGGAACGCGTCAACGGCGTGAAGTCCGGCAACGACGGCGTGCGCAACCTCTCCAGCCGCGAAGGCATGCTGATCGAAGTCGCCCTGCGCCCCGACGCCGATCCGAACATCGTCCTGAACCAGCTGTACAAATACACGCCGCTCGAAAGCACCTTCTCGATCATCAGCATCGCGCTGGTCAACGGCCGCCCGCGGACGCTCAGCCTGCGCGAACTGATGCAGTGCCACATCGACCACCGTGTCGATGTGATCCGCCGGCGCACGCGGTATCTGCTGCGTCAGGCCGAACAGCGCGCCCATATCGTACAGGGACTCATCATCGCCGTCGATAACATCGACGAGGTCATCAAGATCATCCGCAACGCGCCGGAAGTCGAAACCGCGCGCCAGCGGCTCTGCGACCGCTTCGAACTGTCCATCCGCCAGGCCAAGGCCATCCTCGATATGCAGTTGCGCCGGCTGACCGGGCTGGAGCGCGACAAGCTCAAGGCCGAAATGGAGGAACTGGTCAAGACCATCCTCGACTACCGTGACATTCTCGCCAATCGCTCCCGCGTGATTGCAATGATCCGCACCGAACTGACCGACATGATCGCGAAGTACGCCTCGCCGCGCCGGACGGTGATCGAAGGCGAAGCCGCCGACATGGCCGACCTCGACCTGATCGCCGAAGAACGCATGGTGGTGACGATTTCCGACCAGGGGTACATCAAGCGCGAGCCGCTCACCAGCTACCGGGTGCAAAGCCGCGGTGGCGTGGGCGTGATCGGCCAGAAAAACAAGGAAGGCGATTTCACCAAATCGCTGTATGTCTGCACCACCCACCAGACGCTCCTGTGTTTCACCAACGACGGAAAAATGTACGCGCTGCCGGTGTATGAAATCCCGCAGTTGGGCCGGACGGCGCGCGGCCGGGCGCTGGTGAATCTGCTGGAGTTGAAAGTCGATCAGCAGCAGACGGTGGTCGCCACCCTGCCGATCTACGATTTCAACCTGCCGGCCTCGGTCATCATGATGTCCAAGCACGGCTACATCAAGAAGACGGCGCTGGATGACTACCGCAACGTGCGGCGTTCCGGCATCATCGCGATGGGTTTCAACGAAGGCGACGAACTGCTCACTGCGAAACTGGTCGAGCGCGGCATGGACGCCGTGATCTGCACCCGGCTGGGGCAGGCGATCCGCTTCGACGAAGCGGTCGTGCGCGACATGGGCCGCGGCGCGCGCGGGCTGATGGGGCCGAAGCTGCGCGAGGGCGACTACGTCGTCAGCCTGAACGTCGGCTTGCCGACGCAGTCGATCCTGACCGTCTGCGAAAAGGGCCTGTGCAAGCGGACCGAAATCGAAGAATACCGCAAGGTGGCCTCCGCCCGCGCCGGCGGCGTGCGCAACGTCAACATCACCGAACGCAATGGGCCGGTGGTCGCGGCGCTGATCGTCAATGAAGACGACCAGATCATGGTCATCACCACGCAGGGGCAGGCGGTGCGCGCCAGCATTTCCGACGTGGGCTTGAAAGGCCGCGCGACCCAAGGCGTGGCGCTGATCCGGCTGCGCGAGGACGATCAGGTGTCCTCGGTGGCGCTGATCGCCAGGGATCCGGAATTCGAGGCCACCGAATCGGCGGTGCGCGACGCGGTGAAGCTCGAAGAGGAACAGGCCGCCGCACGCGCGTCGGGGACGCAGCAGGCGGTGATCGAACCCGCCGCCGAACCCGCCGCCGAACCTGCCGCCGAACTCGACACCGAGCCCGACACCGAGCCCGACACCGAGCCCGACGCTGAAACGACCGTCGAGAAGGTGGACGGTGGCGCCAAGCCTCCCGTGCCGGGCGCACCGGCCGGCGCCAAGCCGGTGGCAGGCCCGGAGAAGCCGCCGACCGGTTCGACCGATTCGGCGCGGCTGCCGGTTATCGACATCGGCGGCGGCGACGCGGCCAAGGAAATGAATCTCGACGACCTCGGCGACCTGGACGACGACGACCCGGACGAGGGCAGTTCGCCCAATTCCAAAAAATAGCCTACCGTGGCGCTTTGTAGGGGCGGGCCAAACGCGGCGAGCGCGTCCGCAGCAATCCGCGGCTGCCCAGTTTGCAGGACGATGCGCCGCCCGAGCGTTTGGATCTCGACACGCCGGATGTGCCCGGCGGCCACCGGTGAAGTCGGGCCACTCGAGATGAGGCCAGTCGGCGATGCGATCCATCTGCACCGCTTTCAGGCGCTCCGCGCGACCAACGGGAGCGACCCACAGCGGTTCGTATGTGCAGGGACTCGGCAACCCGAAGGGATGCCAGCGGGGGAGTGGCCCCCGAGGCCACTAAAACTGCATCATCATGCTGGGGCCGAGCATCTCCATGGCGACGTGGTAGCCGGGCACCGAACCGGACTCGGCGACGGTAATGCCGGACAGGAACAAATGCACGCCGACGGAAAAATTGTGGTTCAGGTAGTACCGGGCCCCGCCTTTGATCTGCCAGACGTCGGTGCCGGGGCCTCCGCCGGCTTCCACGGTGCCGTAGAGCGTCCAGTCTTCGGCGATGATGCGTTCGTAGTTGGCGCGCACGACCAGCGACAGCGTGTTGCTGTTCTGATAAGTCCGCGCGGTGGAATCGGCGAAGCTGAGCATGTTCAACGCGCCGCCCACACCCACGCTGCCCGACCACTGCCGGCTGCGCCGGCCGATCAGGAAAAAAGCCTCGCTTTCGAACCGGCTGGCGGGGTTGAAGTTTTCGCCGCTGTTGTTCTGCAGGCCAGTCATGTTGAAACCGAACCACCAGGGATTGGATTCGCCGTTGTAGATACGCCAGTCGCCGGTGGCCAGCGGAAACCAGTTGACTTTGGTGAACGAAGTGTCGCCGTGGCGATAGGAAACAAGCCCGGCGACTTCGGTGACCTCAATTCGGAACCGCACCGCGTAGACCTGGCCGCCTTCGCGCTGGATGGGGTTGGGTTGGAGGTCGTGAATGAGCCGGTCCAGTTGCGCGCGGTTGGCGGTCAGCGGCGCGGCGCGCGTGTCGAGGTGGAATTCCAGCGCCACGGACGACTGGGTGTCGAGCGCGCTGCGCGCGGCGGGAATGTTGCGCGCAGCGACGCTGGACTGGAAAGTCCGATCCAGCGCAGCAGCGACGCGGTCGCGGACATCCTGCCAGGCGGCGAGCCCGGGATTGGCTTTTTCCTCCACTTCCAGCCGACTGAGCACCACGCGGGGACCGGCGGAGGCAATGGCGGCGATGAGGTCTTCGGCGCGCGCGTGGGCGTACAGGTTGGCGCCGTCGGCGACGGCGTGATCGGGCGCCAGCGCGGTACGCCAGGCGGTCAGTTCGTTCAACGCCTGCGGCCAATCTTTGGCGGCGAGCGCTGCTTCCAACCGCGCGCGATACCACCCGTGGACCTGGTTGGTCAGGTCATCCGGCCAAAGGGAGGTCGGCGCGAAACTGCGGCTGCGCGGGACCCAGCGGAGGGCGCGAGCAGGGTCGTTTTGCTTCAGGTAGGTTGCGCCGATCTGTGCCGCCTGGGCGCTCAGGGCCAGCCGGTCGGCATAGGGCGCCGGGTGGGCGGGATCGGCGTCGGCGGCGACCAGGTTCACGCAGGCGGCGGCGAAAGCCAGTTGCAGGTTCAGCCGCTGCAAAACGGTTTGGCCCGCAGGCGTGGTTTGCACGCCCAGCCGGCGGCGCAGCGCGAGCAACGCCTGCGGTTGGTCGGCGGGCGGCAGCGCGTCGATGCGATCTTCTTCGGCCTGGAGCTGCGCCCAGGTCAGGTCCGGCGCGGGGGGCGCCTGAGCAGCCGGTGGCGCTGCGGCTGCCGCGGGTTGCTCGGCCGCCGATAGGATTGAAGGCGCGGCAAGCGTTGCAAGCCCGGCCGCGAACATCAGGCAGCACAGCCATGCGCTCCGGGCAACGGGTCGCGCAGGCTTCCAGTCTGCGGTTGAAGCGGGCCACCGCGCCCGCGGGCCGATCCGATCCACCCCGCCGATTTGCCTTTCAACCCTATCTCTAGCGCAAGGCTGTTTTTTCGCCCCCGAAGGGGGCACTCGTTCTATTAGCCGCAGGTGACCGGAGCGCGAAGCGTGCAGGGAACCTGCGGAACCGAAAGTAAAAAAAGCCCGACCCCAATGGGGTCGAAGGCACGTCCGGAGCGCCGAGGACGTGAAACAGCGTTGTAGCGTTTGAAAGATGATCGAGGAAGCAGCACGGAGGGTATTCATGGCTGGGCCTCCGGCGATGGGGTGGGCGAGGCGTGCGCAGCAGGCGGCGCTTCATCAGGAGACGCGATTGGCGTGGCGCCGGTGGAAGCTGGGGCAAGCGGAGCGGCCTGGTCGGGATCGATGCCCAGGTCGGCTTGAATGCGAACTTTCAGCGCGGGCAGGTCGATGTGCGTCGGCGCGGCCGGCAGGCGGTAGCGCCGCAGCGCGCCGGTTTCCAGGTGGCAGATCAGGAAGGCGCCAGAATCGTCGAACAGCAAATGGTCGGCGGGGGTGGTGAGCGTCGGGCCGACGCGGGTGCTGGACATGTCGCCGAGGTCGATCAGGCGCAGTCGGCCGGAGGCGTCGGCGATGGCCAACAGCCGCCCGTCGGGGCTGAGCGCCAGCGTGCGGATCGGCGCGCGCCGGCCAGGAATGCTGCCGACGGGCATGTCCTGGTCATCCACGATCGGCAGATTGGCCTGCCCGGTGCGCAACACGATGCGGCGGCCGTCCGGGAGCCATTCAGCCTGGAAAATGCGCCGCGGCTGCGCGGCGTGGAAATGCGTCGCCGAAAAGGCATCGAGGTTCGTGGGCGGCGTGGAGATCGCCAGGTCGCCGTCTTTGCTCCACGAAATGTACCGGCCGTCGGGAGCCAGCGCAAGGCCGGCGGAATCGGCGTCGCCGTGAATTTCAACGAACTGCAAGTCGGGCTTGGAAAGATCGGCGTAGAAAAATCGCCCCTCGCGGTTGATCACCAGATGCTTGCCCCGCCGCGCGAAGCCGGTGACGCGAAACGGCAGCTCCGGCTTCATCGGTTCCAGATGTCCTGGCGAGCCGATCAGGCCGGTGCGCGTCAGGCAGATGGTGCGCGCGGGAACGGCCGGATGCCCGCCCTGCGCCGGGATGGCGGGCAGGCGAAAGGCGGCGGCGAGGTCGTCGACGGTCTGATCCGTAGGCGCGCGGTCGCCGGGGTGCAGCGTGAGCAAATCACTTTCATGCAGCAGCGCCACTTCGCCGTCGGCGGCAAACAGCAGGTGCGCGCCGGGCAGGCTGAGTTTGGCCCAGGCCGCCGGCGTGGCGTCGGTGCGGTCGGTCAGGTCCCAGAATTCGACGCCCTGCGTGTCGAGGCAGGCCAGCGTTTGGCCGTCGGGCGAAAACGCCACCTGCGCCGCGGCGCGCGTGTCCGGCACGTGCAGCGTGGCCAGGCACGGCGATGCGTCCTGCTCGGCGCCGACGTTCCACAGCCGCACGGTGCCGTCGTAGCTTTGCGAGGCCAGTTCCGGCCGGGTGGGGTGAAAGGCCAGGGAGGCGACTTCGCGGCTGTGCCCCTGGAGGGTGAGGCGCTCGCTGAAGTCGCCTGCGTTCCAGATTTTGATCACGCCGTCGGGCCCGGCCGTGGCGACGGTGCTGCCGGCGGGATCGACGGACAGGGTCGAGACGAAGCCGGTGGAGGCGACCCGTTCGCGCAGCAGTTTCTGCTGCGCGATGGACCAGGCGCAGAGTTTGCCGTCCGCGCCGCAGGTCAGGATTTCATCGTCGGAGTTGCCAACGAACTGGACGGCGCTGACCGCGCCGTCGTGAGCGGGGAGATCAAGAAGGACTTGGAGCGTCGGAGGGGGGTACGCCCCGCCCACGGCAGCGGGGTGAAACGGACCGGTGGCGCCCACCACGATCACGCGTCCATCGGCGGTGCCCAGGGCGATGCGATTATGTGTTGAGTCCGGCGCGAGGCATGTGAAGTGGGCGTGCTCCTGGCCCGGAACGGGCAGCGGATCGCATTGCACTTGCATTTCCACCTCGGTGCCCGGGTAGCTGGGGAGGTTGCTCCAGCGCAGGGCACCGTCATTTTCAAGGAAAATCCAAGTCGGCCCGAAAGCTGCAAAGGCGCGCCCGCTTGCTTCCGGGGCGCCCGGCTTGCTCAGAATCTTTTGGGCCGACGGGTCCGTGGAACTCCAGATGAAACCATCCGCAGCGGTCAGCACTGCGACCTGGTCGCTGACGCTCTGGGGTTCGCATGTGTAGAAGAACAGACCGAAAGCGCAGCCATGCAAATCCACCCGTCCGCGCAGCTTCGGGCTGGTCAGGAACACGCCGTCCAGATCGCGTAGCGGTTGGCTGGGATCGACCGAGGCCATATGCTCCGCCGCGCGCAGAAAAAAGGCCGCAGCCTGCGGAAAATCGCGGTCGGCCGCCATCAGCGTGCGAGCCCGTTCGATGTCGATCGCGCCGAGGTTCATCACCGCCGCGGCGCGCTGTTCCTGCGCCTCCTTCAGGTTGGCTTCAGCCTGTTTGCGCTGCTCTTCGGCCTCGACCGTCTTACTTTCCGCGACCTTGCGCGCGGCGTCGGCGAGCGCGCGCTGCTTTTCCGCTTCGGCTTTCTGCGTCACGGCCAGTTTGCGTTGCGCGTCGGCTTCGGCTTTCTGATCTTCGGCGTTTTTCTGCGCCTTCCGCGCGTCGTCGGCGCTCTGGCGCGCCAGCGTTGCATTCTGTTCTGCCGCGGCGCGCTGCTGGTTGGCATCCATCTGCGCCTGTTCGGCCAGCAGCGTCTGGTGCTGCGCCTTGGCACGCTCCGATTCCGCTTGGCCGCGCGCGATGTCGGCTTGGGCGCGTTGCTCTTCGGCCGTTTGCTTTTCCGCGGTGGCGCGGTCGCGTTCGGCGCGGATGCTGAAGTAGGACCACGCTCCGCCGATCACCAGCACCGCCAAAAGCACCGCGACGGCGCTCAGGGCCAGCTTGAAATTCCGCTGGCGCGCCTGGCGTTGAGCGGTCAGTTCAGCCAGCCGCCGGGCCAGTGCATCGACCTCCGACTTCTGCGCCGGGGTGGCATCGGCGGGCAGCGCGCGCCGGAGTTCCTCCAATTGCGCGCCGGCCAGCCCGAGGTCGCCGCCGGCGAGCGCGGCCCGCACGAAGGCGCTCAGCCCGCGCACCAGTCCAGTCTGCGCCTGCGGATTGGCGCTCCAAAGTTCCAGAGCCTGGCGGAAGGCGGCCACCGCTTCGGCGAAGCGCACGTAGCGAGCATTGGCTTCGGCTTCGGCCGCGGCGCGATCGAGCGGCTTCGGCGCCGCCGGTTGCCGACCGGCCGCCAGCGTCGCCGCGGTCGGCGGAGCGAACGCGGAGGGGGTGAGCGCCGGCCCGGGCGGGTTCAACAGCGCATCGAGGCTGTCCGCCGCCTTGGCGCTGATTTTCAGCGATTGCTCGTGCGTGAGATGCTCGCGAATCGCCTGCTGAAAGGCCGCCACGGACGGAAATCGCGCCGCGGGATCGGTCGCGAGCGCCCGGTCGACGATGGCCACCAGCGAGGGCGAAACCAGCGGGCTGAGCTTCGGCACCGGCGTGATGTCGTTGATCGCGGCCTGGTACAGAACGCGGTCGAGCTTCCCGCCGGCGTGCGGCGGCTTGCCGGTCAGCACCTCGTACAGAATCGCGCCGAGCAAGTAAACGTCAGTGGCCGGGCCGATGCGTTTACTTTCGCCCAGGGCCATTTCGGGCGACATGTAGGCCGGCGTGCCGGCCGGGCCGCGGATTTCGCTGCGCGAAAGGGCCTTGGCATCGGCGGGCGTCGCGTCGCGGAAGTCGATCGCCAGCCCCCAGTCCATCACCAGGACTTCGCCGAAATCGCCGACGATGATATTTTCGGGCTTCAGATCGCGGTGCAGCACATGGCGGCTGTGCGCGAAGGCCACCGCGTCGCAGACTTTCAGCAGCACGTTCAGGTGCTCGTGGAGGTCCATCGCCGCGCCTTTTTTCGCGACGGTCTTCACGAACTCCGGATCGTTGCGCTCGCGGGCTAGCTCGGGATGCAGCAGGTAGCGCCACTCGATGCCCTGCACCAGTTTCATGGCGTAGAAAGGCAGGCCGTCGGTGTCGATGCCGTTCTGATAAATCGGCACGATGGACGGATGTTCAAGATCCCCGGTGACGGTGCCTTCGCGCACGAAGGCGCTCAGCCGCTGCTCGTTGCCGTGCGCGCCTTTGGGCCGCTTCAGCGCCACCACACGCTCAAGCCCCAACTGCCGCGCGACGTAGACGGTGCCCATGCCGCCGCTGGCAAGTTTGGCCTCGATCCGGAATTCCTCGGGCCGCGGCGCATGCACCCGCGAACTGCCCGACACCATCCGCGTGCCGGGGCTGGGCGCGCCGACTGGCCGTCCGGGCAGGGTGGCAGCGGTCTCCGGCGGCGTGTCTTTGCCGCTTCGGACGACACCGGCGCGGCTTGGGCCGAACAGCTTCGAAGCGGATTTTTCGGCGGCGCGCGCCGATGCCGCGGAATCCGGCAGCGTGGCCTCGGTGGCGTGGGGGCCAGCAGCGCCTCCAGCGCCGGTGGCG
>JBOHNC010000357.1:0-3562 GCA_050730415.1 Planctomycetota bacterium
GGTCGGGTGGTGGTTGGGGGGCGGGGTCGGAGCCGACAGTGGTCCACGGGCGCGGCGCCGGGCGGGCATCGGCCTGTGGGTCGGCGTTTGGTGGCTGGTCGTCCATGGCCATCCCTGCGAAAAGCTCGACATGCCCGCACCAGTGCAAAAAAAGTTGGACGGATTGCACCCTTTAAGACGCCCAACCGGGGGCAATCACTGCACCGAGACTGCACCTTTCTTTTCGAGCGCCGCCGGCGGCGGAACAATCGGCTGCTGCCAGGGGCGCTTCAAGATTGAAATTGGCGGTTCGGGTATCGCGAAGTCCTTCTGCCGTCCCTCCGGGACTGGGAATCCGATCCTTTGGGTCGCACCTCTCCTCCCAGCACTGAAGTGCTGGGCTATGCCTCTTGCGTCCCGCAAGCGGGACTCCAAGCCAAGAGCAACCAAGCACAAGATTTTAGCTCCACCAACCGGCTGCTGAATAAGGGCGCGGCCTGGTCGGGCTTGGCGGATGGATTGGCGGCCAACCCGCCTGCCAGGTGTCTGGCGATGAGACGCACGATATATATCGTATGGTATATCATTTTGCCGAAAGCACGGCGAAAATCGCGTGCAGGGTGGCGCTTGAGGCGATGGGGGGGAGCCGCGGTGAGGGGTGCAAGCAGGCGTTGGGAGGGGTGGGACTGGGAAGATGCGTGCTGCGCGCGCAAGAAAGCGCGAGGCGCGCTTTTCAGCGGAAACGCTCGGGGACTCGCTTGGACACGGGCTGTCAGCCCGTGCCACGACGGAGTGCGCTTGCGCGCAAGGATGAAATCCAAGAAGCCGCGCTGGAGCGCGGCGCGCCCAGGGGGCACTGCGCGAGAAAGCGGCGGGAGCGGCTTCGGATACACTGTTGGACGGGTTGCCGGTTGAACGCCCGCCTGCAATCCAGTCAAAAAAAGGAGCACCGCCATGGCCGGCAACACGCTCGTTCTGGGCCGCAACCTGAATCCGCTGAAGGTCAAACGCATCGCGGTCAACACCGGCGGCGGCGATGCACCGGGGCTGAACGCGGTCATCCGCGCCATCACGGTCTCGGCGCTAAACCGCGGCTGGGAAGTCTACGGCATTCGCAAGGGGTACTTGGGGCTGCTGCCGGACTGGCAGGGTCCGGAAGAGGGCGTGATCCGGCTCGACCGCGAACGGGTGCGTGGCATCACGCATCTGGGCGGGACGATTCTGGGCACCACCAACAAGGGCAATCCGTTCGAATACCCGGTGAAGAAAGACGGGCAGATCGTGCCGACCGACGTGAGCGATGAAATCGTGGCGGCCTTCAAGCGCCGCGGCTTCGACGCGCTGATCGCAATCGGCGGCGACGGCAGTCTGGGCATCGCCAGCCGGCTGGCCGACAAGGGCATATCGGTCGTGGGCGGGCCCAAGACCATCGACAACGACCTGAATTCGACGGTGATCACGTTCGGCTTCGACACGGCGGTGACCACCGCGACCGATGCGATCGACAAGCTGCATTCGACGGCGGAAAGCCACGAACGCTGCCTGGTGATCGAGGTGATGGGGCGGTACGCGGGGTGGATCGCGCTGAATTCGGGGGTGTCGGGTTCGGCCGACGTGATATTGATTCCGGAGATTCCCTTCGACATCGACCGGGTGTGCGAGAAAGTCCGGCAGCGCGACAAGGCCGGGCGGCGGTTCACGATCGTGGTGGCAGCCGAAGGCGCCGCACCGAAGGGCGGAGCGATGGCGACGCAGGGGGAAAAAGAAATCGGGCGGGAGGTGAAACTGGGAGGCATCGCCGAACAGGTGGCGAAGGAAATTCAAAAGCGCACCGGCAAGGAAACGCGGACGATGGTGCTGGGGCATTTGCAGCGCGGCGGCGGACCGACGACCTTCGACCGGCTGATCGCACTGCGCTTCGGCGCGGCGGCGGTGCGCTGCCTGGCCGACGGGCTGACCAACGTGATGGTGGCGCTCAACCCGCCGCGGGTGGATGCGGTGCCGCTGAAGGAGGCGATTTCGAAGATGAAATCGGTGCCGACCGACTGCGACACGATCAAGACGGCGCGGGAGATGGGGGTGAGTTTCGGGGATTGACGGCCCCGCGGCTTGGGCGTCGGTGGGGCGCGGGGGCGCGGGGGTTGTAGGCGTCGCGAATTTCTGTCGTCCCTGCCGGGACTCCCTACTGCATTCGTCCGTCGATTCCCAGCACGGCGCTCGGCTACGCCTTGCTTCGTGCTGGGCTACATTTCTTCGGACCGTCCCTGCCGGGACGAAGAAACATACCCTGCATTTCCATGGTTTATACGGGGCCGAGCGAACCGGGACATTTTTCCACGGGGCCGGGCGGTGATGGAGCGATTCAGTTTTCGGGTGGCGGGGCGACCGATCGCAACGCGGGCGGGAAGTTGCGGACGCGATTCCCTGCAACGGGAAACAGTGGATACACTGAAACTGGCGGCCGCAGCGCGGGTCTCATGATCGCGCGCGCGGCGGCGGTCGGAAACGAGGGCGACATTAACGGACGGAACGATGGCTCAATTTTTTCTGTCGAGTTCTTTGCTGCTGGCTCTCTTGAATCCGTTCATGCTCGTGGTGTACCTGATCGCGCCGATGCAGAGTCTCACGCGGCGCGAATTTCTGAGTGTCATGGTCCGGGCCGGGCTGATCGCGAGCGTCGTCTTCTGCGTGTTTGCGATTCTGGGCGACGCGATTTTCTCGGATGTCATCCAGGCGCAGTTTGCTTCCTTTCAGATTTTCGGCGGGGTGATTTTTCTGGTGATCGGGCTGCAATTCGTGTTCAAAGGCCCGGTGGCGCTGGAGATTCTGCGCGGGGAGTCCAAACACATTGCCGGCGCGGTGGCGATGCCGGTGCTGATCGGGCCGGGGACGTTGAGCGCCAGCATCATCGTCGGGCAGCACTTAACGCGGCTGCTGGCCTGCGCGGCGGTGCTGCTGGCCGTGTTCATTTCGATTGCCACGGTGTTGCTGCTGAAAAACCTGTACGACTACGTGCTGCCGCGGCGCGCGCTGCTGGTCGAACGGTACATTGAAATCACCGGCCGGATTACGGCGCTGTACATCGGCACGGTGGCGGTGGAGATGATCATGCAGGGCATCAAAGCGTGGCTGAAGCAACTGTAGGGGGATCGAAGGCGGGTGCGGCTGAATAATGGGTGGCGCTTCACGATTGCAGTTGGCGGTTCGGGTTGCGCGAAGTCCCTCTGCCGTCCCTCCGGGACTGGGAATCCGAAACTTTGGGTCGCTTCTCTCGTCCCAGCACTGAAGTGCTGGGCTATGACTCTTTCGTCCCGCAGGCGGGACTCCAAAGCCAAGAGCAACCAATCGCAGGATTGAAACGCCAGCAGGCGAGGAACTTGAAACCATGCTTGGTCATGAAGGTGGGTTGGGATCTGCATGGAGGGGAACTGGGAAGATGCGCGCGGCGCGCGGGGGAAAAAGCCGGTGGGCAAGGATGCCCACCTCACCAAGCCGGCTGTAAGCCGGCACCACAAGGAAGATTTAAGAGGCGCGCTTGCGCGCGCAAGAGAGCGCGAAACGCGCTTTGCAGGGGAAACGCTCG
>JBOHNC010000358.1:0-6642 GCA_050730415.1 Planctomycetota bacterium
CCACAACCCATCTTTCCGTGGGTTCAACCCCGGCTACCAAAATTCGGCCCCATCCGGGGCCAGGAAAATGACACGGAAGCGAAGTTTCCCACAGAGCCAATCCAGGTTGCAGAATTCAGGAATTTCTTCTTCTTCCCTGTCCCCTGTTCCCTCATCCTTCAATCTTCACCCCTTCCGCCGTGCCCCCGGCCCGCGCAACACCGCCTCCAGCCGCTCGAACAAATCCGACGCAGCCTTTTTTTCCGCCTCCCGAAACGCTCCCGTGAACCGCTCGATCTCCGCAAAATACGGCGCCTGCAACCGGTCCAATAGCTTCCGCCCGGCCGGCGTGAGCTTCACCGTTTTCACCCGCGCATCCCCCGGATGCCCCACCGTCTTGCACAGCCCCAGCGCCTTCAACCGCCGCACCAAGCCGGTCACGTTCGCCCGGCTCACCACCAGCCGCTCGCTCAGCTTCGACTGCGGCAGCCCGTCCGGCGCCGTCGAAAGCACCGCCAGAATGTTCAACTGCACCAGCGTGATCCGGTAAGGCTTCAAAAACCGGTCCCCCGCCTTGCCCAGTTGCTCCGCGACCCGGATGGTCATCACGAGCAACCGGTGGCCTTCAGACGCGTAGGTCGACCAGTCGTGACGCATGCGTGGAACACTCCCCGGCGGCCCGCGCGATCGGCGCCTCCCGCCGCGTATAATCCTACCGGAAAATCCCGCCGTGAAGCTATTAACAATGGCTTTCCCGGTCCGCCGGCAGGGCCTTTTAGTTCTCTCCAAATCTCTGAAGTGCCGTCAGGCACGCCCGCGATTTGCCCAGCACGGCACTTCGGCGCAATTTCGGCGCCGGGAGTCATAAGTCACCAGTGCTGGGTGCCGGAGGCGAGAACGAAAAGGCCCTGGGCCCACACGGCCACTCGACCATTCATTCGCGCGCCGCTTTTGGTAGAATGCTCTGCACCGACTCCGTGAGACCGCCCGCATGAACGATTCCCCACCGCCGTCGCCCCAGCCCGCGCCCCAAGCGCCCCAGACGCCCCAAGCGCCCCAGGCCCCAGACCCCCTCATCGCCCTCGTGCCCCAAGTCGACGGCAAGCGCATGCTCGGCCCCTGCTGCGTGCTGCACCGCATCGGCGCCGGCGCGATGGGCCTGGTCTACCGCGGCCACCACACCAAACTCGACATCGACGTCGCCATCAAGATCATGGCCCCGCATCTGGCCGGCGACCAGCAAGCCGTCGCCCGTTTCGTCCGCGAAGCCCAGATCGTCGCCCGCATCCGCCATCCCAACCTCGTCCAGATCTACGATGTCGATTCCGCCCACGGCCTGCATTACATCATCATGGAATGGATCGAAGGCCACTCCGCGCAGGATGAACTGAAACAGGTTGGCTGCTTCACGCCCGACGCCGCCCTGCGCGTCGTCCGCGAAGCCGCCCGCGGGCTCGCCGCCGCCCATGAACTCGGCTACATCCACCGCGACATCAAGCCCGCCAACATCCTGCTCGGCATGACCGGCGAAATCAAAGTCGTCGATCTCGGCGTCGCCCGGCTGCTGCAGGAAAACCATTCCGAAGGCGGCCTGACCGCCACCGGCGCCACCGTCGGCACGCCCGCCTTCATGTCCCCCGAACAGTGCAAGGACTCCACCACCTGCGGCGCCGCCTCCGATGTCTACAGCCTCGGCGCCACCCTCTACACGCTGCTCACCGGCCGCCCGCCCTTCGACGGCAACAACGTGTTTGAAATCTGCATGAAGGTCGTCACCAATCCCTTCCCCGAACTGCCCGCCGAAACCCCCGGCGCTGCCGGCAAACGCCCGGCCGGGCTGGCGGCCGTGCTCAAAAAAACCACCGCCCCAAATCCCGCCGATCGCTACGCCCACGCCGGTGAATTCGCCGACGCCGTCGCCGTGCTGCTCGGCCACCCCGCCCCGCCTGCCCCGCCTGCCCAGCCTGCCCAACAGGCCCAACAGGGCCAGCCGGGCCAGGGCCAGGGCCAGCTTGGCGGAGCCCCGGCCGGCAACAAGCCCGGCGCCAAACCCATCGGCCGCAACGCCGCACCGGCGCTCACCCGCAACACCCGGCTGCGCTTCGAAGCCGCGCCCGGGCAACCGGGGCAACCGGGGCACCCGGGCCAACCGGGCCAACCGGGCCAGCCCACCACCCGCCCCGTTGCCGCCGCGCCCACCGCCGAAACCGCCGTCCCCGGCCTCGAACCCACCGAAGCCGATCCGACCCGCCCGGTTCTCGACTCCGCCGCCGTCTGGAACGAAGCCAAAGCCGCCGAACGCCAGAACGACATGGAACGCTCCTGGCAGATCCTCGAACAAGCCGCCCAAGCCGCGCCCGACGACTACGAAATGAACTACCGCGCCGCCGATCTCGCGCTGCGCATGAAATGGCAGCCGCGCTTTCCCGCCGCCCTCGAATACGGCCAGCGCGCCGTCGACCGCGGCGAAGGCGACCGCGACAAGTCCTACAACGCCCGCCGCGTGCTGGCCGGCCTGCAAGCGCTCAAAAAAAATCTCGAACACTTCAATGAATTCATCCAGACCTGCGACCGGCTCTTCCGCGAGATCAAAATCGACGATCTGAAAACGCCCATTGCCGAAGCCGAAAATCTTCAGCCCAAACATCCCGACCTCGACCGCGCCAAAGCCCAGTTCGAAGCCGGCCAGCATTTCCTCGCCGGCTACACCGCCTGGCTGCGCTGCGGCTGCGACGAAAACTGGTCCGCCGCCGCCGAACAGCTCCAGCAGATCGACGCCTTCGTCATCTCCCATTCCAACCCCGCCGTCCAGAAAGCCTTCGCCCTGCTCAAACAATTCACCGGCGCGCTGGTGGCCATGAATCCCGCGCCCCCCGACGGCGATTTCGCGCTGCTGCTGTCCAAGCTCGCCCGGCCTCACCAGTTCGTCGAACGCGCCGACGAATTCCGCGTGCAGGCCGTCGCCAGCGGCTTCAAACGCCTGCGCGACTTCGTCCAGGCCGGCGGCGATCTGGCCGCCGCCGCCCGCACCCTCGCCGCCCTGCGCGGGTTCGCCGCTCCGCCCGCCACCGGCACCACCGGCGCCACCGCCGCCACCACCGTCGATCGCCGCTTTCCCGCCTTCGAAGACTGGTTCAGCCGCGTCCGCCAGGCCCGCGCCGGCCGCGCCCCCGGCGAACTCATTTTCGTCCAGCAGGACTACACCAGTTGGGTCCACCTGTGCGCCTTCGCCCTCGACGGCGCCGTCCTCGCCACCGCCTCCGAAGACCACCGTCTGTATTTGCACGATGTCCCCGCCGGCTCCCTGCGCACCAGCCTCGACATCGGCCGCAAAGCCCACCTCACCGTGCTCGAATCCGCGCGCGGCCAGCGCGCCGTCATCGCCGGCCTGTCCAACGGCGAACTGCACCAGTTCGACTTCGACACCGGCGCCGAAGCCGTCCGCCAGAACGCCGTGGCCGGAATCGGCCGCCTGTTCGGCCTCGGCGGACGCCCCTGTTTTTTCAGCGGCCACAGCGGCGAGATCACCCAGGTCTGCTTTTCCCCCGACGGCCTCAAACTGCTCACCGCCGCCCGCGACAAAACCGTCCGCTTCTGGGACGCCTTCAACGGCCAGGAACTCAAACGCTTCGCCGACACCAAAGCCGCCCCCGTCGGTCTGGCCTTCGCTCCCTCCGGCTTCGCCGCCTGGCTCGCCGACGAAAAAGGCACGCTCTTCCAATACGATCTCCAAGCCGGCCGGCTGGCCGGCCAGATCGCCACCGGCCGCACGCTCAAGAAAACGGTCTTCTCCGCCACCCACGCCTTCGCGCTCGATCAAACCGGCCGCGTGTCGCTCTGGGACCTCGCCACCGCCAAACCGGCCGGCGACCTCGCCCACCGCGGCGCGGCCATCCAAGACCTCGTGCTCACCCCCGACCGCAAATGCCTCCTCACCGTCGGCCGCGAAACCGTCGCACGGCTCTGGCGCGCCGACCCCGTCGCCGCGCCGCCGCCGCAACCCAAAACCCGCCCGCAGTCCGGCGCAACCCCCGCTGCAAGCACCGGCGCCGGCGCCACCTCGAGCGGCACAGCGGGACAAGGGCAAGGGCAGGGGCAAGGACAGGGGCAGGGACAGGCACCGAGCGCGGGAAGTTCCACCGGCCTCGGCTCGCTGATCGGCGAATACACCGGCCACGCCGCGGCGCTGCGGTCCGGCGCCTTCAGCGATTCCGGCCGCTGGCTGATCACCTTCGGCGTGCAGGGCGAAGCCCGCGTCTGGGAGACCGCCACCGGCCGCGCCATGTACGTCCTCAAAGGCCACACCGGCATGGTGCTGAATGCCTGCTTCAGCCCCGACCTGCGCTGGATCGCCACCGTCAGCGAAGACAACACCGCCCGCATCTGGTCCGCCGGCCTCCCGCCCGACGCCCCGGCCCTTTGAACCTCTCGCCCCTCCCCGCCCGCTGTCCCACCCCGCGTCTCGTGCTAGGATTCTCCCATGAGCGACCCCACCCTCACCCTCACCGAAATCTACCGCTCCATCCAAGGCGAATCCACCTGGGCCGGCCTGCCGTGCATCTTCGTGCGCCTGACCGGCTGCAACCTGCGCTGCTCGTGGTGCGACTCCGCCTTCGCCTTCCACGGCGGCAAAAAAATGACCCTGCCGGAAATTCTGGCCGAAGTCGCCGGCCTTGCGCCGATGCCGCCGGCACCCACGGCACCCACTGCGCCCGCTCCGTCCGCTGCCCCTGCATCCGTCATCGCGCCACCTTCCACCCTGTCTTTGGTCGAAGTCACCGGCGGCGAACCGCTGCTCCAGCCGCACACCCCCGACCTGTGCGCCGCGCTGCTGGCCGCCGGACACACGGTGCTGATTGAAACCTCGGGCGAGCGTCCCATCGAGACCCTCCCGGCCGGCGTGATCCGCATCATGGATCTGAAAGCCCCCGGCTCCGGCGAATCCCACCGCAACCGGCTCGAAAACATCGCCCACCTGACCGCCCGCGACGAAGTCAAATGCGTCCTCGCCTCGCGCGAAGACTACCTGTGGGCGCGCGAAATGGTCCAGCGCCACCGCCTCGACACGATCTGCACGGTGCTGTTTTCCACGGTCTTCGGCGCGCTGCAGCCCGCCGATCTGGTCGCCTGGATTCTCGCCGACGGCCTGAACGTCCGTTTCCAGCTCCAGCTCCACAAATTCGTCTGGGACCCAATGGCCCGCCGCACCTGAAAAATGTCGAAGGCATCGTGGCATGGGACGCTGTCCCATGCATAAAAAAAGCGCGCGAAGCGCGCGCCTTTAAATCTTCAGAAAGAACAAAGCTCCCCGCGACCCACGGGAGCAACCCAACGCCTCGTTCTGCACATCGACTCGGCAACCCGCAGCGATGCCGGTGGGGCCGTGGCCCCCAAGGCCACTACAGCTGCGGCCGCATCCGCCGCGTCGTCCGATTGCCCCGCGCGGTCAGCCGCGTGGTCTCGATCTTCGCTTCTTCGCCCCCGCCTTTGCTGTCGCGGCAGGCGCGAATCCGCTGCAGCGCCGCGTCCACCAGTTTCGGGCTCAAGCCGAACGGCTCCGCAACCTTCACCTGCATCCCGGCCAGTCCCGCCGCGGCCTCCCGCGCCAGCCGCGGAATGTCTTCCTGCGTGTGCCGCCCGGGGCTCAGAAAATAGGGAAACACGATCGCCTCCCGCACCCCCATCATATACAAATCCGTCAGCGCCTGCGCGATGCTCGGTTCGGCCAGTTCCATGTGCGCCGCCACGATCGGCTCGAAGTTATACCCCGCCGTCGCCGCCATCAGCGCCACGACCTTTTCGAGCATCTCGTTGGCTGCCGCCAGTTTGCTGCCGTGATCCACGACGATCAGTCCGGTCATGCGCGCATCTCCTCCGCCTACACCTGCGATTGCCTGTTCCCCGGCCTGGGCCCCCGCGTTGCCCCCGCGTCTCCGCTGCCTGGCCCGTGCCTTTTGGAGTCCCGCTCGCGGGACCCCAGAGGCTTAGCCCAGCACTTCAGTGCTGGGAGCGCACAGACCGCCATGGACCCCCAGTCCCGGAGGGACGGCAGAACGGACGCGGCCTCCCGGCCCCACGCCCCCCTGACCCGCCGCTACCGCCGCGACGAAATTGTACCCGACCCGATCAACCCGAACGCATACGCCAACAGCGGCGGGAAACTCGACCCCAGCACCGCCGCGCAGGCCTCCACCATCAGCCGCGCGTGCCCGGTCGTGAAGGGCATCTGCGTCAGCACGTTGTAGCCGGCGTGGATGAGCACCGCGCACAAAAGCCCCGCCGCCGCCGCCAACGCCAGCCCCGCCCGCGGAAACTCGAACCGCAGCGCCACCCCGACCGCCAAGCCCACCATCGACGTCGCCGCGCAGTGCACCAGCGACGACGTCACCGCCCGCACCGCGATCACCGCATACTCCTGACCGCTCCCCGCCGGCGTGTGCAGCGCATACAGCACGTTCTCGAAACAGGCAAACCCCGCCGCCACCATCGCCCCCCAGTACACCGGCGCCGCCGCGTTGCGCCACCCCCACGCGTCCACCCGCCCCGTCCCGCCCGAATCGCTCGCCCCGCCCGACCCCGTAGCCCCGGCCGCCCCGCCCGATCCGTTCGCCCCGCCAGCTCCGTTCCCCGCGCTCGCCGCCAGCCGCCCCGACACCCGCTCCC
>JBOHNC010000359.1:0-8209 GCA_050730415.1 Planctomycetota bacterium
GGGGGAGACGATGCACGCTGGCGCGTGCAAGAGAATCTTGAATTTTGAAGGAGGAACGGGGAAGGAAGAGAAGCGGGAGAACCGCGCGCGAGGGTCCGGGTTTCCACGGGGGCACGAAACGGGGAGCACGGGGATCACGGGGAAGATGGAGAAGAAGGAGAAGGAGAAGGCGGGGAGGGGAAGTGGGCGATGCGGTCGCCTTGGGCGGTGGCCAGGGTGGCGGTGGCGCCGCCGGGGGGGAGGCGCCAGAGGGGGGCGGCGTCGGCGGCCAGCACGGGGATGCGGTGGGCGCGGCCGAAGGCCACCCAGGCTTGACCGTCGGGCGCGAGCAGCCGCCAGGCGGAGTCGAGCAGCACGACGGCGGTCACGTGGGCGGCGAGGGCGGCCTGCTGTTCGGGCGAAAGCGGCGGGGCGTGGATGGAATCGGGGGTGAGGAAGACCAGCAGGAGTTCGCGGCCGTCGGGCGCGGTAGTGGCGCTGGCGGCGGCAGACGGAGCGGCGGCAGGGAGCGGCAAGGCGGCCCAGGTTTCGAGCAGGCGATCGCGAGCGGTGGGGCCGTCGCAGAACAGCCGGATGCCGGGCGCGAGCAGACGGGACCGGTCGCGGACATCGGGGGCCAGCAGCGCGTGCCAGGCGTGCACCGGCGTGCGTGCGGCCGACAGGAGGGCTTCGGGTTCGGGCGGTTCGATGTCGGTGAAGGCGTCGCAGCCGGCGGGGGCGGCGCCGGCGGGGGCGGCGGCGCCAGCCTGGTCGGGGGCGGGGACCCGTGCGAGGACGCAGCAGGGGTGGGTGCGGCCGAGGATCATGACCGGCGCGGCGGCGGAGGGGAACGCGGGCGCGGCGGTAGGCTGGACGGCGCGGGGCCAGGCGCCGGCGTGGCTGCAGCCCACCGTGCAGAGGATGCTCAGGGCCAGCGAAAAACTGGGCCGGGCCATGCGGGCGCGCAGGGCGGATTCACCGAGTGGCGGCCGGCGGCCGGGATCGCGGTTGCGCGCGGCGCGGCGGAAAAAGCCGCCGGCGACGGCGAGGGCGGCCAGCGCGGCGACGAGAAAGGCGGGCCGCGGCGGGCTGAACGGCGTGTCCGAACCGACCAGTGCGGCCATGCCGTCGGCGGCCAGCAGCGCGCAGTGGGCGGCGTGCTGGAGCAGCAGCGCGGGCCAGCCGGGATCGGTGACGCAGAACAGCAGGGTCAGGGGCAAGGCGAGCACCAGGAGCAGTTCGAAGATCGGCACGAGGACGAGATTGGCCAGCACCGCCCAGATGGGAAAGACGCCGAAGTAGTAGACGGTCAGGGGCAGGGTGGCGGCGAGTGCGATCAGGCCGGCGGCGAGGGCGTGGCAGAGGCCGTCGAGCACGCGCGGCAAGAGCCAGCGGTCGAGCCGGCCGAGCAGCCGGGTGCGCAGCCAACCGGTGAGCGCGGCCGACCACCAGCAGAGCATCCCGACGCTGGCGTAGGACATCTGGAAGCCGATGGTGTGGGCCGACTGCGGCGAGCCGGCGAGGATGAATAGGCCCGAGAGCGCCCAGGCGTTCAAGGGGTCGAAGCGGCGCGAGGCGAGCAGCGCGCCGATCCAGATCGTGAACATCAGCACGGCGCGCAGGACCGGTTCGTGGAAGCCGGTGAGGGCGGCGTAGGTCCAGATCAGGACGGCCAGGGCGAGATGGCGCGCGGCGCGGTGGGCCAGCCAGGGTCGGAGAAACAGCAGGAGCATGTAGAGCACGATGTAGATGTGCAGGCCGGAAATCGCGAGCAGATGAACGGTGCCGGTGCGCTGGAAGGAGCGGCGGTCGTCGGGGCCGAGATCGGAGCTGTCGCCCCAGCACAGCGCGCGGATGGTGTCGGCTTCGCGGCCGGTGAGGTGGCGATTGACCTGGGCGGAGAGAAAATCCTGGGCGCGGCGGGCGGCTTGGAGCGGCCCGACCCAGGCGGGGCCGGGCAGTTCGCGCCACTGGCGGGGGTCGAGGGAGGCTTCAGCGTGGAGGCCTTCGATGAGCCAGGTCAGGTGGGGATCGGACTGGCCGGGGGGTGCGGCGCCGGGCAGGATTTCGCGCAGGGCGAGGGTGGCTTCGATGCGGTCGCCGGGCAGCGGGTAGCAGGGCGGACCGGGCGTCAGGGCCGGCGGCAGCAGGGGATTGGTTGCGAGGGCCACGTGAATCCGCGCGTGCAGAGTTTCGGGCGCGTGGCCGGGGTCGGCGACGGTCTGGGTTTCGACGATGTAGATGCGCGGTCGGTTCATGAGCAGATGCCGGGGCATCGGCGGGGGTGGGGCTTCGACGACGGTGCCGGTGATGGTCGCCAGGCGGATGCGGGGTTCGTCACGGTCGGTGAGCCAGGCGAGGTCGGGGGTTGGCGCGGCGCCGGCGGCGTCGAAGGGCGGGGGCGCGGCGTGGAAGAGGGCTTCGACGAGGGCGGCGTTGCGCTGCTGGCGGAGCTGTTCGACCTGGTCGGCGAGGGTGAAGAGGGTCAGGAACAATGCCAGCGGCAGCGCGGCGCGGGTCCAGGCGGCCGGTGGCGGCGGCGGCGGCGCGGAGAATTCGTCACCGGTCCAGGTTTCGTCGCCGGCTTGGGTTTCGGCGCGGTGGAAGGGCCAGCGCGCGGCGGCGAAGGCGGCCAGGGCGGCGGCGGCGGCGAGCCACGGCGTCCAGGCGGGCAGACTGGAGGTGAGCAGAATGCCGGCGACGGCGCCGAGAAAGCAGGCGACCACGCAGCGGGTCGCGGGCGGCGGGAGGATGGTCGCGTCCAGCACGGCCGGGCTGGGAGTGCGGGGCGGGCCGCCGGGCGATGCGGCCGAAGTGGGGAAGGTCACGGCGCGGGTGCATCCGGTGCGGCGCCCCGATCAGTCGGATCGGGCGGATCGGTCGGGTCGGTCGGATCAGTCGGATCGGCCGGCTCGGCCGGATCGGCCGGGTCGGCGCGAGCGGCGCGAGCGGCGGGGGCGGCCGGATCGAATGGCTCGGCCGGGTTGGCCGGTGCGGAAGGCGCGGTGGCGGGTCGGTCGGCGGCGGGGATCAGGAGGTCGCCTTCGAGCAGCAGGCGGTTCAGATCGCCGGGCAGCAGTCCGCGCCAGACGAGGAGCTGTTTGCGCAGGGCGTCGACGAAGACATGGGCGGAGCGTTGCCAGAGGGCTTGCTGCCCGGAATTCAGGTGCAGGCGCAGGCGCAGCAGATAGAGGTTGCGGGCGGGATCGTGGGCGGCTTCGATGCGGGCCTGTTGCAGGATGTTGCGTTCGAAGGGCGCCAGCCAAATGTCGGCGGTCAGACTTGCGCTGGCGCTTGCGCTTGCGCCGGCGCCGGCCCTGCTGCCGCCGGCGGTGGCGGCGGCATCCAACTGCGGCGCGGGCGGTTCATCGGGCAGCGCGAAGCCGCCGGAGCGGGAGCCAACGTGGAGTTCAAGGAAGTGGCGCAGGAAACACAGGATGCCGCAGGCTTCGCGCCGATCGGAGGCGATGAACGGCAGCGAGATGAGCCAGTCGCGGCCGACCGGTTTTTCGTCGATGGCCCAGGTGCGTTCGAGCGAGGGGTTGACCATGCGGCCGGCGAGGTAGATCGGGTAGAGCGCCGACAGGAGGGTGGCGGCGAAGGCCAGCAGGGCGGCGTAGATCACGAAGACGCCGAGGTAGTTGGGGTAGAAATTGGCGGGCAGGGCGCCGAGGGTGCGCAGCGAGCCGAGCAGGATGATGCCGAGGAAGTAGCCGAGCACGGCGGCGATGCCGGCGTAGACCACCGCTTCGGCCAGGAACATGATGGCGACATGGCGCGGGGCGAGGCCGACGGCGCTGAAGACGTAGATTTCCTGGCGGCGTTCGTAGACGCTGCCGATCATGATCGAGAGGATCATGAAGAACGCGATCAGGAGCGGGAAGATCATCATCGCGCCTTCGCGCATGGAGACATCGGCGGAGGCGGCCATTTCGATGACGCGGTCGCCGGCGGTGGGGTTGCCGGCGGCGCGGCGGCGGAGGTCATCGGGCGCGAGCGCCCAGGGCGGGGCCGGGTCGTCGAAGTAGACATCGAGGCCGAGGTTCAGGCCGGCCAGGCGGTCGGCGAGGTCGCGCAGGCGGCGGGCGGTGAGGTCGAATTCGGCGATGGCGTGCAGATCGGCGGCGGCCGGCGGCGCGGGCGGCGCGGCCGATCCGGATTGGGCCAGCAGCCGGTTCAGCTGCGCGCGGGCGGCTTCGCATTGGTCGGGGAAGCGCAGCCGTTCGGGCTGGGCGCGTTCGACGGCCCAATGGCCTTGCAGGTCGGCGACTGCGGCGGCGATCTCGGCGGGCGTGGGCGGATGGGGATGGAAGACCATGGCGCGGGCGGGGCCGTAGAGCCAGCCGTAGGTCTGCCAGAGGTTGAGCGCGACGTAGACGCAGTCCTGGGGGTGGTTGTATTCGGGATCGCGGTGGTTGGTCTGTTCGGTGTGGAAGCTGTAGGTGGTGAGCGGTTTGGCATCGACATCAAGGCGTTGCTCGAAGCGGGTGTCGTCGAGGATCCCGACGACGGTGAGCGGGAAGCGGTAGACGTGAACGACATCGCCGACGCGGGCGTGGAGTTTGGCGGCGAGCGCGCCGGGCAGGACGACGGCGGCGACATCGCCGGGCCGGATCCAACGGCCGGCGGTGAGCACGCCGCCTGCGTCGGCGTTGCGGTTGAGGCTCGGAAAGAGCGTGGCGTCGTCGGGCGACACGAGCATGACCGAGGGGACCTGGGTGCGGTCGGTGGCCGAGGCGATCGGCACGCGGGTCTCATATCCGGGGTCGATGTAGCGGCGGACGCCGACATCGCAGTCGGCGCCGAATTTATCGCGCAGCAGTTTGACGAGGTCGTCGTGGAGGCCGTTCAGGTGGTCTTCCTGGTTGAAGATTTCGACGCCGCGGTAGGCGCCGAGGTAGCCGCCGGGGGCGGGCGTGCGGCGGTAGCGGATTTCCGCCGAGGTGGTGGTCAGCACGACGAGGCTGAGGACGAGCAGGGTGAGGGTGGTGAGGGTCAGGCCGGTGCGCAGTTTGCGGCGGCGCATGTTGCTCACGGCCAGCGACAGCGCGGCGAGCACCACGCCGGTGGCGTCGGCGCCGGCGCTGTGTTGCCTGCGTTCGCGCCGGCCCCAGTCGCGGATGAGACTCAGGCCGCGCCCCATCGTCAGAAACAGCGCCGGCAGGGTGAGGACCACGACGAGGAAGGAAATCAGCGCGACGACGATGTTGTCGGCCAGGCGGAAGCCGGGATGGAACAGGTACAGCAGCGCAGCGAAGACGGCAAAGATTGCGGCCGAGACGGCGGCCGAGCGGGTCAGGGTGATCTGGGGGAACAGCAGCCGTTCGATAAGATAGGAAAACGGCAGCAGCACGAGGAAATAGAAAATGGTGGTGGAGACGACATCGACCAGCAGTTGGTAGGACTCGCGGTAGACCACATCCTGCGATTTCCACGCCAATTGCTCGTCGGCCCAGCGCAAGGCGGGATTGGGCGCGGCCGCGGCGGCTTTCAGATCGGCGCGGCTGCGCACCACGGCGGCGTCGGCGGCGGGGCTGGCGACGCCCAGGGAGCGGTAGCGGGCCAGGCGGTGGGCGGTTAGGGCGTGGGACTGGTCGATGGCGGCTTGAAGGGTGTGCAGGACGCGGGTTTCGGCGCCAGGCGCGAGCGTGTAGCCGGGGCCTTCGGGATGGTCGGCGTCGGCGTGGTTGAAGATGGCCATGCGGGTGGAGCGGCTGCCGACGAGCACTTCGGTGGGCCGATCCGGCGGCATGAAGACCATCGCGGTGCGGCGCCACTGCAGGTAGGAATATTCCTCCGGTTCGGTGTGGCTGCCGGCCAGTTGGACGGCGTGGACGGGCAGCAGTTCGCCTTCGCCGGCGTCAACTTCGCCCTGGCCCCACTGCATGGTGTTCTGGCCCTCGACGAAGTTGCTGAACTGTTTGCGCTCGGGGTCGGCGAGGTCGAACAGCGTGAGCGTGCCGCAGGGGAAGAGCTTGAGCTGCAGGTTCAGTTCCGGCCGGCGGATGTCGACGTTCAGGATCGGGAAGGCTTGGTCGCCGTGGCGGCCGAGGTCGGTGGCGAAGCGGACATGGCCCTGTTCGTCGAGGGTGAAGGCCAGCACGGTGACCTGGTTGTCGGGGACGGCGGCGTAGACGAGCGGCACGTTGAGGGCGCCGTCGTTTTGCTGCGGGACTTCCTCGAGGAAGGACCAACTGAACGACTGCAGGCCGCGGTTCCAGTCGCGGTTGGGCGAGGTCACGCGCGGAAAGACGGCGCCGGGGTAGCTTTGCGAGAAGCCGCCGGAGGTGGGCACCACCAGGACGTAGGTGTGCAGCCCGGGGCCCTGGGGGATGCCGCTGCGGTACCACAGGCGGGGCGCGTCCCACTGGACCAGCCGCAGGTGGAGCACCACGCGGCCGGCGTAGTCGTCGCGGATGACGGTGGGCCAGGCGGGCAGGGCGTTTTTGGCTTGGCGGGCGATGGCGCCGAGGAGGGCGGTGGCGCAAAAAAACTGGGTGCGCAGATTTTTGACCGCCGGCGCGGCATCGTCGGCGGCGACCGCCGCGGGGGCGAAGGCGGCGGCGTCGAAATGGTCGAGCGGGGTGTCTTCGAGCGGCCGTTCCGGTTCGCTGCAGCCGAGGTTCAGGGTGGCGACGCCCAGCGCGCGGAAGGGATCGGCGGCGTCGGGGAAGCGCGGGGTCTGGGTGAGGTCGGGGCGCGGGTAGCGGTCGTCTTCCTGCATGTCGGTGGTGCCTTTGGGCGGGCCGCAGTCGATGTGGAAGGCGGCCGAGCCCGGCTGCCAGAGGCGCTTTGGATGGGCGGCGAGGGCGGCTTCGAGCTGCTGCAGAAAGCCGGCGTTGCTGGCGACCGGCGGCAGGTCGCCGGCGGGCTGGTCGCAGACGGGCACCTGTTTGCCCTGGCGCAGGAGCAGCTGGTTCAGTTCACGGTTGCCGGCGTAGTTGGGGAAGCCGCGCATGGCCTGGACGCCGAAGTCGCGGCTGTCGGGGCTGAAGTCGAGGCCCATGGTGAGCGCGATTTTGGGGCCGAACTCCGCCTGGTGACGTTCCGCCCAGGCGCGTTCGAGGGCGAAGCTTTGCCAGTGGCCGGTGAACAGCAGAAAGCGCAGGTCGAAATCGCAGGGATGGTGGGCGAAGTAGTTGGCCAGCGTCAGCCAGCCGGCGGCGGACCACAGTTCGCTGCCGCCCGGCGCGCGGCCGGGCACGACCGAGCGGCTGTCGAGGTAGCCGACGACGAGAATTTCGCGCTGGTATTTGCCGCTGCCTGGGATGACAGCTTCCAGGTAGGGGGCTTTGGCCGATTCAAGCCGCAGGCCGCAGCGCAGGGTGGCGCCGCGGTGGTCGTCGGCGGCGAGGCGGACCTGCGCGGCGGCGGGACCGGCGGCGTACAGCCGCGGCACATTCAGCGGCAGGAGGGCGAGGTATTTGCGGTCGGCTTGGACGTAGGAAGTGGCCGGCAGTTCGGGGCGGGCCGGCGAGGCGGAGCCCGGCGCGGCGGGGCCCGGCGCGGGCGACTCGGTCGAAGCAGGTGACCCAGGCGGCGCAGGTTCCAGAAAAACGCAACCGACGGCGCCGGCGGCGGCGGCATTCAGCCAAGCGTCTTCGCTGTTGAAATCGAGTACGGCGATGCAGCCGGTCAGGTCGGCGCGGGGCCAGTGTTCGCGCTTGCCGTCACCGAGCCAGACCAGGGTGCCGTGGAGACCCTCCGGCGGCGTGGCGCAGGCGTTCATGGCGTTGGCGCGCAGGGCGTCGAGCGGGATTTCGGCGGTGTCGCCGTCGATGGCCAGCGAGCTGCGCAGGCCGTTCGGCCCCGGGTCGTGGTGATCGACCTGGAGCAGCACGTCATCCCGGCGGACGACTTCGAAGGCGGGATGTTCGGGCGCGAAGCCGGGCAGGAGCGGCTGGAAGCCGCCGTCGGATTTCAGCGAGCGGAGGACGTAGGCCAGCGCGGCTTCGCAGCCGGGGGAATCGGTGGTGCGGTCGCCGCAGGCGGCGATGGCGCGGGCGTGGGTGAAGAATTCGTTGCCGCCGGCGCCGGCGGCGTGACGGAGTGCGGCGGCTTCGCGGCTGCCGCCGAAACGCAGTTCATCGGGGGTGGGGCCGACGCTGTACTGTTTGGCGCAGATCCAACTGAGCAGCAGGAGGAGGATGAGCAGCAGGGCGCGCGGCCAGGCGGCGGCGCTTTTTTGCGCCTTGGCGGCGCCGGGATCCGGCGCCAGCGGCGCCCACGT
>JBOHNC010000360.1:0-6039 GCA_050730415.1 Planctomycetota bacterium
GCGACCGGAGCCCCCGCCGCAGCCGCCGACCTTCCCGCCACACGCTCTTCTTTGCGACTTGGCGTCTTGGCGAGAGCACTTCCTCTTCCCCGCCCCCGCGCCAAAAAACGCCAACACCGTGCCCCAAAACCCGACCCACGCTCCGCAATTCCATCCGCCTGCTACAATCCGTGCGTTGGCGCCCGCGGGCGCCCGGCGGCGGGAGAGGAGGTGCAACCTTGATCTGGGTCGAAATCATCGTCGGGCTGATTGTGCTCGGCTGCATCGTGGCCGGCGTCACGCTGGCGACCACCTACAACCGGCTGGTGACCTTGCGCAACCGCTTCAAAAACGGCTTCTCGCAGATCGATGTGCAGCTCAAACGCCGCTACGATCTGATCCCCAACCTCGTCGAAACCGCCAAAGGCTACATGGCCCATGAAAAAGAGGTGCTCGAAAAAGTGACCGAGGCGCGCGGCGCCGCCATGAGCGCCTGCCAGCGCGCCGCCGGCAATCCCGGCGATCCCGCCGCGATCACCGGCCTGATGGGCGCGGAAAACAACCTCATGAACATGCTCGGCCAGATGCGCGTGGCCATCGAAGCCTACCCGAACCTCAAGGCCAACGAAAACATGACCCAACTGATGGAAGAACTCAGTTCCACCGAAAACCGGATCGCCTTCGCGCGCCAGGCCTTCAACGACGCGGTGATGGTCTACAACACCTACCGCGAAAGTTTCCCGACCGTGACCGTGGCCGGCTCCTTCGGCTTCCAGGCGGCGCAGCAGTTCGAAATTCAGAACGCCGCCGAACGGCAAAACGTCAACGTGTCGATGACCTGATGCATGTCGACCCCCGCCGGCTCCGCCGGGCCCACCCGCAACACCATGGATTTTTTCGGCGCCGAGGAAGCCGCGCACCGCAAAACCGGCTGGCTGGTGCTGTATTTCGCGCTGTGCGTCGCGGTGATCGTCCTCGGCGTCTATTTTGTTTCGTGGGGCATGTACAAAATCTACATCGAAGGAAATGCCGGCAAAACCCACCACCGCCAAGGCTACGAAGAGGAGCTTCCGCCGCCGACGGTGAAGCCGCCCAACGTACCGCTGTTCGTGCCGGTGATCTTCGTGTTCGCCGTCGGCGGCACCCTGGCCGTCATCGGCGGCGGCATGGCCTTCAAGATGATGCAGTTGGCCAGCGGCGGCTCGGCCGTCGCTGAAATGTTGGGCGGCCGCCTCCTCGCCCCGAACACCCGCGATCCCGACGAACGCCGCCTGCTCAACGTCGTCGAAGAAATGGCCATCGCCGCCGGCATTCACGTCCCCCCGGTGTATGTGATGGATCGCGAAGAAGGCATCAACGCCTTCGCCGCCGGCAACAACCCCAACGAAGCCGTCGTCTCGGTCACCGCCGGCACCCTGCGCCTGCTCAACCGCGACGAACTCCAGGGCGTGATCGGCCACGAATTCAGCCACATCTTGAACGGCGACATGCGCACCAACATCCGGCTCATCGGCGTGCTGTTCGGCATCCTCGGCCTGTACGTGCTGGGCCTGTGGATGATCCGGATCAGTTTCTATTCCTCCGGCCGGATGTACGCCAGCAACGACAACGACAACAGCGGCATGTTCTTCGTGGTGCTCGGCTTCGCGCTGATGGCCATCGGCGGCGTGGGCCTGTTTTTCGGCAAGCTCATCAAGGCCGCGATTTCGCGCCAGCGCGAGTTCCTCGCCGACGCCTCGTCGGTGCAGTTCACCCGCAACCCGGCGGGCATCGCCGGAGCCCTCAAAAAAATCGGCGGCTACGACGCCGGCGGACGGCTGAAAACCCACGCCGCCGAAGAAACCGCCCACATGTTTTTCGCCGAAGGCCTCGCCGACGCCTGGTTCGACGCCATGGCCACCCACCCGCCGCTCGAAGAACGCATCCGTCGCGTCGAACCCGGCTTCGATGGAAAATTCCCCGACGTCCAACCGCTCACCGACCTGCGCACCCCGCTGCCCCATCCCTCCGAACGCGACCGCCGCGTGGGCGGACCGCTCGCAGCCATGCCCATGATGGGCGGCGCGCCGGGCCTGGGCGGATCCGCCGGGATGGCCGGTGGCGCCGGGCTGTTTCTGCCCGGGATGATGGCCGGCGGCGCCTTGGGGCTGCAAGGCGGCGGTGCAGCCGCCAGTGCAGCCGGCGGCAGCGCCGGCGACTCGGGCCAGCGCCGCGCCACCGGCACCCTCAACCCCGACCAGGTCCTCGCCAACATCGGGCGCGTCTCCCCCGAGCAAATGAAATACGCCCAGGAATTGATGTTCCGGATGCCCGCGCCGCTGCTCGACCTCGCCCACGATCCCCTCGGCGCCGCCGCGCTCATGCTCGGCCTGCTGCTCGACGCCGACGCCGCCGTCCGGTCCCGCCAGTTGGAATTCCTGCAGCAGCACATCCAGCCGGCCATTCAGCGCGAAGTCACCCTGGCGCTCAAGCACGTCCTGGCCCTCGATGCCGACATGCGCCTGAAGCTGCTCGACCTCAGCCTGCCCGCCCTGCGCCAGTTGGCGCCGGCGCAATACACCGAACTCCGCAACGCCGTCGGCAAACTCATCGAAGCCGACGGCCGCACCTCGCTGTTCGAGTTCCTCCTCACTCAACTGCTGCGCCAGCACCTCGACCGCTACTTCGGCGCCACCCGCCCGCCCACGCCGCAATACTACGGCCTGGGCCAATTGAGCGCCCCTCTCGGGCTGCTGCTCAGCTACGTCGCCTACGCCGGGACCGTCGGCGTGGAGGCCGAAGACGCCGCCCACCCGCTCACCGCCGATGCGAAAGCGGCGGCGCTCCAGGCCTTTCGCGCCGGCGCCGCCATGCTCAGCCTCGACACCAACGCCGCGCAGTTGCTCCCGCGCGAACAATTAAACTTCGACGCGCTCAGCCGCGCCATGACCCAGTTCCGGCTGCTGGCCCCCGCCCTCAAAAAACGCCTGCTGGCCGCCTGCGCCGCCGCCATTTCCGCCGACCGCGTCATCAGCACCGAAGAAGCCGAACTCTTCCGCGCCATCGCCGCCGCCATCGACTGCCCCGCTCCCCCGTTATTCACCACCCACGCCGCCTGATCCCCCGCCCCGCCGGTTCGACCTCCAAACGATCCTCGGCCTGGTGGCGCTTCAAGATTCAATGTGGCGGTGGTGCGCCGGAAGCACCCCCTGGCAGCGCCAATGTTCCCGTCTTCCCTGGGAGCGCCGACGTTCCCGTCGGCTTCTGGCTCGGCCTGGGACCGCCGGTCTCCAGACCGGCTTCTTCGTTTGAGCCGCCCCTTCGGCTCCGGAAGTCTATCCGTTCCCAACGAACGCCCAAAGCCCCGTGGCATCGCCCGATGGCCGATGCAAAAACAGCGCGAGCGCAGCTCGTTCCCTATCTTTCTTGCGCGCGTCAGCGCGCACCCGACCCCCCAGGTGTGCCGGCCCGCTCTTCGTCCTCTCCGCGCATTTTCGATTTCCCTTCATCCTTCAGGATTCCTGCTTCAGGATTCAGGATTTGCCTGCGTGCGCAGCGCGCATCATCCTTCATCCCCCATTCCTCGAGATTCGTCCTTGTTTCCCCACCCCCCCATCGCCAACACGCAGCTTCCGCGCCGGAGCGGTATAATTTAGAGTGCCTGCTAAAATGCGACGGTTCACCACGGCCGCGCATGCATCGCAGCCGCGACTCCCAGGAAGGAACCCCGTCATGCCCAATCAATTGGAACAGCTCAAGCAATTCACCGTCGTGGTGGCCGACACCGGCGACTTCGCCACCATGAAGCAGTACGCTCCGCGCGACGCCACCACCAACCCCAGCCTGCTCCTGAAAGCCAGCGAGAACGCCGAATACAAACCGGTCGTCGAAAAGGCCCTCGGCGAAGCCAAAAAATCCGGCCAGTCCGGCGCCAATCTGGTCGACCTCGCCATGACCCGCCTGTCGGTCGCCTTCGGCTGCGAAATCCTCAAAATCATCCCCGGCCGCGTTTCCACCGAAGTCGACGCCCGCCTGTCCTTCGACACCGCCGGTTCGGTCGCCAAAGCCCGCCAGATCATCGACCTCTACAGCGCCGCCGGCATCGGCCGCGAACGCATTCTCATCAAACTCGCCAGCACCTGGGAAGGCGTCCAGGCCGCCGCGATCCTCCGCCAGGAAGGCATCCACTGCAACATGACGCTGCTCTTCAGCTTCGCCCAAGCCGTCGCCTGCGCCCAGGCCGGCGTGCAGTTGATTTCCCCCTTCGTCGGCCGCATCCTCGACTGGCACAAGGCCAATTCCGGGCGCGACTTCGCCCCCGCCGAAGACCCCGGCGTTGCCTCCGTCACCGCCATCTACAACTACTACAAAAAATTCGGCTACAAAACCGAAGTCATGGGCGCCAGCTTCCGCAACAAGGGCGAAATCACCGAACTCGCCGGCTGCGATCTGCTCACCATCAGCCCGCAACTCCTTGGCGAACTGCAAGCCGCCCCGGAGCCGCTCGCCCGGAAACTCTCCCCCGAATCCGCCCACAAGTCGGACCAGCAAAAACTCGATCTCGACGAAAACGCCTTCCGCTGGCTGCACAACGAAGACGCCATGGCCACCGAAAAACTGGCCGACGGCATCCGCAAATTCACCGCCGATATCCGCAAACTCGAAAAAACCGTCGGCCCGAAATTGCTCTGACCCGCTGCACGAATACCCAACAGAAATGCCCACCACCCAAGTGGCACGGGCTTATGGCCCGTGGGTAAAAATGCCGGCAAAGCCGGCGCATTATCTTTCTTGCGCGGGTAGCGCGCACTCCGTATTGCCTGAATAAATGTATGTTACTTTGCTTGGCCGCCGTCCGACGCTGCCTACTGATCGGCCGGATGCGGGAAGGCCCGCCACGGCATCACCACCATGCTGTTGAAGGTCCAGACATTGTGCGCGTGCCGGATGTAAATCATCCCCACCGAGTAATTCACCGACGGACCGCCCGGCCGCGAGGTCAGCGTATAGCGGCATTCGTAGGTCAGCATCATCACGTCCGGATCGGTCTGTTCCCACGTCTGGACGGCCTGCAAGGCCATCCGCACCGGCGCCGGTTTCATGTGCGACATGGCGTCGGCGTCGAAGGCCGGCTCTTCCTTTGCCGTCGGCACCGTGCCCGCGCAATACATCTCGCCCTTTTTCAGCACCGGCGCGCTGCTCGTCTCCGGCTTCGAACCTTCCTTCGGCGGCGCCGTTGCCGCTTCGGTCAACTTCGGCGCCTTGTGCAGCCGCAGCGATACCTCGTCGATCGTCGTCCGCCAGTCGGCATGGTTGATTTTCGCCCACTCCACCAAGTGCTGCGCCTCCAGGTCGTCGCCGTTGTTGTCGAGAAAAATCACGTACAGTTTGAAATGGTCCACCGTGAGATCGCTACGGTGCGCCCGCATGAAATCCTCGTAGGTGCCCAGAAACCCCTCGTTGATCATCGACTGCGCGTAGGTCTGCATGTCTTCGAATTTGTCGACCGGGAAGGTCGCCAGTTTCGCCGCCATTACCTTCGCCAGCGGTTCGACCCATTCGTGCTTCACCACGTCCGCCTTCGGGTAGGTCCGCGAATCCGGCCCCTTGGGCGTCATCACGCTGATCATGATTTTGTCGTCGGTTTCCGCGTTGTAGACCCCCTGCACGGTGTCGCCGGATTTGAAGGTCAGCCGCAGCTCCTTGCCCTCCGCCGCCGCCGTCTGCCAGGTCGTTTCTTCGGCGCTCAGCCGCGCGCACGCCGCCAGCACCAGCACCAGAGCCATGCCCAACCACTGCCATTGCTTACGCATAGCGGTCATACTCCTTGCGGTCGTCAAGTCGGTCGGTTGCGCGCGAACAGCCGCTTTGCTCGCGCCCGAAAGCACCGCCCTCGCAGCGATGTTTCGATAACGTCACTCCCCCCATTATAGAATCCCGCCCGGCCCGAGGGAAGCCACAAACCGCCGCCCCCATCGCGAACCAATTCCTCGACGGCCTTCAATCCCCCGACGGCCGTTTCATCCCCGGCGGCATCCACGCCCCCTTAAAATCCTGGTTCGCCGAAAACAACACCCACCC